>CAYSRY010000039.1:0-17792 GCA_964433395.1 uncultured Armatimonadia bacterium | reverse complement strand
CTGCTGGAAGACTTTGAGCAATTTGGTACGCAATACTACAGGCGACATTTCCCGTTCGAATAGCCTGAGCCTAAACTGGACCTGCGCAATAGAAACGGCCTGCGGCTTTTGCCGCAGGCCGTCGTGATTATGCAATGAGATGCGCATCGCCATGGAAAGCTACTCTGCGACTGGCGGGATCTCCTGAACCTGACCGCCATTGCGCATGGAATCAGCGCCAGCACATCCTGCGGCTACGCTCATGCGGCCGGCAATCGGTGTGGCCAGCGGCTCTTTGCCATCAATGACCATGTCGAGGAAATCCTCTGTGATGACAGGATCGGCGCCGCCATGCGAACCACTGGCCGACTTGATGTCGTACGTTCGGTCGGCCAGAGCGCGCCAACTGTTGGAATGGCGGGTTTTCAGCCAGACCTTCATCTCAGGCTCGGAATTTTCGATGCGGCCCTCGGTGCCGATAATCGTGTAATTCCGGTGGTAGTCGGGGGTAAAATGGCACTGGAGATAGGAGGCTTTGACGCCGCCATCAAGCTCCATAATCATGACGTTATTGTCCTCGACGTCATTCTCCTGACGGAACGCGCATTTATTGCGGATATTGTCGCTGTATTCCCAGCACGTTCCAGCTTCGGGGCAGTCATCACAGGTGAGATCATTGGGCTTGTCACCGCCGAAAAAGTCGAGGCTGCCAAATGCCGCAACGCGCTTTGAATACTGGCCAGTGAGCCAGTGGATCATGTCAATGTCGTGGCTGCCCTTCTGCAGGAGCAGGGTGTTGCTGTTTTTGCGTGGACCATGCCAGCTCTGGTAGTAGAAATTGCCTCCCATGCCGACGAAATGGCGGCACCAGGCGGCTTTGACTTCACCAATAGCACCGGATTCGATAATCTCTTTCATAGTCCGGAAAATCGACATATAGCGCATGTTGAAGCCAACCATGAAGTGCTGGCCGGAGGCTTTCCATGCCGCAAGAATGCGATCGCAGCCAGCCGTGGTGATGGCCATCGGCTTTTCGAGGAAAACATGCTTGCCGGCATCAAGCGCCGCGCAGGCTATTTCTTCGTGGAGATAGTCGGGAACGGTAATCGCGATGGCGTCGACGTCATCGCGCTCAAGCACGCGCTGGTACTCTTTGGTGACGAATACATCGTCGCCCATGCGCTCTTTGAAGTTGGCGAGATTGTCGTCGATAATGTCTGCGCCCGCAACGACCTCTGAGCGCTTGTTGTTGTGCCAGTTGTTGGCAATAGCACCTCGTCCGCACACGCCAATTACACCGATGCGAAGTTTGTCCACGAAGAACGCCTCCCGATATATTTGCAAGTATGAGACATTGCGAGCATATGCAAGAAAAGACGCAGCCAATGTGCCCAGCCCACGTCTCAGGGTAAAGTACCACAGGCACAACGCGGAGGTCAACGGATTTGCGAGCATGTGGCAAAAGAAGACGCGGAGCGCAAAAATACGCGCCCCGCAGTCAGAGAGGCAGGATGCATTGAGCCAATAGCATCTCGCCACGCGGTCAGCGACTGGTGCCAATCGTGCACTCGCAGGAAGGTCTACGACTGCGGCACTTTGACCGCTCGTGGTGCACGCCCGTGTGGGAAGTCAGACAGGTCCACTTTGCGATATTGCAGTATCCCGAACGTTATGTTTGACTTTTTGTCATCATCAGTGCCAAATATCCCATCAGGTCCAAAGTCGTCACTACCAATGAGGACTGGCGATTTCACCGTCACGTACCGCTCGCGATATGTGGCGATGCGGTACAGCTGGCCATCAAAGGAGTCAGGTTCCTCCTGAATGGTATAAATGAGCGGGTTGCCCCAGCCGTCAAGATCTGCCTCTCCGGTATGGGCCTTCGTCCACTCTTCCTCGGTTGGGAGACGCCCGTTTTCTTTGGCGAAAGCCTCCGTTTCGGCAGACAGACGCTCAATGGTTACTATGGTTTTCTGCAGCAGCGGCGCCATATTCCACGTTGGGTTGAGCGACGACCACGCGCCGGCAAGCACCCCACCGCCGGCAAGCACCGCAAGTATGAGCGCCGCGCCTTTGACAATCCAGCCACGGCTGGACCTGCGGGCAGAAAGCGCCATTACCGCACAAAGCAGTGCAAACCCGAAGAAGAGCCCAGAAAATGGGCGATCGCTGAGAATCACGTTATTGTCTATACCAGCAGATAAATACCCCACATGCTGGTATGTTGGCTGATGCTGAACATATCCCTCGTGTTCAATGCGCATAAGCAGGCTCCTTCAACAGTATTTCTGCCCCACACGCACAAGCTCAGGATGCTGTGCAACTGTCCAGAAAGTTTCGATAATCGCGCGCCGATTCTCGGCACATGAGACCGATGGGACGTCGAGACGACCAGTGTTCGCGTATGCTTCGCCGCGGCAGCCGCCCATACACCAGTAGCGGGCAAAACACTCGGTACATGCGCCAATGCGGTTTTCAAGGCGTACGTCTTTGCGCACCCGTTGAAACACATCTGATTTAACCCATATAGACCGTAAAGGTTCCATCAAAACACTGCCAGCACACATTTCGGGGCACGCGAGGTTGATGCATGGATAGACGCTCCCATCGGCATCAAGCAGGAACGTCTGGCTGCCAGTACCGCAGGTCTGGCGACGGCTGCAATCGCGACATGTCCCCGCCAGAATGGAGACGAAATCACGACCGAGCAAGCGCCCCAACTCCGGCTCCTCGTCCAACAGAGCTGCAATCAAACGGATGGCGGCCGCGAGATCCGGCGTCTCGAAATCTCCGCCTCCACCGAGCTTTTTCAGCGGGATGAAGCGCGCCTCATCGACGCCAAGCCGTGAGGCCATGCGCAGATAATCTGGTATTTCATCGATATTGCCATCATGGAATACCATGCTGATCATCGTGTGTGCGCCAGCATCGACAAACTGCCTGACGCCAGCGAGTGCGCGCTCGAATGTGCCAGCTCCGCGAATCGCATCATGACTGGCGGCGGTCGCACCGTCTATGGATACCTGACAGTCAAAGCCAATTTCGGCGGCGCGCCTGGCAAAATCCGCGTCCACCAGCAAGCCATTACTGGAGACAATGACGTTCATGCGGCGGCGCTTCGCCCAGCTCGCCAGTGCAAGTGTTTTCTCTTTTTCGAGCAGTGGTTCGCCGCCGAAGAGAGCAAGCATCGCGCCTTTTACAGTGAAGCGGCGGACGCTTTCAAAGGCCGCAATCATCTGCTCTGCATTCAATTCATCTTTCGGAATATCACGACCTGCATTGTAGCAGAAAGCACACTTCAAATTGCATCGATTCGTGACATTGACAGATATGCTCTCAATGCGCTCTCGCGGCAGGCCAATTCGGCGGTTTCCTATGACCCCGGCGCGCTTGAGGGATACGATGATATGCGCGGCGTCACGCTCCATGTCGCGACCGCCACCGCAGGCATCCAGCGCATCGGCCGGAGAATGCCCCGTCGCGAGGGCTTCGATGAAGCGGGCAGCAGGCCGGTCAACGACCGTCCAATATGGGAGGTCGCCCCAGACCATCAGGACACTTTCGCCCCGGCGTTCAATGTAGTCCGGCGCTTGCATCTTCATTCGGCTGTCCTTCTGTTGAGATACGTGAGCAGGCCAATGGTGACTGAAATGCCGAGGATGATAGCCACACCAAGGGCGGTCGCAGTGGCGAAACCATCAGTACCCATATACGGAAAACAGAGTATGAAATAAAGATTCCAGGCAATGTGCACTAATATTGCAGGCACGACGGAACGCGTTCCCACAGTCAGCGCCCCACAAATCAAGCCAAGCGGTACAAGCATACTCAGCCCGCCGAGGTAAAGCTCAGTTGCCGGTGCGTGGATAAAAACAAACGCCAGAGTAGAGATAATCACCGCCCAAGCATCGGTGACATGCCATGCCAATGCTTCGAGCAGCACGCCGCGGAAGAACAACTCCTCGACAACCGGCGCAGCCGTGCCGCCCCAGAGAATGGCCCATATCATCGCGCCGCTGATAGGCTTGTCATTGAATATAGTCAGGTTGATGACCAGCACAGCCCACGCCGCCGCCGCAACAAAAACGACTGTCCATGACGCGAAACGGCCGAGCAGGTCAAAGCGGAAACGCCGCTGCATCAACAGAAAAAGCACCATCAGCAGGGCTATCGGAATGACGTCATGAAGACGCCGCATCAGGAGGGTCTGCGAGCCGAACGGCATCAGAAGCTGCGTGTATCCCCACATGCCGAAGAACAGCGCGGCAAGCGCGAGCAATGCGGCTTCGAGTTCATTGGGCCAACCCTTTGAGTGGGAGCAACTGGAGCGTTTGGCCTCATCGCGCTGATAGGTTGCATCTGCCGGGGTCGGGCAATCGGGCTGCGTGTACTCGTCGGTCATGGAATCCCCCCAATTTATGAATAGATTCCACCACTCGCGCCAGTTTGCAGATATTTTTCGCCTGAATGCCTATTTGAGCCAGAGAAGCTGGCCATCGATGGTGCCTGCGATGATGTGGTCGCCTGCCGCGGTCAGAATCGCATCATCGTAAGCATCGGCAATCCGAACATGGATAAGATATTCCATACAATATGGCCAACTGTGGCCGGCACAATGGAACGTGTTCGCACGGTCAGCACGCCGAGCAGCGAGCCAAGCAGTACCATAGAAATCAGCGTTTTATAGAAAAGCTCAGCTGTAAATGGCATTTGGGCAAATGGCGCGTGGAGAAAAGCAGCGTGGGCAAAAGCAAATGCCAAGGTGGAAATCATAATCGCCCAGCCACTATTGACATGCCGAGTCAACGCTTTGAGCAGCACGCCGCGGAAGAAAAGCTCCTCGACAATCGGCACGGTTACACCACCCCACAAAACGATCCAAAACATCCCGATGTCTCCAGAACCATGCCGAGACAGGTGGTTGACGTGAAAAGCAAGCAATATCAATGTCCCCCCCACGCCGAGAACAATTGGCCATAACTTGAAACGACCAAGCAGGTCAAAGCGGAAACGCCACTGCATCAACAGAAAAAGCACCAGCAGCAGGACTATTGGAAGGATGCTAAAGAGCAGCAGCACCCAGCTGGTCAGCGAGCCAAATGGTCTCAGAAGCTGCTTGTATCCCCACATGCCGAGGAACAGCACGGCAAGTGCTAGCAATGCGGCTTGGAGTTCATTGGGCCAGCCTTTCGGAGTGGCCTCATCGCGCCGATAGGTTTCATCAGACGGGGCAGGGCAATCGGGCTGATCAGGATGAGTATACTCGTCGGTCATGGAATCCCCCCAATTTATGAATAGGTTCCACCACTCGCGCCAGTTTTCGAATTCTTAGTCTGCCGAACTGTCTATCTGAGCCAGAGAAGCTGACCATCAATGGTGCCTGCGATGATGTGGTCGCCTGCCACAGTCAGGGAAGTCACTGGAATACAGAGTGCCTCACTATAGCAGCGGCAATATGAACACAAAATTGTACGCAATGTGTACAAATATGATAAATATAATGGAACGTGTGTTTACCATCAGTACACCGAGTAATGCGCCAAGGAACAAACGCCCGAAGAAAACGAGGGGCTGATCCGACGGGTGGACAAATGCAAACGCTAATGTCGCGATGAGGACGGCCCAGGACTCATCGAAATGCTGAAGCAACGCTTTGAGCAGCACGCCGCGGAAGAAGAGCTCCTCGACAATCGGCACTGTCAAACCAACCCACAGAATGCTCCAAAGAAGCGTATTGATGGTAGGCGCGCCATAAAACACAACTTGGCCGATGAGCTGTGCAGCGCACACTCCCGCCACCACAATAACAACTGCCCGTGTGCTGAAACGACTGAACAGTTCAAAGCGGAAGCGCCGCTGCATCCAGAGAACAAGCACCAGCAACAGGGCTATCGGAATGACTTCGCGGAGCCGCGACACCCAGACGGCCTGCGAGCCAAAGGGCCTCAGAAGCTGCATGTATCCCCACATGCCGAAGAACAGCGCGGCAAGCGCGAGCAATGCGGCTTCGAGTTCATTGGGCCAACCCTTTGAGTGGGAGCAACTGGAGCGTTTGGCCTCATCGCGCTGATAGGTTGCATCTGCCGGGGTCGGGCAATCGGGCTGCGTGTACTCGTCGGTCATGGAATCCCCCCAATTTATGAATAGATTCCACCACTCGCGCCAGTTTGCAGATATTTTTCGCCTGAATGCCTATTTGAGCCAGAGAAGCTGGCCATCGATGGTGCCTGCGATGATGTGGTCGCCTGCCGCGGTCAGGGAAGTCACTTCGGCGCCGCAATCATACGTAGCGACGATTTCGCCGGCGGAGTCGACTTCGCAGGCGATGCCATTTTTCAGCCCTGCGATGATGCCGCCATCATATGCGGCAAGCACATTGGCGATGTCTCCCATATCGACCATCCAGAGCCGCGTTCCGGCACCATCAAAAGCATAGAGATACATGCTGTCAGAACACGCGACGACTTCCGGAGTTCCATTCCCGTTCAGGTCGGTGCAGAGAATGTCGCGTGGCTCGTCACCAAGGCTGGCTTGCCAGACAGGCTGGCCCGCCGCATCCATGCAGCGCAGGCTTGCTGCGCCATCCGCAGTGCCGAAGAGACACTCCTGTTTGCCATCACCATTGAGGTCGGCAACGGCGAGGGCAGTGACTCCCGGCCCGCCGCTCATGCGCCAGAGTTGCTTGCCATTGTGATCATACACCGGCCAGCTGTAGTACTCGCTGCCAGTGACGATCTCCAGGTCTCCATCACCGTCGAGGTCGGCCAACGCGCCTGCAGTCACCGCATGGGCAATGCCAACGCGCCAGACCTGCTTGCCGGCGCTATCGAGAGCGTACCAGTGCCACCCCTCGGTGCCGACGACAATTTTCATGTTGCCATCGTTGGCAATGTCCGCAACTTCCATTGCGACGATTTTGCCATCGCGGGAATGGTAATCTTCAAATTCGTGCGCCCACAGCTCTTCGCCATGTGCGTCGTAGGCATGGACTTTCTGGTCATCTCCGCCAGCGATGACCTCAAGCGCACCGTCGCCATTGATGTCAGCTGCACGTACGACATTGACTGCACGAATCGTTTCTGCCTGCCAGAGCTTCGCCCCATCAGCGCGCATGACGGTCACGCCGCCGGCTGCGTCGCCTATGACCGCTTCATCGCCCCCATCGCCGTCAATATCGGCCATGATGACACTCCTGACTGCGCCATCAACATATGCGCGCAGGTCGCGGGTCAGCTGTGCGTCGGCCTGCAGTTTGGTATCGCCGCGCTTGGCCACAGCTGGCATCTCGCCGATAATCTCGGCAGTCGGAAGAGTGACTTCACGGTCGATCGGCTCAGCAGATGAGAAAATGCTCTTACCAGCCATTTTCGCGCTCATCAGACCTGTCGCCCGCAGGGTTGTACCCTCTATCTGGAACATGTCTGCATCAAGCGTCAGCGCGCCAACGGAGTACTCCTCCGCACCGGCCGGGCGCACGCCGCAGATGGTCATTTCCCCATCTCCAACGATGCCGACGGTTGTCGAGTTTATTTTCCAGATTTCAAGGTCGCGCGGCTCGATTTTGTCGCTCGTATAGAGAAGATTGGCTATCGCGTGATTTTCGCCAGCCGCAAGCGTCTTGTCGGCCACCTGTTGGAGTGTCTTCACTTCGGGGCCAGCATAGGCATAGTTGACCCAGTAGCCATCTTTGAGGGGGTGGCCGCGCTGCAGAAATTCGGAGAGATACAGGGCCTCATCGCCTGCATTTTTAATGTAAAAACAGCTGAAATCCTCGTCCTCACCGTCGGTGGGGAATATGACCGTCTCTGTGCCATCCTCGCCAATCTCAATGAGGCTCAGGTCATCAAACCAGACAGTGCCATTGGCAGTGTCGCTGCCTTGCGCGTTGACGCGAATAGCCACCTGTGCGGTCTCGGCATCGTCGGGTGCGACTCCCTCAATGTCCATCGCCTGCCAGTCTGTGTCGCCCGTCTGCGGGCCTCCCCCCTGACTGAGAGGCAGTCGCACACGATTGGCGCCAGTCCAGAAGATCGTATTACTGGCGCTGCAGCCGGGCTCAGTCTGTGTTTTACACATCGTATGGAAACGGTACTTCTTCCCGGCGTCAACCGGCCAATATGCATAGATGACCGCGTACCCCTGCGGATCGCATTCCATGCGAATGGAGGCAGGCCCGGAATGAAATTCTTCAGTATCAACGGCAGAGCGGCTTTTCACCTCGCCGCTCAGGTTGGTCATACTGGCGGTAAAGCCATCGGGAACGCCATTGCCGTCGCGGTCTTCGTCGGGCTTAAATGAGCCCCAGACATTGACAGCTCCAGCCTGCCTGACCTCAAGCATACCATCACTGATTTCAGTGTCACCCAACGTCCGCCAGATCGTCTTCAGGCGGTAATCGCCAGCCTCGTTGGCTATGAAGTTATCCAATATGACGAAATAGCCGTTTTTCACCCAGAAGATATTGCGTTCCCAATCTGCACCATTATAATGCGGCATGGTGCTCCGAAGCAGGCATGCCGGGCCGAAATCCTTAAGGTGATCGGCACGGGCAAGCGGGGGCTGCTGTTCAGTCGCTCCGTCACGGATGACGATGGCGGAATTATGCCATTTCGGGGCGCGACGGATATAGTCCATATCGCACAGCCAGATCCGCTCATTGTCGGTGTAGCGGATAATTGAATTACCATCATCATGGCCATGCTCTCCGCGCGACATTCCATCGAGAATGATATATTCATCGCGTGGATCAAAGCTGGGCCGCAGACTGATTTTGTCATACGCCATATCAATTGGCGCCACATTCGAAGGCAAATCAGCGTCTGCATCAAAATTGGTCAGGTATTTGTAGTACGTCGGCTCAATATTGAAGCGGAAAGCGCCGGTCAGATCCTCGGGTTCCTGGACCGGGATATTGTTCGCATACTCTCCCGGTGCTGTATAGTCAGTGTTGCGAATCGGCCATTTATACATGCCGTCTTGATAGTACCAGCTCGCAGTCGTGTAGACATTCGCCTGCGGCCCTGCGAAGGGAGAGCCCGCATCGCCATTCTGCGCACGATACCCGAGGTTGTCGAGCATCATCATCGTATATTTTGCGAAACGCCCGAACTCGCCATTTTCCACATACGTCCAGTCTCCGCTGATGCGCGCATAGCGGAGCATGAACCAGAATCCGGCATGGTTATAATCGTTGGAATCATGGGTCAGGCGATGATATTTCGATGAGGTTTTGAAGCGCCAGTCCGCGCTATCAAGCCACTCGCGCGCTTCGGGGTGTTGGTAATATTTCCAGAAATAATCGCCCAGCACGAAGATGCAAAGGGCCTGGTCAAGCTGGTGGCCATTGGAAATCTCATTCCGGGCCGTGAGTGCCCCACCATAGCGAGAGCGATTCGTGCGGCCTACATTGAGCAGGAAATTCGTGATGCGCAGGCGCTCCGCATCGGTGAAACATGGAGCCTCTTCGACGTTTTCCCACGCCCAGTACGGATCCCACAACCACTCCATCGGCCATGCGCCGTTTTCGTCCCAGAAATCAATCAGCGCAAGCATCAGGGCTCTGCACATTTCAGCCCACTCAAGGTCACCTGTGCGATTGTAATTCAGGCCATAGCCGGCGAAATTGTTGAGTGCCCATTCCGGGGCATCGCCGGATTTGCGGAGACGAATGTAACCATCCACGCGACTCTGGATGGCGGCTGGGGTCGGTGGGGCAATATTACCCTGCGGCGCGCCAAGTTTTATGTCGAGAATGCGAGGGAGCACCGGCCCGGCAGAAGCTTTCAGATGCTCGCACAACTTCGCCACCGCAGCGATTATGCCGGCAGTGTCGCTGCCTGTGGCGGTCACCACATTAAATCCGGCGCCAAGTGGGTTATGCACCGTTCGGACTGCGTAACCATCTTCGCCGGGATAGACAGAATCGGCATAGACAAAGCCCTTGTCATAGAGCATGCCAATCACGTCATTGTTCATCATATTACCGATGGCAATGACAGTGCGCACATCCATATCATCGCGAGCCGCGGCAGCCGGCTCAATCGATGCTTCTACACCACAAGCATCTTTCAATGTCGCCCGAACCTGCGCGGCAAGGCCGGCAAGCTCCTCATCATCGGGAGCCGCAATCACCGCATTCTGCAGCGGCGTCTCAATGTACAGATCTTTCAGCTCGACAAGCGGCTCACCATCACCGAACGCCGCCCGCTTTTCAGCCGTTACCTGAGCGACCACCGCATTTCCACCCCGGATGCTGAGTTCGCACGGCTCTTTAACGTCAATGACCAGGTTATGCTGCGTCCACTTTCCATCGCGACTGTAGACGCTTGTCAGGGGGCTTCCGCCGACTGCAATCTCACACTGTCCATTACCGGCGGCTTTCGACAGGAATGCCAATTTGTATGTACCGGCTTTCACAGCGACCGAGGTCTGGGGAGTGCCTTGCTGTGCAAACTCGAGACCTTCGGGAGCATATGCCTCGACTTCACAGACCCACATCAGGTCCGGGCGGCCTGCTTCTCCGCCGCCCTTCTCTTGCACAATTTTCAGGGACTTCGTGTGCACAGGCTGCTGCAGCAGATGCACGCTGTAAGGCACGGGTGCGCTATTCTCTCCGGTAGTGATGACCTGCCACTGCCCGTCTTTCTCGACCTGCAGACTATAGCGCGACGACGGGTGGAATTTTCCGCCGTCGTAGGCCCAGTAGACCACCACTGCCGCGATCTCCTGCTCCTGTGTCCATGCGAGTTGAATATAGTGTTCGCCCTGCGCATCAGCCGATGCCCAGCCTGCGAGTATATTGTCACTGCCAAATGCACTCTGCACCCCATCATTCAGAACATTGGGGCCATAGCCGGGATAGTTGCTGTCAACATTGACAAGGCAATCCTTCGCAACCGCCAGATTCGTTGCCACGCATACATGGCATCCTACGAACAGCGCCAGCGCAATTGCGAGTGTTTTCGTTCGCATTCGAGGCCCTCCCGAAATGTGTAGACTTCATTCATACACCGGCCTCACTCGCCCGCACGTTCCGCTGTTCCCGGTGGCTGTAGCTGATAGCCATCCTGCTGCAGTTTCAGATTGAGCGCCAGAATTCCATAGTAATGAATCCGGTCCTCATGGTATTTGTCCGGTCGACGCGGCCCGCCCGTCCAGTTCACAAGCAATTGGTGTGCGTCCTTGTCAAATGCCCCCACACGCACCCATTGGGTTATCGCGGAATAAGGCTTCACATTTTCGGCGGGGTCCGCACCATTGATATAGTCGGGGAATTTCGCATCATCGCCGCGCCACAGGTTTTTCGTAAATGTCTTCACCAATCGCGCCATGTCTTCATCGGTCACGACAATGCCCGCCCGATGGGCGATTGCAGCAAAACGAATGACGCGGATCGAATGCGCGGTATCCTGTACGCCATAGGCCCTGCCATTATGCTCGAATGTGGTCTCCGTCCAATCGGCCGGCATGACGACACCACCGTCGCCGCACCATGCATACGAGCCATTGCTGTAGGGGACCCAGGCCGCTTTGACTTGTTCGGCAAAGCGCGTGGCCAGCTCTTTGATGTGCTCATCGCCTGTCGCAAGGTACGCGTCAACCATCAGAGAGCCAGCGTGCGAATGCGCACCACTTATCGTGAATGAAGTCAAGCCGAGCCAGCCCTCAAGGCTCAGGCCCTGATCGCCCTTCTCCCATTTCTCGATGACGTGCTTTTTAACGAATGCGATAATCTCGTCGATTTCGGCTTTGTGCGCCTCATAGTGCGGCCCAAGCCTGCCTACCCGCGCGCATCGTGCAACCGTACGCATGGCATTCCAGTAGCAGTGTGCACCATAGTTATAGCCGGGCTCGTAATCCCATTGGCAGGCATCGGGCCTGTCCTTCATCCAGTGGTAATAGTCGAGATAGCCATCGCCGTTGTTATCTTTACCAGCAGCCATCATCAGCTGTGAATACTCGATGAGCCTCTCGAGGTAGTACTCGCGTCCGGTGGCTTCATATATGCCGGCGATGCCATCGGTTATAATTGCGAATGAATAGTAGCCGATAGCATTATCTGGCCCACGAGTGCCCGTATATCCACTCGCAGCGTATTGCTTATAGGTCTCGTCCCGTTCCTGCAAATCCTTATAGACCTGCTGGTCATACCATGCAATAGTGTCCTCCATCCCCTCTTTGGCCCACAATGGACACGCAATGATCAGCGACAACCCCACCAGCACAATCATGCTGCGACTTGTCATTGCCTCATTCCTTTCAGAGATACAGGTCAGCTTTTCAACGGGCACGCTCGTCAAGCTCATCCAGCAGCAATCGAACGCTGCAGATATAGGGTGCTTCGCCCTCGGTCCAGTGACCGTATGTTGTGGCAACAATCGTCCCATCAGGCAGAAGCTCAAGCGCAGGGTAGGCACAATCGCCATTTTTGAAATTCTCCATCAGTCGCACGCGATATTGCCCTTCCCGGCCTTCGACGATGTCATCATAGCTACCGGCCCATGCCACCCAATCGCCTGGCGTCGGGGTCTCGTGTGTCATGTCTCGGAAGCTGATAAAAAGTCGCCCGTCGGGAGCGTAGATGGCCTGATGGCGATCGCCTGTCAATGCTGCGGGGAGTTCTTCGGGGGCGCTCCATTTTTCAGCTTCATCATCGCTGAAACACACGAACGAATTGAACTGGCGGCTGTTTTCGCGCAGAAGCATCGCAAGTTGCCTGCCATCAGGCGAACGGACGATGCCTGGCTCGCACAGATGCGCTTCGGGATGGCTGGCGATCCCGCGCGGCTGGCTCCATGTCAAACCGCCATCTTCAGAGGTAATCATGTAGACGACAAACTGGCCGCGCTGGCCAGCGTTGTGCAGATAGCGCCCGTCATCATGGAAAAACGCGGCATATCGCCCGTCAGCCAGCCGGACGCAATCGGCCATCGCTACAACACCGCCATAATCGCCAATCGGCTCAAGCGGCGTCCATGTCTCGCCATCGTCTTCCGAGAATGCCATCCGTACGGGATACAGGCCGGAAAACATGATAATCCGCTTGATGCCGTGGGGATCGACAGTGTGGTAGAGGGTCGGGACTTCCAGCGAAGTTTCCCAGTTCTGCGGGGTTGGCAGGCGGTCGCTCCATGTCAGACCGCCATCTGTGCTCTTCTTCAACACAATGGCGCCTCGCCCGTGTCCTTTCGGATACACGCAGAGCATCGTGCGGCCATCGTCAAGCAACACGGTAGTCGGATGGCCCAGGTACTGCCCCGGCTCGCGATCTACAATTACCTGTCGATGTGCTTCATGTGCAAGGTCAATGGTGGTAATACTGTACCCGCGAGGCATTGCCGACGCGGCCATACATTTCATCCTCCCATTGAGCTACACGTGTGCCAGCTCGGATGCAAACTCCACCTGGCCCTCAGCTGAGGTAAGATTTTCGAGATCCCGCCAGAGCTTGTAGTGCCAGGCATATTGCTCTGGCGTTTCGCGGACTTCACGTTCAAGCACTGCCATGCAGCGAGCCGTGTTGCTCAAGAGATCAGCTCTCCGGTCATCGCTGCTGCAAAACTCTATCATCGGGCTGAATTTGACGACAAAACTGCCATCATCCTGTCGGATGGAGTGGCATGGAATCACAGGGCAACCTGTACGTGAAGCTACCAGTGCTGGCGTCTGCCAGATATGCGTATCCCGCCCGAAAAACGGCACGGTCACTCCGTGACCTTTGGCGAAACGATCCGGCATGATCGGCACGATGCAGTTACTCTCAAGTGCGCGCAGGATGCCACGCATTCCGCTGCTGACTGGTATCACCGGGAAATTCTGTTTCGCGCGAATCTCCTGGAATTTGTGGGCCAGACGTGGACTGCGCGGAGGACGTGACAGCGACTGGAGCGGATAGCCGGCGTGTATGAGCCGAACCGCTCCAACCTCCCAATTGCCAAGATGGCCGGAGAACAACACCACACCGCGATTGAGGCTCAACGCCTCCTGCAGATAGTCTTCTCCAGAGATCGTGCAGATCTCTGCCAGCTCGTCGCGCGACATGTCGGCAAGCCGCAGCGCCTCGACGAAAAGCGTGGTTACGTTCCGGAGAACTCCACGCGCCATAGCTTCTACGCCAGCCCCATCAAGACTATCACCAAAGACCAGATGAATATTGCTCAGCGCCGCATTACGATGCTTGCGGGCAAGCTGAAATGCCAGATTCCCCAGCTTTTCTCCAATACGCTGCACTCCGCGCCAGTCATTGCGATTCAGATACCAGCGCAGCCCATCAATTGCTCCCGGGCCAAGCACATCTCGCAGCGCATGTCGTACGTCTGTATACGCGAAAGACAAAGAAGAGACCCCCTCTCGACGTCTCTACCACACCCCATCAGTTCCCGGGATAGCTGAAATAATCTAGGCTCCTCCACGGATACGATATGAACCTGTAGTAGCAAACCGAATCAATAAGTCATTGGGCTATTGCAGATGATACTACTAAGGTGATGGCATCTCAACACGAAAACTATTCTTCGATCTGCTATGTGCGGCCGAACATCGGGTTCAGATGCGTTCCGAGTTCAACATCAGTGACATGTCCGCCGCCAGCATACTCACTGTCTGTATACGCTGGCTTCAATGTCCAGCACTGTCGCCGGAATGGCCTGACGATCCCCGGCTGATAGTACGATTCACCATGAACTCGCCATGCCTTGTAGCTCTGGACAACCTCAGTGGCCTCGGCCACGCCGGGTATTGCGTCAACGGTAACCTCGGGCAATGCAGTCGCCGACGACGCGCCGACTGCATGCCGCGAAAGCAGGACGAGAGCCTGCTCGGGCGAAACCCCGCCACAGCTTTCCGGCAAATACCCCGATCTGCGGCATTCGGCGATGACCTCAGAGGCAACAATAGCTATATCGGCCCAGGCGCATTGCCCTTGCACACTCTCTCCCAGCGGCCCCATCACCTGCGGCACGTCATAGCGATCCGCTGGCCACAGTACGCGTATAGCGAGCAGATAGAGCAATTCCGCAGCCGACAATTCCGCGGTCCACGTCGGCCCGTCATTGTCCATCACTGCTTGCGCTCCTCGCAATACTGTCTCGTCTGAAACATTCACTGGGCGCTGACCATACAACTCCGCAATTCCCGCCAGATCGGTCCATTCCACGTTCGGCTGCGAGACGAATTTCTCGACTACGCGCTCAAAGTTCTCCAGAATGAGCGGGATAGACACATTCTCGACGAGCTCTGGCGCTTTCCATTCCGCCCGCGGTGGGGTCGCACCATGAGTGAAATTCATCGCATCCGGAAATTCCTGCATCATGGTGATAACCGGATGGCAGCCAAACATGGCGGTGAAATCATGCGTCCTCGCCCGTTCAGCCATGTATCCGTCCACTTTCGCCAGGGTTTCCTCGAATTTCGGCGTGTCACGGTAATGCAGATCAAAATAGAAATCGGCCTGATAGCCTCCGATGAGCAGGTTATTGCAATACCAGACGACATTTCTGCCGGGAAGCCTGAATGGTGAGTACATAAACGGCTTGCCGAGCTTCCCGGCCGCATAGACAATCTGCGCGGCGAAGGTCCCGCCATGCTGCGTCAATCCGGTGCATGTGCCGAAAATGCGCTCCATCGCCTGAAATCCGGGAAGCTCGCGGAAGAACACGCGATCCACTCCCTCAAACCATCCCAGTTGCGAAACTTCCTCCGCGGTGGTTGGATGTATGGATCCCCGATCATAATGCAGGCTCACATCATGCTTGCGTATAGCCGCTATGACCTCAGCCTGCCCATGCCGCTCCATGAAACGCGCTTTCTCACCATGGATATGAAAGCACCCAGGCAGACCGTGGCGCGTCATGATTTCGGCCAGTTGTCCCGGCAATTGATGCACCGGATGCTCTGGCGGTGAGAAGAAGTCCTCAGTATCAAAATAGAGCAGGCTGTACATGCTTATTCTCCCACGATGCTATTTCGCGTAATCCTGCCGTTCAGTGGCTGCAAAAAGCGTCTCGCCATTCAGCTTGACGCGGCTGCCACGCACAACGGCCATGTCGGTAACCTGCCCACCCACGAGCCGCAGCCACGTCAGGTGCCCGTCGCTGACGAGTTGCGCATCACCAATCCGCGCAGTGCGCATCCTGCCACTCACATTCAGCATCACGATATCCGTATGCCCGTCTGCGACTATCCACATCGCCCGAACACCGCGCTGGTCTGCGCACGCAATTTCAGCCGGCTCTGTCCCTGGTCTGATGACGACAGATTTGAATGTAGGACGGCCAATAGTATAACTTTGTACAACTTTGTTACCGTCATCACGTAACTCCAGAGCATCCTCATCAGCAAATGTCAGTGTGCAACCGGGCCGACCTTCGCTCCCGGCAATCGTAGCAGACTTGCCATTCACGACGGCTTCGCCTCCACGCACAAACTGCGAAGCGACCTCCACTGGTCCCTCAGATGGCGCGAGCTCATCGAGTATGACAATCGTATCATTCGCAAGCATTACCGCATTACGGGTGAACGTATTCAGTCCTTCGTAGCAGGCCGCCGCATCGCCAGCCGAATATGAGAGCTTGCCCAATTTCCCGAACGCCACGACACGCGCACTGGCGCCGGCTTGGCCGCTATCGCTGACCAGCAGCGTGCTGTGGCGCGAGGTAGCGCCGACACCGTATCCCGGATCACTGAGCAACCAGTCGCCGCCAACGTTCAGCATGAATGAATTCTGGTCAAGCTGGCAGTGACTGCCAGGGTATCCGGAACGCATTGCAAAGAGCATCCGCGCGGGATCTTCGCGCTCGAAACCGGTCCGCATGATTGTCCAGCCAATGTCGCGATAGTGGGCGACCGTTGGCCAGCTCGTAGGCGATTCCGCCGGCGTATCCAATGGATGCCACAATACGGCCAGTGGCGGCGTATACTCCCACAGGTTCTCAAGCCCGCCGGAATTCTCCAGATACCACTGGGCAAGTCCGCTCCCATTCCTCGCCAACCATCCTGCCGTCGAATTGTAGGCGCGAGTGGTGTAGTTTGAATCACAGAAATCCACGCTGGTGCCGGTGCCTGATTCCTGACAGTACGTGATGAATTTCATCGTCCGCTGAATATACGGATGCGCTGTCAGCGCGTCATCACCATGAAGTGCCAGCGTCCCTGCGAATGGCATAACATGGCTCATCGCATATCCGCCATATACAAACCCTTCCACATAGCCGCCATCCCGGTCGCGCACGTCAAAAAATTCATGCAGCCGACGGCGCGCATACTGCACATACTCATCGCCCCGGGGGTCATCACCCAAAGCAGCCATGCCAACGATGCCCATGCCGCCCATCACGACAGCAAATCCATTCGGCCAGCCCATCCCGGTAGCCCAGCCCTTCTCGCCCGTATCCATTACGGCCTGCGCGCCTTTGTCCAGCATCACGGTGCGGATCGTCACGCGCTCGTCTTCGGTCAGCATGTCATACAGGAAATCATACGCAAACGCCGCGGCATAACAGAAATGCCCTGTATCCAGGCACGATGGCTGCGACGAATAATTCGGGTCATTCCACCGTTCCCACTTACACAACGCAAGCATCCAGTCCCGGCTGAGTTCGCCATACTTCGTCTCGCCGGTCAGCAGGTACATCGTGGCAAGTGCTTCAATGCGCTTCTCAATCTCGCGCGAAAGCCCTGTCCAGTATGGGAAGTTATCTTCATGGCTCGGTGGCCAGGCTGGTGGCACACTGGTGCGGTAACGCCCTCCATAGACAACGATTTCGGTCATGCTGAATGCCGCATCAGCATATGCGCGCAATTGCTTCAGCTCACTA
>CAYSRY010000038.1:14921-17972 GCA_964433395.1 uncultured Armatimonadia bacterium | reverse complement strand
ATAAATGCCGATGCCGGGAGCGCAGGCACATGAAAAACATTCAGCAGCAATCCTGCCACTATGCCCAGTATTGGATTGCGCGTCTGGGCATCATTGAAAACCCCGATCAGCGCTTCCCATGGGCTCTGATTTTTTCCGGGCGAGTGTAGGCGCGCGACGTAAAATCCCAATGTAAAGAGAGAGGGCATGAAGCAGACACAGTACAGTGATGCCAGCGCAGCTCCTTGGGCCCCCAGCAGTACGAACGCCACAAAAGTCCCGTAAGTGAAGCCCACATTGGAAAACATCGACGCGGTTACAAAGCTGCCCGTTTTCGCCCGGTCCATGTGCATTAGCCGTGCGACGAGTGCCGAAATTGGCCACATGGCGACGATCAGTACAAACCCGAAGACTGGCAGCGCCAGCGTTTTCAGGTCGGGCGCCTTCATCGACCACAGCGCGATGCCGATGACGAAAGGCTGAATGTAGGTCAGCGCGATGCGGTTGAGAAAACTGCCCCATTCTTCCTTTGCACGCCCTGATTTGCGTGCTGTATAGCCGACCATAAGACCGCCAAGGATGACGGTCATCGTCCTGATTATGTCTATAAGAAGTTCAGTGTCCAATGATTCCCGGGCTGTTGCCCGGCCTCCCGGGGTGCGGCAGCATATAATATATTGGCGTATTCGATATACTGCATAGAAAAGAGGAAAAATGTGGCCACCCGGAGAAAGTCTGGCGAGGACACTTCTCCGGTACACATCCGGTGATGATAGCCAAGTGCGCGGGGATTAGCAAGTCCCTGCATTTTTTTTCGTACACTCAATCCGCGACGAGGTTTACACTGTGACTTTTCGAGCTCTGGCTTTCGCCACTGTACTTGCCATCCTATCCATATTCTGGATCCATCAGGCCGGCAATATTGAGGGGGGCAGCAATATCTATTCGCTGTCCGTCCCACCTGTGCCGGCACTTTTCGGAATGCTGTTCATGCTTGCTCTCGTGCCGCTTACCGCAAAGCTCACAAGGAAAAAGCTCAGCAGCAAAGAGCTGATTGTCATCTTTGCATTCCTGGTGTTGGCGATCCCCCCCACAACATATGGTATTGTCGAGTTGCTTATCCCGTGGATGACAACACATGTCTATTTCACTACGCCGCAGAACGGCCTCGATGCAATCAGTGCCGAGTTGCCCGGATGGTACTACCCGCATGACGACGAGATCATCCGCCAGATGTTCGAAGGCAGCGAAACAGGATCCGTGCCGTGGAAGCCGTGGCTGTATCCCCTCGGCATGTGGCTTATCTTCATGTGTTTGATGTTTTTCACTGGTGTGTGCCTCGTCAACATGTTCCACAGACAGTGGGTCGACAAAGAACGCCTGCGATATCCGTTGCTGTTGGTGCCGATGAGTCTTGTTGAGAAAGAGGCTCCGGGGTCGCATGTCGCTTTTTTCCGCAATCCGTTGGTCTATGCAGCCATTGTGCTTGTATTCATCCATCACGGTCTCAATGTCGCGCGCGCATTTAATCCATCCGTGCAGGCTCTCGGCGATTACTATCGCGTTGGCGCGATATTCACCGACCATCCGTGGACCGCATATAACAATGTGCGTTTCTTCTATCGCCCGCAGGTACTCGGGCTTGCATATTTTGTCTCGCCGGATCTGCTGTTCTCAACGTGGTTCTGGTTCCTGATGCAGCCGACGATCCAGGTCGGGGCCGACATCTTTGGCCTGCGGCAGGATCCCAATTTCCCATACCCTTGGCAGCAGGGCGCGGGCTCATACATGATGATGGTCTTTGTCCTCTTCTGGGTCGCTCGACAGCATATCTCCCAGGTGATACGCAAAGCACTCACTGGCGATCCAACCATTGACGACTCCCAAGAGCGCATGCCCTACCGGTGGTCATTTTTCGGTGTGATCGGTGGTTTCATCGCAATGGTCATCTGGGCGCAGCTCTCGCATTTCTCGCCCAAATTCAGTATCCCATATTTCGGCCTGCTGCTCGGATTTGGGCTGGTATATGCTCGCGTGCGGGCTGAGGGTGGAGTGCCCGCAATGTGGGCGTTCCCGTTCAACCAGCACAAAGAGACGATGTTCTACCTCTTTGGAACGCGTTCGATGATTAATGGCAGTGATGCGTCCGATCTGGTCATGCTCAGTTCATTCTCATGGATGGGGCGCGGCTATTATATGTCCCAGCTCGGGACACATGCCGAGAATGAGGCGCTCGCCGACCGCTATGGAATGAAGAAATTTTCGTGGGAAGCCATGGTGGCATATGCCTTCATCCTTGGCTGCGTAGTCGCATTTTACGTCACGCTCAAGGATTACTACGCATTCGGCGCGATATCAATGGGCGGCGGCACAACCAGCGGTGGCTCCAATACATTCAACGCCCGCTCGCAGTGGGAAGAGATCGCTGCGGCAATCACCAATCCAACCGGCCCCAGTGTCAACCAGAGCTTCGGCATTGCCGCCGGTGCTGCGCTTACGCTCATAATGGTCATATTGCGATTCTACTGGCTGCAGTCGCCGCTGCATCCGCTGGGATATGCGATTTCGCTGAACTATGGCTATGCCCTGTGGTCAACGTTCATGTTCGCATGGATCATTAAAGGCATCGTCAACAAGCTCGGCGGTGCGCGCCTTTATCGTCAGCTCATGCCATTTTTCCTGGGGCTTGTGGTTGCCGATCTGCTCGCAGGCGGCATAAGCTGGCTGCTTGTATGGTGGCTTGGCCCGGACGCCCTTGGCGGATATGTGGTCCAGTTCGGATAGTATCTCGACGATAGAACGATGAAATGCGCCAATGAAATCGTATTGTCACCTCAAACTGATGACGCAGCTCCTGTGCGGTGTCTGCGCCTGCATGGTAGTCAGTGCTTTCGCACAAAGTCCGGCAGACAATGGGGGAGGCCCCACAATGCACACAGAAGCGCCGTTCCAGGCCGTCACTACTGTTCTCAGCACCACGGGCTCCACGCGTGGTACCGGGTACGAGATGAGCAACAAAATTGTTACCATTGGTTCGCGGACCCATGTCACATGGCTCGATGCCATCGCTGA
>CAYSRY010000038.1:12162-14911 GCA_964433395.1 uncultured Armatimonadia bacterium | reverse complement strand
GGTGCTCGTCGGCAAAGGCGTCGACAATCACAGTGGCCCATGCATGTGTTCCGACAGTCAGGGCTATCTGCACATTGTATTCGGCCCTCACCATGGACCATTTCAGTATTCAGTCTCAGCTCGACCCAATGACAGTTCAGAATGGATTCCACAGCCTGAATTCGGCGTCACAGGCACCTACCCGAGTCTCGTGTGTGATGCCGATGATACCCTGCACATAACCTATCGCGGCATGGATACGCCAACCAAACTCATCTATCAGCGCAAGCCGAAAGGCGACCAGTGGAGCGAGCCGCGTATACTTGTCGATGCCGGTGTACCTGACAAATACACCCAGTTCGGCAACGCGCTGTACCCGCATTCGGACGGCACGCTCCATCTTGCATTCCACGTGTACGATATGCACCCGGCCGGCGGTAGGTCTGCAGGCTATCTCATGTCCGACGATGCTGGCCAAACGTGGAAACTTGCCGATGGATCTATCATCCAGGCCCCGTTTACGCCCGATATGCCCGGCTGGGTCGAGCAGTCTCCCGATTTTGACATGCGCGCTGCGAATGTCGCGTGTGACCCTGATGGACACCCTTATTTCTGCGTTACGCACTATGAAACAAAGCCCATGCGTACCACCCTCTGGACGTGGGATGGTGAATGGAAGGCTATCCCGCTCAATTCATGGACGGACGCGATCAGTCCCGGTGCAAATGTCACGCTCAGCACGGTGTGCTTCGATACTGCCGGTGCCCTGTATATCGCTGCGCAGGTGTCTTCCAGTGGCGGATGGGGCTCGCCACACACCGAGACTGTGCTCCTTTACTCAACTGATCGCGGCAACACGTTCAGCTTGCTCCCACTCTCATCTGACAGCGGTGAGGCCGGCAACTGGATGCCCAGCATCGAACGTAACGCTGGGCACAATCCGGTCGAAATCCCGGGCATTGTTTACACGCACGGTATCACTGGCACCACATGCGCCGACCTCATCTACACTGAAATTCGCCACGTGAAGCTCCAACCCAAATAGCGCACTCAAAAAAATCGCTGCACATAATCGCAAAATGAAAAGCCACCCCCGTCACGGGGGTGGCTTTCTGCTTCATATCATGAGATGCCTACTGGCTATGCGGCATCTTTCGCAAGTTTTCTCCGCCGCAAAGCCGTAATGCCCATTCCAGCGGCCAGCAGCAGCCACGTCGCCGGCTCGGGAGTGTGCCCTGCATTATCTGCCAGATACGCTGCAGCGCCGCGCGTCATATTAGTTGCATACGTGTAGTCAATGTAGTCGGTCATATTGACTGCGTCTGACAGGGTGTGGTAATACGGATTTGTGTCCCAGCTATATTCGATCAGCGTCGTCGCAGCGAAGCCGTAATCCTCAAACATCGCGTGATCTGCATATGGCACGTCTTCCGGCATATACGCCGTAATTCCCCCATATGTCGCCAGGCTGTTCTGGAAGCCGAGCCGCAGAGGATCGGAAGCCGGGGTGCTGTAGAGGTAGGCTTCGTTGTAATGGTCGCCGGACGGATTGTACGCGATCATGTCCAGATTCAGCATACCGATGATATTATCCTCGAGATGCTCGATGACGTAGGCCTCGGCGCCGTAGCTCCCCTGCTCTTCGCGGTCAAAACAGATGAAACGGATGGTGGCGTCGAATTCATATTGCGAAAGAACACGCGCTGCTTCTAAAATTCCGGCGACGCCACTGGCGTTATCATCAGCTCCCGGATTGCTCACCGAATCATAGTGCGCACCAATGATGTAAATGTCATCCGGGCGCGTGGTCCCAGTCAGTTCGCCCACTACATTATAATACGTCCCATCATAGTGAGTTGTGCCATCCCACACATCTATATCAAATGGATCCAATACGGTCGTGAGGCCCATGCCGTTGAACGCGTCATAGATGGCCGTTTGTGTCAGGTCGTGCTCTGCACCAGCCCCGCGGTCATCTCCGGTCTGTGCATACAGCACAGTATCAAGGTAATTCCTGTAATCCGCTTCGCTGATCTGCCCTGCAATGTCACCGACCAGATCCGCCTGTGCAATCGAGCCTGTGAGTACCGCCACTGTAACAAGCACGGCTATACATAGATGTCTGTTGTGCATATCCACTACCCTTGCTGTATCCCCTGATACCAACATCTGTGTGAGCTGCGACGCTGCACAGTAAAATCATCAATATTAACCACTGTGCTCTTGCTGCATATCTCAATGTGCTGCAATTATACATAACTAGATATCATGCCGCAATGTCATTCGATTTGAGGAGTGTGGAATGCAGCTTGCCAGATGACTGCATCTCAACTCACTACGCATAATATCGCCCCAGTTTGTGCGCATTCGCCACTGGTGCGTCCGTCCAATCCGACCATTTGTTCATGTATTCCTCAACCGTCTCCGCGGCTGCCCAGAAGTGATACTCATCAGTTGCGATGATCGCTTCGGCGTAGCAGCCGAATTCCACGAAACCATCTTCTCGAGTAAGATCAAATTCGCGAAAATCCTCCGTCCGGAAGCCGCACACCTGCATCACTGTTTCCATACTCGGCGCAAAGCGAAAGACCTTCGCCACATGAGGAAACGCAACGACACAGCCAACCCCTTCCAGTCCGGCCTGCGCCATAAACTCAATCACCGATTCTCGCGGTCTTCCGCAATAATCCCACTCGGTGCGTTCGCGGTTTTCACGCCCATATATATCAGCATAATACACCTTGTAGAAATGTTTCCCGTTCTGGTAGAC
>CAYSRY010000038.1:0-12062 GCA_964433395.1 uncultured Armatimonadia bacterium | reverse complement strand
TACCCAAAAATGTCAAAACCATTTGCGTGCTCAACAATCTTTGAGTATACTTATACCAGCTAGGATTGTGCATCCATAATGCAGTCAATGGGTGTTCTTTTTCCGTTGAAAGTCCTGCTGTTTTCTGTTTCGAGCTTACTATGGGAAGAATTGCCAACTTGCGACTTTATCAAAACAGTTGATGAGAAAAACTAGGTGTCAACCACTACTCGCAGCCTTGGACACAGGAGAATTTGAATCAAATGACACGTACGCGAAACGCCTCGACTATGCTCGCAATTGTCGTCGCTCTCATTTGCGCTGTTCCCTCTTTCGCCCAGCTTGAACTCTACGCAGCCTCACACCTTTTCGCGCTGCCGACTGCCACAACCACTCGCCTCTTTGGTATGGGGGGCTTTGTCACGTGCATCCCTGATGTCGGCTTTGGAAATCCCGCGTTTGCCGCAATGCTTGATGACACCAGCGCGGTCGCCAGACACTCAATCACAGACTTCTCTGGTGGGCTCAGTTTGAACGGCTCGCAGGCGTCAATCGCCGTGCCGCTCAGCAGAAACCACAGCGGCATACAGATTACAGGTTTTCAGCTCGAAAGTGATGCTGGCGGCATCTCCATCCCCCTCGCGCCACCACTGAATGTCGATTACAGCGAATACGAGCTCTCCATTCACTACGGACAGCGTCTCGGCAGCCGTTTGGCGCTCGGGGTCGGGATGTCACCGACATTCCATAACAGCCTCGCCGTCACCGACCCGGCTACTGGAATGCCGCTCGCTGACCTCAACTCCGAGGCCGACCAGGGATTCCGCGCTGGAGCCACATACGAAATTGACGATCTCACCTGCTTCGGTCTCGTATATGACCGCTACAAAGAGGATGTCACCGCGAGTGGCGTTCTGTTCGGCCCATCACCAATTCAGGCACAATTCACTTCCGAAGAAATGCTCGTCGGGATCTCCCGGCAGGTCTCAGATCGTGTGCTCGCTGCAATCGAATGGCAGCAGATTACGACTGAAGGTGCGGGTGCTGACGTTGGCGACTCCGGATTCCGCTTCGGCTTCGAAGCCACTGCAGGCGACAAAACCAGAGTACGCATGGGCATGAACGATGGGGCGCTCAGCTGCGGCCTCGGCTACAGCAATGCAAACCTGACCGCCAACTATGCCTACATTCAGAATTGGAACCGGGATTCTGTCAGTTCAGTTTTCGGAGATTCGGACACTCACCAGATCGAACTCACGTATACGTGGTAATCTGCATCTGACAGGGGAAAGGAGCCGCCAGTTGCTGTGGCGGATGGGGCTGGCGCGCCGCTATACCGCGAAGATAGAGTGGTTCCGTTCACACTATATGCGACAGAACAGAAAGAAGCTATCATGGCCCCTTCGATTCTCAGCCCGCGACAGCGGGTAGTCATTACTGGCCTGGGTGCTGTTGCACCCAATGGTATTGGCAAAGAGGATTTCTGGCATGCCGTTGTCGAAGGCAGGTCTGGGATTGACTGGATCCAGAATTTTGACACCTCCGATACCTACTGCAAAATCGGGGGCGAAATCCGTAATTTCGATCCCGCGGATTTCATGCCGGCTAAAGTCGCCAGAAAAGCCGGACGCTTCTCAAACTATGCTGTCGCCTCGGCACGCATGGCACTGGATGATGCCGTCATTGATATTGCCCAAATTGACCCTTACAGAATTGGGGCTATATTCGGAACAACTCTCGCAGGTCTTGGCAATATCGGCGATGACATGTACCACAACTTTGAATTGCAGGGGGGGAAGGGCCTTGACCCATTGGCCCCCAGCCAGCTCTCGGCCCACGCCGCTACCGCCAATGTGTTCATCGAGCTGGGGCTCAAAGGGTACAATACCACCTCGGGAGTGGGATGTTGTGTCGGCATTGATTCCGTTGCCACCTCAACCCATGCACTTATGTCGGGAAAAGCTGACGTGATGGTTGCAGGAGGCACCGAAGCATGTCTCAGCATTGTAGGCATGACATTGCTGTGCAGACAAAAAGTCATGACCCACTACAACGACCCTCCACACGCAGCATGCCGCCCATACGATGACACCCGAGACGGCCTTATCCTCAGCGAAGGTGGCGGGGCAGTAGTTCTTGAAACTGCCGAACACGCCATGGAACGCGGTGCACGAATCTACGCCGAGGTCATGGGATACAGCTCAACCACTGAGGCGTATCACCTCCTCATGTCCGATCCCGGCGGCAACGAACTCGCACGAGCATTTCGAACTGCGTTGCTCGAAGCCAAAGTCTCCGGTGACGAGATTGATTATATCTGCGCCCATGGCATCTCAAATCGCCAGTACGATGTAGCCGAAACAAAAGCTGTCAAAATGGTGCTCGGTGAGCGCGCATACAATGTCCCCATGAGCTCAATCAAGTCAACCACCGGCCAGCCGTTCGCAGCCGGCGGGTCGTGGCAGCTTCTTGCATCCTGCATGGCCATCCAGGATGACATGATCCCACCCACTATCAACTATCATGTGCCCGATCCTGAATGCGATCTCGACTACGTCCCAAATGTTGCACGACGCGCACGCGTCGAGACTGTCATGCTCAACTCACACAGTGTCGGGGGTACTCACGCCTGCCTGATCATCAGGCGTTTTGAAGAGTAAAGCTGAAGCTGTAATACACTGACTGAACCGTGCGACTGAACAGCACGGCGAAGTATTGGCGAAGAGGGGTAGATGGCTCTGGGCCTCGACCGTCTTGCGCTCGTGACAATTTCGCTGTGCACGGCCATCATGAGCGTGGTAGTCTACCATCGCGCTCCTGACCGTGTCTGGAATCGCTTGTTCTCCGTACACGCGATTGGTGTCAGCCTCTGGGTCATATGTAACTACCTCATCCAGGCTGCCGCAACACCGGCCGAGGCGGGTATCTGGATCCGTCTCAGCCATCCCATTGTCTCACTTGTTATCTGCACCAATGTCGAACTGTTCTGGGCATTTCCGGACAAAGTGTACTTCCCGGCACTGAAGTACCGAATTGTGCTCTATGGTATTGGCTTCCTGTTCAGCCTGGTAGCGCTGGCACCAAATCTCTTCCGCACAATTGAGCTGGCTCAGGGCACCGTTATTGTTGACTACGGTTGGCCTTTTCAGGCATTCGGTTTCTTCACCGTCCTGTTGCTTGGCGCTGCGGACGTGATCCTTATTCACAAAATGCCGCGACTTACTGGCCTCGAGCGTGTGCAGGTCACCTATGTCCTCATTGGTATGATCATAAGCCAGCTGACCGCGGTATGGACGATGGTCATTCTCCCTCTGGCGTGGGGCAACACCCTCTACAGCCGCTGGGGATCGGCCGGATATATCTTCATGATTGCATTCCTCGCATATGTGATCGCGAAGCACCAGATTGTCAGACCCATAACCGCCGTCTATCGAGTGTCTGCTCTCCTCCTCACTGTGTTCGGAGTTGTATTTGTCGCGGGGATCGTATACCTGCTGCTTGCTCCCACTATCACCGCAGTACATGTTTCCGGTGTATGGTATCTTATTGCGGGAAGTGCTTTTGGCTTGCTTGCCGTCCCTATTCACAGGTGCATCCGATCCACCCTTAATCGTATGGTGCCAAATTATCTTGGCGACGATGTCGCTGTTAACATGTCACATAGCATTCTCGGGCAGCTTGATGCCGACCGGTTGCCGGATTTCCTTACTAAACAACTTGCCGCAATGCTGAGGCCGATATTTGTTGCGGTCTACGTGAAGGCAGATTCTAACGCTTATATTCGTCGCTCCATCGCTTTGGGTGATCTTAATGCGGATTGCAGTCGGGTCCCAGACGAATTGCCGGCTGCTTCTCTGGCTGTCGATTTTGTGCGAACTCACCGAGAACTGCTTGATCGCACACAGATACGACGATTCCACTCTCTGCATGAAGCGGAACAACTGCTTGTCGAGCTGAAAAGATTCAGCGCCGAAATCGTCGTACCGGTAGTCTGGGAGAAAGAATTGATGGCAATTGTCATCATCGCCAAAAAAGTTTCCGGCGATATGTACACCCCGGACGAATTCAATATGCTCGAAGGAGTTCTCCCACAGGTAGCCCTGGCGGTCCGTAATGCACAGCTCTTCAATCAGACGCTGCAAATGAAAGAGTACAATGAGAATCTCCTGCGTGAGATGAAGAGTGGGGTCATCTCAGTTGACGCCGACCGCACTGTGACGATGGTCAATCCCGCTGCTGAAAGCATTCTCGGTGTAAATGCAGAAAGCCTCATTGCACAGAAGCTTCATGTATTGCCGGATATGCTCGCACAATCACTCAGGCAGGCGCTGGATGATAACTCAATGCGCCCTCCTGAATATCGGTTCAACATCACCAGACCGGACGGACGCGTTGTGCCGATCTCATGCAGTACTTCAGGGGTGCGCCTCGAAAGAGGAAGTGCCCATGGTCAGGGGGCAATGGCTGTTCTCAGCGACCTCACTCTGCTGCAGGAACTCGAAAAAGAACGCCAGGACGCTGAGCATCTCGCAATGATACGAGTTCTGTCGGCGGGAATGGCTCATGAAATCAGAAATCCGCTTGTCGCAATACGAACATTCGCTGAGTTGTTGCCAATGCGCTGGGAGGACGAGGAGTTCAGAAATGATTTTCTCTCGACAGCGCAGGCTGAAATCAGCCGCATTGATGGCCTCCTGGCTGACCTGCTCATGCTCTCAAAACCTGCCGACGCCGTAGTGGAACCGATTGATGTTGAAAGAGTCTGCACTGCTGTCGCACGCGCAATGTCTGCAAATGCCGAAGCTGCAGGAGTCACGCTTGAAACTGAATTGTGCGTAAAAGGTAAGCGACCGACTGGCGATGAAAGTCGGTTACATCAGGCGTTGCTCAATCTGGTCGCAAATGCTGTCGACGCTGAACCGCTCGAAGGATACGTTCGGATAGCCGCCAGACAATGCGAACTTGAAAATGGGCAATCTGTTATGTACATCTGTGTGCACAACTCCAATAGCTATATTCCCGATGAACAAAAAGAGGAGATATTCAAACCGTTTTACTCACGCCGGGCAGGGGGCACCGGCCTTGGGCTGGCCATTTCTCAGACCATTGTTGAGGAGCATGACGGCACCATCAAAGTCACTTCAGAACCGGGTAAAGGTACTGATTTCATAATCCAGTTGCCGCTCAAAGCAGAAAACGGAGAGACCTGAAATGGTCGTAGTGCTTGCTGCAGATCTAAACCCCCACTGGCTGGAATTGGTGAGGCGCTGTATTGGGGACCGCTGCATGTTGCTGCCTGTCGAAGGCAGCGAGGCAGCCGTCGATGCTGCGCGCCGACTGCCGGTGCGTATGATGGTCTCAAATATGGAACCACTGACCACTGACAGACTCCGCGGACTCATGAATGTCAATGAGTGTGAACCGGAGGTGGTCACTGTCTGCATTGGGCCGCAGGATGTACGCGAGCAGGTGCGCAATGATGGCTTGGTCTCTCCGCAATTCTGGTTGGCTAACGAAGCAGACCGAGGGACTGTGCGCGAAACTCTCAATAATGCGTTGCTCTCAGCCTCCATGCAACACAATGCGCACTCTCCAGCATTTCAGAGTGCGTCGGTCGAAACGCCCCACTCGTTTGACCGAATGAATGTATCGGAGCCGGAGGTCTTCCATCGCATCATGTCGGCGCTCGCAGGCCGTTTCGATAGTGAGCGGTTGCTTGCAACATACGTCGAGGCTGTCGTGGAGCTCACAAAGTGCGCAAGCTATTGCCTGCTTGTGCGAGAGCCGGATGCCGAGGCGCTCAGAGTGCAGATCTGCAAAGGCCTGCATCCCGGCGTGGCGATGCACGGACGCCTCGTGGCCAGCGACGCGCTCGTGAGGTGGTACAATGCAAATTCCAGAGTGCTTACCCGAGATGAACTCGCTGGATGGGAAGACAGGGCCCTCGCAGGGGCTATCCGCAATGAGCTTGATGTCCTGCGGGGCCAGGTAGTCATCCCGCTTATAGTAAATGGCCGCCTCGAATGTCTGCTCATTCTGGGCGAAAAAGCTGTGGCGGGTACATATGGCCCCCGTGAGCTCGAGACGCTTTTCGTCATAACTGGCTATGTGTCGCTGCAGCTTGAAAATTTACACCTCGGCACACAGGTCGAACACACGAAAATCTATATGGAGCGCAGCCTTTCGGGGATGCTCTGCGGGCTGGTTACACTGGGACGAGATCAGCGAATTGTCCTCTGCAACCCATATGCAGCGACGATTCTGGGCGTGCGACGTGATGAGGTTGAAGGAAACGACATCAGATGTCTCCCTTCGCCACTCGGTGACTATCTCTACAACGCGTTCATCTCGCCACACAGCGCAAAAACTGCTGAAGAGATCGAGCTCTCATCCCGCGACATGGTTGTCCGGGTCAGCACTTCAGCACTCATGGACGATTTCGGGCGCTCAATGGGAAGCGTCATGCTTATTGAGGACATCACTGCACCCGTTGCGAGGGCTAATGCCGAAAAACGCAGAGAACATCTTGAGGCGTTGACGCATATTGTCGGGCGCATTGCGCATGGGGTAAAAACCTCGCTTACTGCAATCCAGACATATTCCCACCTGATGGATGGGCCGCAGGATCATCAGGAACTCGGTGATTTCTGGCAGCAGACTGTAAAACCTGAACTCACGCGGCTCGACTCTCTTATGGAGCAGATGGTGCAGGTTGTCCAACAGCCTGAACCCAATTTTCAACTGGTCAGGCTTGAACAAATTGTCGAAGCGGCCATTGAGGAAATGAATGGCGAGACACCCGAAGCGCATTTCATCGACAATCTCAGCGTACGCTCTGCATTGTCCAGGGTCGTTGCCGACCCTGCACCAACACGTGAGGCAATTTCATACTTGTTGGCCTACTTGTGCGCCCAGGGCACGCCACCGGTGTCAGTCGAAATTGGTCAGGATTCCGAAGGTGAGGCTGACCGGGTCTATGTTGCAATGCGCACGTCGGCCCAAAACAGGAATGCCAATGTCTCGGAAATTCTTGATCCACTGTTTGCCTTGCAGCAGCCGGATGGGGACCTCGGGCCGGCAATAAGCCAACAGATTGTCGACAGACAGGGTGGAAAGATCGTTGCAAATGGAGAAAATGGACATATTGAATTTCGTGTCGTTTTCCCTGTGACTGTGAATGAGGTACTGGACGCATCGGGGGAGTAGCAAAATGGCTAATGCGAAAATTCTTGTTATCGATGACCAGACGGGACCACGCGAATCGCTGCGGATGATCCTCAAAGACACCTATGAAGTTCGACTGAGCGAGGGGCCAATTGAGGGGCTTAAGGCTGCGCGTGAATATCAACCCGATGTCGTGTTCCTCGACATTAAAATGCCTGAAATGGAGGGACCGGAAGTCCTCCGCCGCCTCAAAGAAATAGATCCGCGTGTCGAGGTAGCTCTCGTCACTGCATTTGCGCACATTGATACCGCGCAACAGGCAGTTCGATATGGTGCAATTGACTATATCAAAAAACCATTTGCCGTAAAGGATATTCTCGATGTCGCACAGCGTGCCGTAGACCGCCGCCGCGAACACCAAAGGGAGCAGTCGCTGCTACAGCAGCTCCAGCCTGCTGCAGCTGTGCTCACAGGGCATCTCGATGCACTTGGAGGACCCTCGGTGGCGCCTGACCAGGGAGATATATACCTCAATCTCGCCGAGGCTCACAGCTCCATCGAAACCCAGCTCACAAAGATCGGACGGCTCAACGCTATTGGCGAAATCGCCGCTGAAGTCGCACACGATGTAAGTAACTTCCTCACGGCCATATTGCTCCGTATAGAGATGCTCCTCATGAATCTCAAGCAGTCGGAGGAAGTCGATAGCACCATGGTCCGAGACGCGCTGCGCGACATAGTCCAGGCCGCGCGCGACGGTGCCGAGGCTGTACAGCGCATATCTGGAATATCAAAAGCTGACCCATATGAGCCCTCACAGGTACTTGATATAGATACAGTAATTGCGGATGTTGTGAACATGAGTGTCGGACAGTTCAAAGAAAGCCGGGGCGTCCGAATCGACGTCCAGACCAGCCCGTGCGCTCAGGTGTACGGGTCGCCGGCGGCTCTTCGAACGGCCATCATGAACATTGTCATTAACGCTCGGCATGCGATTGAAGGCCCTGGACAGGTCTCAATACGAACATATATGAATGGTGACAGTGTCGTCATAGAGGTTGCGGATACTGGCATCGGCATTCCGGAAGACATGATCAACCGCATTACGGAGCCTTTCTTCACCACCAAAGGCGAAAAAGGCTCCGGACTTGGCCTCAGCGTCGCACGAAAAGTCTTTGCACAGCACGGTGGAACTATCCAGTTCTATAGCGTGGTCGGCGAGGGCACGACCGTCACCATCAAGTTGCCGGGGATTACAGGTGGCGAAGCATCTGAGAGCAGTGATGCCGGCCCGAAAGCTTCGCGCAGAGTGGTGCCGAATGTGCTCGTCATTGACGATGACCAGAAACTGCTCAATGGAATGATTGCATCTCTCGTGGGGGCGGGGCTGAGCGCTGAAGGAGCCGCTGATGCGGCAGAAGGCTTGCGAAAGTTTGAGGAATACCTCGAAAAAGAGGGCACTGGGCCGGGCGTTGTCATTACGGATTTGCGCATGCCAGGATTGCTCGGAACTGACATGGCCCGCCGAGTCAAGGAAATGGTGCCCGAAACGTTTGTCATTCTGATGAGTGCGTATGTCACAGAACAGGCGGAACTCGTCAATTGCCCCTATCTTGACGCGATTGTCAGAAAGCCGTTTGAGATCGCTGACCTCATTGAGCAGGTGCGCAAAGGCATCTGAAACTCCCGCCGCTGAACGAAGTCACGCAAAGAGCGCCGCGACATGCGGCGCTCTTTCTGTTCTGCCGACACTATGCCATCGCAACCTCAGTTGTGCACCATCGCGCGGTTCGCCCGCGACACCATGCCACCCATTGCCTCCGTATCTCCCGTCAGACACCACAACTGCGCCATGTCTCGCAACTCGCGTGGCGCCATGCCGGCTGATTTTGCAATTGCCGCGAGCGTATGCGAGAAGTTTGTCAGGATACCGGCACTCTCAAGGTCATGCGCAAATTTCATCGTCACTGCGGTCATCTCATGGAAAGATAGCCCATTTATCCGGTAGGGCAGAGGCTGCCAGAATTGCGGCGGAAACAGCAGTTTCACCTTATAGTCCAGATTATCAAGCAGATACTGCTCCGGGTTATCAATCTCGATGTTATACCGCTCCGGATGCTCAATCCACGGTGTTTGCGGAAAAACGCCCGGGAACTGCAGCGGCACTGAGTCCGGCTGTAGTTCTGTCACAAATTTGACGCTTTCGGCAAGCGTCTCCTCATTATCAAATGGCAGTGGCACGATAATCGACGCTGCAGTAAATATCCCTGCTGCCTTCGCTGCTTTCACAGCTTCACGTGCGAGATCCAGCTTCACTCCCTTATGCACTGCGCGGTCCAGAATCGTCTGCGATCCCGATTCCAGCCCGAAGAAGAGTGAATAAAGCCCTGATTGCGCCAATGTCGCATAATGCTCTGGATTTGCTGTGCGAAAATGCCCGAATGAGTTGTACTGTACCTTCAGCCCGCGCTCGATAATCCCCTGCGCCACCTCATACATCAGCTCAGCCGGCGTAGAAGCTCCCCCGAAGCGGAAGACCGACAGACCATACGCATTCTGCAGCCCTTCAATGGTGTCGAGAATTGTACGGGCCGGAGCAACGCGCTGCTGTCCGCCATCCTCCATCGGATGGACGCAATAGGCGCAGCGATTCGGGCATCCGCGACTCTCCGTCAATATTGCCAGCTTGATTTTCTCATCACCAGCCATCGCCGGATAGGTCTCAGCATCGTATGCTGGCAGGGGAAGACTCCCCAGGTCCAGGCAATCCGCGCGCGGATTCTCCTGCTCGCCGCTTCCGGTGCGGAAGACTATGCCGGGAATCTCTGCGATGTCACCGGTTCCTGTGGCTGCCGCTGCTAATTGCAGCAGCGACGTCTCCGGATCTCCGAATATCATGCTGTCAAAACCAGCCGCCGAACGCAATATCAGGCCGCGAAACCACGCTGCTTTCCGCCCTCCGGCCGTGACATGAACACTCGGCAACGCTCCGTGCAGCTGCTCTGCCATTACGGCGCTTTCCGAATAGCCGTCCCCATCACCAAGCTCAAAGGCAATCAGGTCGGGTCGCCACTCTTGTGCGAAATTGACCAGTTCGGCCGTAACTGCTCCTGCGGTGGCTTTCTGATGGGCGTCCAGCGCGTTCGACCATTCAAGCAACTGCGCCATTTGCGCGGCGTCCGGTTGGCCGCCTCCCCCCATCATCGCAGCGGCAAGTGGCTTCAGTTGCGCCGTCAGTGCTTCCGGAAACAGCCGTCGCATCATCGAAACTGTGCCATAATCCAGCGCCAGTACAGCATGTCCTTCCGCACGCAGCACCGCGGCGTTGTCTGCAAGCCAGTTATTCAATACCAGATGTCGGGGGGTCGAGGGGTAGCCGGGGTAGCTGATCAGCAAAACTCGCGCCATTATTTCTTCGCCTCATATAGTAAATCTGAGCGATAACAAATATACGTTTCACACAGTACACTCTTCCCATTCGCCCGCATTGCCCAATTTCCTTCTCATGAATAACTTGAGGGAGGGCTTACCCATGTCCATGCCGAATATGTTACTATGACATATCAAATACGGTATACTGAATGTACCGTTTGCAGGAAATACTGAAGGGAGTATGAAGCTATGCAGCGCAGAAGTGGTTTTACTCTTGGTCGTAATTGCCATTATTGCGATTTTGGCTGCCATTCTTTTCCCGGTCTTCGCTCGTGCACGCGAGAAAGCCCGACAGACTTCATGTCTGAGTAATGTCAAACAGATGGGCATTGGCGTCATGATGTACGTGCAGGACTATGATGAGGTCATGCCACCGTATCTGATTCAGAATGTCACTCGTGGCCCGGAGCTGCCAGTTATCTCTGGTGCAAATTACCTCTACTGGATGGATACCATCCTGCCGTACGTTAAGAACTGGCAGATATACGTCTGCCCGAGCGGCGGATCATACGCTGGCACGACCCGCGATTATGCCGGCTGCTACGGTGCAAACTATCTGCTCTGGACCCATTGGGGCACAAGCTTCCGCACTTCCATCGGCGAGATCGAAAAGCCGGCCGAGACCATCTGCATCTGTGAAGCCGTTTCATATCTCACCCAATGGGACCCCGGCATTCCATCCAGTGGTGGCGGCTACTGGGGACAGGTCTCATCGCGCCACAACGATCAGAACAATACTCTGTTCTTCGATGGTCACGCCAAGTGCATCAACGATACAGTGATATCGCCTGATTCCGACATGTGGCACAAATAGCCAAACCCTCTGCGGTTTAGCTTGATCATGACATAGAACGGGCGAGACCATTCTGGTCTCGCCCGTTTCTTCTCGCTCCACTCGGCCTCGACGCCTACTCAGCCCACGCGTTGGTCGTATCGCCATACTGCTCCCGCAGGCGCTTCAGTTCCGCCTTCAGTTCCTTCTCGACTTCCGCATATTCCGGCTCCCCATACACGTTCCGCAGTTCCGCCGGGTCATTTTCCATACCGAAGAGTTCCCATTCCTGCGGCCCGGGATCTTCCTCATAATAGTAGATCAGCTTATACCTGTTTGTCCGGATGCCATAGTGCGCATAGATATTATGGTTATTATCGCAGTGCATGAAATACCGGTAGTACAGTGATTTGCGCCAATCCTCCGGCGTATTGCCCTGCATCAGTGGCCGGATGCTTTCGCCCTGCATGACCTCTGGGGCTTCTATCCCCGCAAAATCCAGGAATGTTTGCGCGAAGTCCACATTCAGGGCGATATCCGAGTTCACGGAACCTGCCGGGATCTCCTTCGGATAGCGCACGACAAGCGGCATACGCAGCGATTCCTCATACATGAACCGCTTATCATACCAGCCGTGATCACCGAGGAAAAATCCCTGATCTGACGTATAAATCACAATGGTATTCTCCGACAGGCCGGCTTCATCCAGATAATC
>CAYSRY010000037.1:10349-18053 GCA_964433395.1 uncultured Armatimonadia bacterium | reverse complement strand
GCATTTTTATCGCCTTCCGTAACGGATTCTTGGTGTGAGCGCGTCGCCGATTTTCCTGGCGGAGTGGTGCCCACGTCTGCGGTTGTCCATGTGCAGGCGTGCCGGATATCCGGCGTGCCTCTGAATAATAAATTCAGACTTCGCGGTAGTTACCTTCGTACATGGTATCAATTTCGGTGTTGACCGTGTTGACGGGTTTTTCGCCATTGATGCAGGCGATGATGTCGTCAGCGATCTTGTAGCGGATCGTCCACCCGGCCTCTATTGAGCACCAGCCGAGGTGGGCCGAGAGGGTGGCGCGGTTCTGTTTGAAGAGCTTGAGGTCCGCAGCAGGTGGCTCTTTTTCGTACACGTCGATGCCAGCGCCCTGTATCTCCTCGTTGTCGAGTGCCCAAATCAGATCTTCTGTTTTGATGATTCCGCCGCGAGCGGTGTTGACGAGGTAGGCGGTCTTCTTCATCTTTGTGAACGCATCTTTGTTGAACATATAGCGGGTTTCGTCATTGAGTGGCGTGTGAATCGTGATGACATCTGCCCGTTCAAGAAGCTCATCGAATGTGACCATGTCCTCGTCATGGATGCCGAGGGCACCCTTCTGTCGTTCGTCGATATATGGGTCACAGACTATCATCTTCATGCCCATATTCTTCATCATGCGGTAGACTCGCCCGCCAATTCGACCACAACCGAATATACCGAGAGTCTGCCCATACATACGGTGCATCGGGAGAAGGCTTGAGAAATCCCAGATCTGGTTAGCGGAAGCCTCTTCGAGGATTGCGCGCGAGCGGAAAAGCTGCCTTGTGCAGGCAAAAATGAGCGAAACTGCCTGCTCTGAGACCTCTGTTGCGCAGTAGTCTGGTTCGTACGCGAAGCGGATACCGTTGCGCGTGCAGGCTGCAACATCAACGTTGTCGTAGCCGACACCGTGACGGATGATGAGCTTGCACTTTTCGAGGGCATCTACAACTTCGGCATCGAATTTGACCATGTTAACGACGATGACGTCAGCATCCTTACAGATCTCAATGACTTCTTCTTTTGGGGAGTTTTTAAGCTGGTAGTGTGAGAAATCCACGTTCCCCATGGCCGCAAACTTCTCTTCCTCCCACTTGAGGTCCTCCTCAATGTAGTCGGTGACCACAACTTTCCATGTTTTCACAAAGACTCTCTCCTTTGCCGGTACGCCAGCCGGATATAAGGCTGACAGTCGGGCATGAAAAAACGTCGCCTGCTTTGATATGCAGACGTTCCGTTGCCTTGCTACAGAGTAAGCAAGGGTATATTATAACCAAGGAGCATAAATTGCAAAGATCATACACCGAAAAGCTATACTTCAGGCAGCGGCGCACAGATTACGAGGCGCGCATGACCAGAGAGGCCGATCTGGCTGTGAAAAGATTTCAGAACTGGCTACCCGCAACATTCAGTTTTTATTTTGCGCAGACCGGCGCTGGTCTGACAATTTTCTTCCTGTACATTCTTATCCGCAATGGCGCGGGATCTAACCCTCTGGTTGCGCTCATACTTGGCCTGTTTGTGGCAATTATCATAGTAGGCCTGGCACTAATGACGCGCTTAGCTCTGAGCATGCTTGAGCCGCATTACATGATTACAGCGGCGCCGGCATTCGTCCTGTATTATGTCACAGTGCATGTGGCACTTGCGAGTCCTCCGACAGCGCTGATCTTCGGTTGCATAGTTGCGACAGCGCTTGTCCATCTGGTGCTTGTGTGGGTGCTGTGGACTCGTGTTGGCGAGGAGCTGGAGCTCGCCTAGATTGCAGTATCGATGCACCATTGAGCAGTCGAAATCTGCGCTTTCGTCGAAACGAATACCCTCTCCTCATCCTGTGGACGCTATTGCAGTGTTCCGGTCAATCCACGGCGCTGTTTTCCACCCGAGTCGCCCTCCCATTTGCATTCCAGCGCATGGTAAAGACTACGCTATCTGGGAAGCTGCATGTCGGCTATCTGTGGACGCTGCTTCGTCAGGCCGGTGAGTTCCTCTATTTCAGCCACCCATTTTTCGATGTGACGGACTTCCCATGCGACAGTATCAGTTTCTCCGTCCGGCATGATGTATGAAAGCCAGAGGAGTCTGTTGCCTCCTGAATGCCCGAGATGTGCCAGCGGCGTCTGGATGGCAGTGATAGAAGCCATTTCGACAGCAAATGTAATATCAGGCGTGATGCCTGCAAATCGGATTGTCTGTTGAGTGAGCGCGAGCGAGCCATATTCGCGGATGGCAGAGATATGCAGCATTTCACTACCGAAAAATACCGCTCGCGCATCAAAGAGCACGGCGGCTTCATCACCGAGCAGGCGCTGCAGGGACCTGCTCGTGTGCCAACGGCGCCCTGCGAAGATGGCCACAATGGCGATTACGAAAATGAGCAAGCCAGGGACGATAATGCCTGCGGTCTCAATTGTGTCCTGGAGCATGTGGTCTACTCCTCTGGAATGTTTGCACGTTCGCGCACAGCTGCAATCCAACCGTCAGTGTCGCTGACGAGCCACGCTGCAGCGTCGCGCTCTCCATTCTCGTTTCTGAATACTATCTTCAGTAATGGCCGGAACTTGGTCTTGCCGAGGAATGACCGAGGTTTCTCGACGCCGACGACGCGATCCCATGTGATGCTGATTTCGCGTCTGGGACTGTATATGCTGAGGAAATAAATACGGGAGTTTGTGAGCGCGAGGAATCCGTTTCCGCGAATTTGCGCGATACCTGAGGACTGTTGCCCGAAAAAGTTAGCAGAAGCAGCAGTACGGAGAATGCCTTCAGCAGTGATGGTCGCAGTGGCTTCTGCAACAGTAGCCAAAGCGACCCGACGCAAGAAATGGAATGCGAAAACAATGACGGCGAGTAGCCCTAAAACCAAAACAACCGGTAAGCCAGGTACCATGACCGTTGGTCAACCCTCCTGAACAGATATGCAGGATCCGATATCTGCCCATTTATCGCCGATGATGGCGGGGATAGTGGAGAAAAGCGCTCAAAAGCGCCATTGTGCACTTGATTGAAGCTATTTCTCGACTCAGGTGCGACTTTCCTGCAGATGGACACCCGAGGCTCGTTGCCGACAAACCGCATATGCCAAGCTGACGAGCGTGTCCGCATCGGCTGCATTTTGCAACGATGACCACAGTTACTGGAGCTGAGCTGTGTAGATATGAACCCCCAGCCATCCAAAGTCATCCTCGAAGGTGCCTGCGTTAACGACAACGTCATTGCCACCCTGCTCCTGGGAACGCCCATCCGCAATGCGTGCAAGGCTCTGAACACCCTCGGGCAGCCCCGAGACCTTCGCGGTAACGCCTCTCTCCTGGGAACTGACGGCGATGATGTAGAGAGAACCCTCATATGCTTTCGCAAGAACGTTAACAGCTGGATAGTCGATGTCTTCGTCGAGGCCGTATGGACGAAATGGGACTGTCCGTGGTGACCCTTTCGTTATTTCAACTGCAAGGGGAACATCCTGACCAAAAAGCACCGCCTGATTCAGGCTGGGCTCCGCCATGAAATCCGCGGCTGCTTTCTTGTAACCAAGCTCCCATGTTTTCTGCAGCGTAGGCATGTCACGTTTGTGCCAGTATGAGAAAACGAGAATACCTTTTGCTCCTGAAGCAATGCAGGAGAAAAAGTCGTGATAGGCCTCGGCAGGGACAATAAGATCCATGTCTTCCGGTTTGCCGAAAAGCATTGGGACGCCGATTGGTGTCTTCTCGCCATTCAGATAGTCAGAGCCGACAGTAAAGCCTGCATTTTCGATTGCTTCGATTTCGGATTCTACACGCCAGCGAATCCATGCGCGAGGCTGGTGGGAATATTCAGCATATGCGCCAACCGCGATGATATCAAGAAAGTCCACATACTTTTCCACACGCTCTGCAGTGGAGTGTCCAGGATGATACATCATCACCGGTCGCTTACGCGGATCATATTTGCGCGTCCAGGCGAACATATTCTTTACGATGTCAAACTCGCCCTGGAACCAGTAGCGCATTTCCTCGGGAATGTCCCACCACGCGAGATTATCATGACTGGCGTAAGCCTCAATGTCAGCACGCACTTCCTGCTCGAGACGTGGACGTTCACCAGGCTTGAAACCGTGCGACGTTTCCCCCGTCTCTTCAGTGTTGGCACCGGTGGTGGCGTCAGTGCCTTCGCCAGTCTTGCCAAGCTCCAGAGCTGCTAAGCCCTCGGGGCGCGGCTCGGTAGTGCGGCCAACCAGATGAGCCAGTGAAAGGAAACCATTCTCAGCGGCAAGTGGGAGATAGTTTTCACTGAATCCGTAACGATGGCCCACGTTCCAGCCAGCGTCAGCGGCGTCAGCGAATTCCTCGGGCTCGTGTATCGAGTAGAGAGCGAGCGGGAAACGCTTGCCCTCCGGGTAAATGGGGTCGAGAGCAGTATCATATTGAGCATACGCAGACATTCCGGCGGCAATGAAGAGGGCAGCAAAGGCTGTTGCGCGCAATCCACGCTTCGCACATTTGGCGTTCATGTGTCCTCCTGCTGTTGCGTTGCTGCCGATGGCCGCATAGACTTTTATTTGACCGCGAGCATGCGCTCGACAGACGCGCGAGCCCGGTTGGCAAGCGCCTCGTCGATTTCAACTTTGAACTGCATTTTCGACAAGGCGGCATGCAGTTTTGGCAGCGTGGTTTTTTTCATGTTCGGACATAGCGCCGCTCGGATTGCATAGAATGTGATATGCGGGTTGTCTTTCTGGAGGCGATGCACCATGCCATGTTCGGTACCAACGATGATTTCCCTGGCATCGGTCTGCTGAGCATAGCGAACCATTCCACCCGTAGAAAGGACTTCATCAGCGAGTGCGCGAACTTCTGGTGTACATTCGCCATGGACGATGAGCTTGGCGTTGGGGTGTTGAGCTTTAGCCTGCAGGATATCTTCGATCGGTATCTGGTGATGTGTAGGGCAATATCCCTGCCAGAGAAGCAATTTTTTGTCCGTATGTTCCTGCACCCAGCTACCGAGATTGCAGTCGGGGACAAAAATCGCTTCATCGCTTTCGAGGCTGTTGACAACATCAATGGCATTTGCTGAAGTGCAGCAGATGTCGGCCTCAGCCTTTGTAGCAGCAGTTGTGTTGACGTACGCGACTACGGGAACGCCAGGGTGGAGTTTCTTGAAGTCGCGAAGCTTACCTGGCGACACCATATCAGCCATCGGGCAACCCGCCGAAATATCGGGGATAAGAACGGTCCTTTCCGGTGAAAGGAGCTTGGCGGTTTCAGCCATAAAGTGGACGCCGCAGAAGACTATGACCTCCGCGTCGGTTTCCGCGGCTTTGCGCGCAAGCTCAAGCGAATCGCCAAGGAAATCCGCGATGTCTTGAATCGCTGGGATCTGGTAGTTATGGGCAAGCAGTATGGCGCCCCTGTCCCGTTTCATTGCCAGAATCTCATCAATGAGTTTTTGTTTGTTCATATTGCTCATTCAAAATATCCTTACGGTCACGAAGCGTTTTTTATATGCTCTTAGTATACTACGGCAGCACAATGGGTGCCAGCTTCTGGACGTAGAGTCTATCGGGCTGCTATACTATGGACATACGTTTGAAATAATCTCCCTGACTGGTTCACAGTTAACCGCTCCGGCTCTATTGCTACTACTATATTTTCTGAGGTAGATCGCATGCAACTGCCGCTTCTGGGAGTGGAGAATAAGAAAAGCTTTCGCGAACGTTTCTTTGCGGCATCAACAGGGCTCTACCGCAGTCTGTCATACATCATCTTTTGCTATGTGGTCGGCTGCTCCTGGGCCGTAGTTGCTCTGGCAAAGAGTGCCGCAGTCGGGACGCCTACATTTTCGCTTGCGCCTATTCTTGCTGCCTATGGCGTGGCTGCACTTGCTTTGACTATCTTCATGTACGCCTTCATGAAGACAATCATTTTGGCTCTGTGTGCCTATGGCGAGTGGTTGTGCGAGAATGCAGAGGAGAACGCTTCGGTCAATCCGCCCGAGGCGCCTGGGTCTGCCGATCACTAAGATTAACGTGCGTACTTCGAAAAGACATCAGGGTACGCCTTTGCGGCGTACCCCATTTTTGTCGCCTGCTTCCCAGTCGATCAGCGCTACGCTTGTGTAAAGGCTCTATATTTTGCGTACCGCAACGGGCATTCCCGATTGTGCGCTTTCGTAGACGGCCTCGCCGATGGCGAGAGCTTTCGCGCTGTCCCAAAGGTCTGGGCCATAGTCCACTTCTCCAATGCAGCGGAGCGCAAAGTGCTCTGCTTCTGGCATGTAGCCATTGTGGCTATAGGAGTCGGGCATGGACATTGTTGCAGGCTCCCAGCGCTGAACGAATCGTCCTCGGCGAGTTGTTCCCTCCAGCCATTCGTCTTTTGCGCGCCAACTGACCGACAACATATCGTCGACGGTGATGATCTGATCGTCACCCACTACCTCGAGACGCTCCTGCAGATCTGAGAATCCTTTTTTTGATTCCAGTCCGTTGAGGTTCACCTGGCCGACTGCGCCGTTTGCATAGTTGACGTTCACCAGATAGGCGAATTGCTCAGGCGTCTTCTCAACGTAAGCGGTATGGACTGATTTAACGTCTCCGCCGAAGAAGCGGATCAGATCCAGAATGTGGACACACTGGCCAATGAGGAAGGACCGACGAGCACTGTCAATTCCCCAGATCTGGGGATACGGGCCCTGGCTGAATTTCGCGTTGACCACGAGCGGATCGCCGAAATCCTCTTTGGCCATGATTTCCTTCGCCATCACATATGGATCGCAGAAGTGCTTCATGAAGCCTACCTGCCCCCAAACACCATTCTCCTCGGCGATCTGGGCCATCTCGACGGCTTCATACGAAGTATTTGCAGAAGGCTTCTCCACGTATACTGGCAGGCCGCGTTTCATGACCTCTGGAGCCAGCTTATATTGCTGCGGAGCCGCTCCAATCACGAATACACCGTCCAGCTCCTCTTTGTCGATCATCTCGTTGTAGTCGGTATATGTGCGCAGAGCGCCAAAGCGGCGCGCGCGATCTTCTGCAGCCTGCTGATTGAGGTCGCAGATTGCTACGACATCGATGAGTTCGGAGCGTGCGACTCCAGGCAGAATCGAGGCGGTGCAAAACCCGCCACAACCGAGGAATGCGAGCCGCGCTTTCCGCTGTTCGGACATTTCAAGTCACTCCCTGATGATGATCAGTAGTATGCATCAAGCAACGTCAAGTGGCATTTCTTCACATACGGTGAATATCCTTTTGGCACGAAAAATGCAGATTGTGTTGTGCCGACGCAGATGCCTGCGACGGCCTGTGGAGTTTGTGAAGGTAACTTGTGCAGAATTGCCCACTGAATGTGGACAGTTTCGACGTATGTGGGCTTTGTGGATGATTCGTCAAGAATCTCCACAGGGTTACCAACATCAGGAAGCGTTGTGGCGCTTGGCGTGAAAACGGTTTTGAACGTAATCCACGCCCCTGCTACTACTACTACTGCCTTAAAATACACAAGCACTATACAACAGCAAGTGGGGATAACTAATGAAAAGACCAACGCTCCCCCACAGAGTGAAACAAATCTTCCCAAACACCATCCTCTCAATCAGAACAACTGCCGAATTCTTAGACGTGCTGCATTCTGAATAACGCTTCCAATTGGTAGTTCCAGCATCTGACGGCTTCGGGCGGCACTAAACTGCAAAAGCTGTGCA
>CAYSRY010000037.1:0-10339 GCA_964433395.1 uncultured Armatimonadia bacterium | reverse complement strand
CGCAATCCCACAGAGTGGAACAGATCTTCGCAAACAACATCCTGCAATCAAAACATCTGTCGAATTCTTAAACGTACTGCATTCTGAATAACGCTTCCAATTGGCAGTTCCAGCATCTGACGGATTTCGGGCGGCATTAAACTGCAGAAGCGTGCAATCAGCCTGTATCAGGCCATTGCAGCCCATGGGAGGGATTTGCCAGTAGACAAGCGAACTGTAAAGCAAGTACAATTACATTGGCAAAACGCGTACAGAGTTTGACCTGCGTTTGTGCTGAAGTACAGGTATGAGTTGGGATATGGCAGGTTGTGGGCCTGCCACTGTGGAACCGATAAATACGCGGGCAGCCAGAGAGCTTTGGGCATCGCGTGTTATTCAGCGGTTCGGCGATGGATTCGTCGCTTGCGACGCAGCTATCAAGGGAGGTCGTAAGAGTATGTTCAGTGTCACCTGCGATCAGCGAGCCCTGCATGAGAAGGTTCAACTTGTTGCGCGGGGCGTCTCAGGTCGAAGTACGCAGCCGATTCAGAATAACGTGTACCTGCAGGCGGCCAACGGCAAGCTTACGCTGGTCGCGACCGACCTTGAATACATCGGCCTGAAGACAGAGATGGAAGTTGATGAGCTGGAAGATGGTATTATCACGGTGCCTGCCCGGATCTTCACCGAAGTGACCGGCCGACTACCAAGTGGCCCTGTGACACTAAGAGCCGACGATGGTAATTCGGTTGATATCAGTTGTGGTCAGACGAAATTCAACATTCGTGGTCTTCCTGCAGACGACTTTGAGCAGCTTCCTGAGCTTGAGGACCCAATCGACATAGAAATGTCGCAAGCCGGCCTGCTGGATGTGATAAACCGAGTCGTTTTTGCTACTTCAAGCGATGAGACAAGACCCATTCTTACTGGTGCCCTGTTCAGAATCAAGGGTGGACAACTCGCAACTGTAGCAACAGATACCTATCGACTAGCGCTCGTTGAGACTCAACTTGGCGCAGATGTTCAGCGCGATCTGGATGCCATAGTGTCACGGCGTGCATTGACAGAAGTGCAGCGCGTGTTGAGTGCCGGATCGTCTGAACCTGTGCATGTGCGGCTGTCGCAGAACCAGGTCGAGTTCGTGGTAGACGGGACCGTAGTGAGCTCACGTCTCATCGAGGGGCAGTTCGTAAATTACCCGAAAGTCATCCCTACCGGGACGGACAAAAAGGTAATCATTGACGCTGCTGAACTGTCTGCTGCTCTGAATCGCGCTCTCGTATTAGCGCGACAAGATGGGTATCGTGTCGTTTTGCGAGCTCAGGGTCCTGAACTGACCATAAGCGCCAATAGTCAGGATGTAGGCAAGGTTGAGGAAAAAATAAATATTTCCATGGAGGGCGGCGACGCAGAGATCGCATTCAACGCCGACTTCATGCTGAATATGCTGAATGCAACCAGCGCGAAGCAGATCGTAATGGAACTCTCAGGTCCACTGAACTCTGGCCTTTTGCGGCCTGTGGGCGAGGAGAATTACGTGTACGTGCTGATGCCGATGCAGATTATGTAAGGAGCATGGCGTGCACATACGCAAGCTGGTCTTGCAGAATTTCCGCATCTACACGGATCTGCAGATAGAATTTCCGGAGGGGCTGACAATTATTGTCGGCCCCAACGCGTCTGGGAAGACGAGTCTTCTGGAAGCAATCCACGTCCTCGCCACCTCGAAATCACCTCGCACCAACTCTGACCGACAATTGGTTCGAGAAGGAACAGCTTTCAGTCGCGTTCATGGCGAATTTGTCTCCTCAGCCTCCGATACGACCGATATTTCTGTGCTTGTGCCTGGGCCAACCTCGGCTCACGGTGCTCTCGCTGCTCAGCTTGCTGCAGGCAAACAGGTGAAATTGGACGGATTCCCAATAGAGTCTGTTTCTCAGTTAGTCGGACGCTGTGCAGTCGTCATGTTCACGACTGAAGATCTCGAGATCGTTAAGGGACCCCCAGGAGCTCGGCGTCGATTTCTGAATGTGGCAATCGCACAATTGCGACCACGATATCTTGATGATCATCTACGCTATCGTCGTGCACTGAGTCAGCGCAATGAGATTCTCAAAACTCTGCGCACCCGTGGCGGAGACTCCAGCACGCTCACCCCATGGAATATTCAGCTTATTGATGCAGGAGCTCCGATTGCTGGCGACCGTGAGGAATTTGTAGAGACTCTCGCCGAAGGAGCCGAGCTCATTCACGGCGACCTGACTGATCTGGGTGAAACGCTTGTTCTGGAGTATCAGAGTGACCTTGCCGGGCTCGAAACGCTCGAAGAGCGTAAAACACATTTTGCTGCGCTGCTGTCGGAGAATCAGGAGCGCGACATTGAGCTTGGGTACACATCCGCGGGGCCACATCGAGACGATTTTGGTATACTGATAGATGACAGGGCATTACGTCGATTCGGTTCACAAGGTCAGCAGCGCACCGCTGCGTTGAGCTTGAAGCTGGCACAGGCTGATGTCGTGATGGCCTGGCGGGGCGAGCCCCCTCTATTGTTGCTTGATGATTGTTTGTCTGAACTCGATGCATGCAGGTGCAATCGTGTACTCGAGCTGGCGCAGAATCTGCAGGGGCTGATCATTACAAGTCCGGTTCTGACCGAGATATTGGCAGCTCAACAGAGTGCTGCGTTCTATCAGGTTGACGACGGTGTTGTAATCCGGATTGGTCCGGATGGCACGCCGTTTGACCAAGACGGAATGGAGACACAGTGAGACACCAAGGGCGAAGAAGTGGCATGGGTTCGCTGCATCAAGCGATCAACGACTATCTGGCGGACAGTGGCAATCTGCGTCAGGCTACGTCGGTGCTCTGCATCGAGGTATGGCCTCAGATAGTCGGAGACTGGTATGCGCGGAACACCCACATTCTGGGTGTGGAGAACGCGGAAGTGCGCGTACTGTGCGATTCGCCATCAACTGCGCAGCAACTTTCGCTGGACCAGAAAGAGATCATAACGCGACTCAATACACGGCTTGGCGGCCACTTCGTCAATTGCATCCGTGCTTCCAGTGCAGGCCCGGTGGCAGGGCAGCTTGCTGCGCGCTTGCGCCGACCTGAGCCGATGGTAATCACTGACGAGGAGTTGGACCAGGTAGAACTGACGGCGGGCGAGAAGAGATTCTGTGAGGGTTCGACATGTGACATCGATGATGATGAGATACGGCAGAGCTTCCTGCGGATGGTGACGCGGGAGCTGAAGCGCGGGCATGTGAAGCATCAGCGCGGCTATCGTATATGTACACTCTGTGGAGCGCAGCACAACGAAATTGGGCCGTACTGCGCCGCATGCGGGATGGAGCTCTCCCAAGCGTCCAAGTAAGCAGCGGGGAGGTTGAGCATGGCGAAGCAGGAGATAGACGCCCGACAGATTGACGAGTACCGCTGGCTGTTACCGCAAAATCGGGCAGCGGGGATGAAGGCTGAGGGCATGGCGTATGCGGACAGTTATCTTATGGAGCTCATGCGCCGAGACCCCACACTGCAGCAGGTTGCGAACGTAGCGACATTGCCTGGCATCGTGGGCAGAGCGCTGGTAATGCCGGATGGGCATTCGGGATATGGATTTCCGATTGGTGGAGTTGCAGCGTTTGACATGGACGAAGGCATCATTTCGCCCGGTGGGGTGGGATATGACATCAACTGTGGCGTGCGGCTTTTGCGAACGAATCTGCAGTTGCAGGAGATCCGGAGTTCGCTTGAGGCCCTTGCCAATCTGATTTTTGGCCAAGTGCCAGCAGGTGTTGGCGGAAAAGGCGAATTTTGCCTGTCACGCGGGGAAATTGATGAGGTCTTGGTCAATGGGGCACATTGGGCTGTGTCGCGTGGCTATGGCACGGACACGGATTTGACGCATACGGAAGCTGAGGGACGGCTGGATGGCGCGGATGCAAGTGCCTTGAGTGACAGGGCACTTGAGCGCGGAAATCCGCAGCTCGGCACACTTGGTTCCGGAAACCATTTCCTTGAGATCCAAGTGATTGACGAGATCTATGACACAGACGCTGCCCGGGCTTTCGGCATCGAAGCCAGAGACCAGATCTGTGTGATGATCCATTGTGGTTCGCGAGGGCTTGGTCACCAAGTTTGCGACGACGCAATCGGCGGCATGTTGAAAGCTGCGCAGAAATATGGGATAGAACTGAATGATCGCCAGCTTGCCTGTGCCCCGGTGAAATCACCTGAGGGGCAAAGATACTTCAGCGAAATGGCAGCAGCAGCGAACTACGCCTGGGCTAATCGACAAGCCATAACGCATCAGGTGCGCGAGGCATTCCAGAAAGTCCTGCGTGCGAGCCCGGGAGCACTGGGAATGCAGCTGGTCTATGATGTTGCCCATAATGTTGCAAAATTCGAGAGCCACAATGTCGGTGGCGTAGACAGACGCCTCTGCGTACACCGCAAAGGAGCGACACGCGCATTCGGCCCGGGGCACGCAGAACTCCCAGAGGACTACCGCCGCTGTGGGCAACCAGTGCTTGTGCCAGGTAATATGGCGCGCGGATCTCACCTGATGGTTGGAACGGAGACCGCGATGGCCGAGACTTGGGGCTCGACGTGCCATGGTGCCGGTCGTGTTATGTCGCGTGCGGCAGCCGTCAGAAAGCAGCACAGCAACGATGTGCTGCAAAAAATGGGGGCGGCAGGAATAGTGGTTCGTTCGGTTGGGAAAAAGACTCTTGCCGAAGAAGCCCCTGAAGCCTATAAGGATGTCGACAACGTCGTAGCGGTATGTGATGGCGCAGGTATTTCGCGTCGTGTTGCGCGCCTGCGACCGCTTGCCGTTGTGAAAGGTTAGTCCAGAGCCCAAGGGATTCGACACCTGGTCCATTTTGTGCAAGAATCGAAGAATGCGAACTGCGGCAGGAATCTGCCAGTGGTCCTTTTTGTGTGCGTACTGCAAACGCGTATAAATTAGAAATCGGTTTGGAGAATCTGCGTTGAACGAGTTAGAGGCGACGGAAGGCCAGACAGAGCACGACACTGCCTGGCATGTCAAGGACATAGACGTTGCCGCCAATCAGCTGGGAACTGATATTCAGATCGGCCTGAAGCACGAAGAGGCACAGTCGCGCCTCGAGAAGTTCGGGCGAAATATCCTTGAGAAGCGGGCGGGCACGAGTCCGTTGATCATGTTTTTCCGCCAGTTCCTGGAACCACTGGTGTTGCTTCTTATTGGTGCAGCCATTGTTTCTGGGCTCACGGGAGAGATTACCGACGCGATTGTTATCGGCGTGATTCTCATTTTCAATTCAGTGCTGGGTTTTTTGCAGGAATATCGTGCCCAGAGGGCGCTTGAAGCACTGCGCGAGATGTCTGAGCCGATTGCGCGCGTGATACGTGATGGTGAGCCCGTTGAGGTGCCAGCCGATCAGATTGTGCCAGGTGACCTCCTGCTTTTGGAAACCGGTATGAGGGTTGTCGCCGATGCGCGCGTGCTGAGTGAGACCAATCTCTCAGTGAACGAGGCGGCTCTCACTGGCGAGGCCTATCCTGTGAAAAAGAGCCCGGCGGCAATAGAGAACGCCGATGCCCCGCTTGGTGACCGGCGATGCATGGTTTATGCCGGGACAATTATTGCGCAGGGGCGCGGCCGTGCGCTTGTTACTGACACAGGCATGCGTACGGAGCTTGGCGCTATTGCCGAGATGCTGCAGGAAGCCGGCGAGGTCACAACGCCACTGCAGAAGCGGTTGCGGACAGTTGGGACGATGCTGGTCTGGCTCGTGCTGGGCATCTGCGCATTGGTTTTTGCCGTCGGGCTTCTGACGGAGAAAAGCACATCGCTGCAGGAGATGTTGATGACAGCGATCTCGCTTGCAGTTGCTGCCGTGCCCGAAGGTTTGCCAGCGGTTATCACGATCGCTCTCGCGCTCGGCGCGCAGAAGATGGTGGCATGCAATGCGCTGATCAGGCGCCTGCCTGCCGTTGAGACTCTGGGTTCTATCACGGTTATTGCAACAGATAAAACCGGTACGCTGACCGAGGGCGAGATGCGGCCAGTGCGGCTCTACACGGCCGCTGGTGAGTTACCCGTCACGTACGGTGAATACAGTCTGGACGCTGGCGAGGACAGTTACGAGTGGCTGCTGAGCGTCATGGGTCTGTGCAATGATGCGTATCTACCTGTCGAGAATGCAATGCCGAATTACGAGAAGTCAGTGGGCATGCCCACGGAGATCGCTCTACTTGGTGCAGTCATAACCGCCGGCATCGCTGTAGAGCAGTTGAAGACCGATAATCCGCGGATCGCAGAGATCCCATTTGATGCTGACCGGAAGCGGATGACGACTATTCACGAGATGCTGGGATCGGGCGAAATCGTTGCAATGCTCAAAGGTGCGCCAGATCGAGTTCTGGCGCTCAGCACGAAGTACCGCGCGGGCGGCGCCGAACAGGATATGACGCCGGCTCAGGCTGCTGCAATCGAAGCAAAGATTCTGGAGTTTTCGAAGCAGGGGTTGCGGCTGCTGGCAGCGGGCTACCGTCGGCTGAATGATGTACCAGACGAAGTGAAGGCTCACGATATAGAGCACGATTTTGTCTTCGCGGGCATGGTAGCGTTGCAGGATCCGCCACGGCCAGAAGTGGCTGATGCCGTGCGCAAGGCAAAGGACGCAGGTATCCGGCTTGTGATGGTCACTGGTGACTATGCCGTGACGGCCGCGAGCATTGCGGACCAGATTGGCCTGAGAGACCGCGATGGCAGGGTGATTTCGGGCTCAGAGCTCGGCGAAATGACGGCTGAACAGTTGACACAGGAAGCAGCCAGCATTGACGTATATGCGCGTGTGTCGCCTGCGGACAAGGTGAAAGTCGTGCAGGCATGGCAGAACGTTGGCGAACTCGTCGCAGTCACCGGTGACGGGGTCAACGACGCCGCAGCACTGAATCGTGCCGATATTGGCATCGCGATGGGCCAAGTAGGGACCGAAGTAGCGAAAGATGCTGCAGACATGGTTCTGCTGGACGACAATTTCTCTACTATTATCAATGCAATTGAGCAAGGGCGAGTGATCTACGACAACATCCGCAAGTTTATCCGGTACCTGCTTTCAACAAATATGGGCGAGGTATTGACCATATTCTTTGCTATCCTGCTGGGTTGGCCACTGCCGCTGGTGCCGGTGCAGATTCTGTGGATCAATCTGATTACTGATGGCCTGCCAGCTCTGGCGCTGGGCTTTGAGCCTGCCGAGGGCGACGTAATGAAGCGTCCTGCGCGCGATCCGAATGAGAGTCTTTTCGCTCGCGGAATGATTTTCAACATCCTTTGGACCGGGTTCATGATGGCTTTTATCGTCCTCGGGCTGTATTGGTGGCGTGGTTTCGGAGCGGAGAATTTGGTCGAGGATCGGACTCTCGCATTTTTCGTGCTGGCCGGGCTGCAGCTCGCGAATGTGCTGTCCGTTCGGAAAGAGCGGGAGCTGGTATTCGGTAGGGGTTTCTGGAGCAACCGACACGTACTGTGGGCTGTTGTGTTGGGCTTTGCAGGGCAGCTTGCGGTGACGTATGTGCCGTTCCTGCAAGGCGTGTTCAAGACCAAAGGCTTGACGCTGGTCGACCTCGCGTTAGCCGTAGGCGCATGTGCCTTCTTCTTCTTCTTCAGTGAGTTTGTGAACTATCTGGAGATTCTGCGGAACAGGCGCATTGCCGCGTTGGATGCTGAGCGGGAGCAGCGGCGACATGCCGCCGCATAGGAAATACGGGTAAGAGCGCACTTGGTGGCTCATGCCATCGGTGCTGATGAGCAATAATTCACTGCAGAAGAGTGCCGGCGCGGTGATGTCTCGCGGCGGTGCGAGGAGTGTGTAGCGATGATTGACCGTAACCTGCTGAGAGACAACCCCGATGTCATCCGAGAATCGTTGAGGAAGCGGGGGTCCGATTTCGATCTTGACCGATTAATTGGACTGGAAGAGCGCAGGCGGGAGTTGCTCGAGGTCGAGCAGCTCCGGGCACGGCGCAACGAGCTGTCGAAAGAGATTGGGCAGGCTATGCGGGATGGAGGCGACGCGGACGCCCTGAAGGCCGAAGTCGGAGAGCTGAAGCAGAAAATCAGTGACATGGAAGAGGAACTCGAGGCTGCGGAGGCAGAGTTCGATGAGCTGATGCTCGCGATCCCGAATATATTGCTTGATGCGGTGCCAGAGGGCCGCGATGATAGCGACAATGTGGAAGTGAAGAGTTGGGGCGAAAGGCCTGTTTTTGATTTCGATCCACTCCCCCACTGGGAAGTCGGCGAGAGGCTTGGGATTCTTGATTTCGAAGGTGCTGCACGGATCGCTGGTGCGCGTTTTGTGACGAACATTGGCGCAGGTGCCACGCTTGAGCGCGCGGTGATACAGTTTATGTTGGACACCCATACGCGAAAGCATGGTTACACCGAAGTCGAGCCACCACTGCTTGCAAACGCGCGGTCACTGACTGGCACCGCTAACTTACCCAAATTTGCTGATGATCTGTTCAAAACTGACGATGGGTACTATCTGATCCCGACGGCAGAAGTGCCTCTTACGAATATGCATCAGGGCGAGATTTTAGATGGTGGGAAGCTGCCGCGGTGCTATTGCGCTTACACACCGTGCTTCCGGCGTGAAGCTGGTGCCGCTGGCCGCGATACACGCGGCTTGGTGCGGTTGCATCAATTCCACAAGGTAGAAATGATGAAATTTGTGAAGGCTGATCAGGCTGACGCCGAGCTGGCGAAGCTCGTAGGGAATGCCGAAGCCATTCTTGAGGCTCTTAAGCTGCCCTATCATCGCATCGCACTTTGTGGTGGAGATATGGGGGCGCAGCCACAGCAGACGTTCGACCTTGAGGTATGGATGCCTGGCCTGAATCGCTGGCTGGAGATCTCGTCATGTAGCCAGTACGGCACCTACCAATCACGCAGATGCAACACGCGCTATCGTGAGACTCCGGATGCGAAGCCGGAGTATGTAGTGACAATGAATGGGTCGGGACTGGCCGCTGGCCGCACAGTAGCGGCAATTCTGGAAGTTTATCAACAACAGGATGGAACGGTTGAGGTTCCGGAGGTTCTGCGTCCCTACATGGGAGGCATGTCGGTAATCCTCCCCCCTCTCCCCTGACGGGAGTTGCAATGCGATATGATGGCTGCACAGGTAGCGATTATATTGCTGGTCAATGGTCTGCAGATCGCGCTGCCACAGCCTGCGTTTGTTGAGGATGGGCATGCGTGGCTACCTGGTCGTGCGGTGTTCAGCGCTTGTGGATTCACGGTGGATTGGGATACCGCGAATTCTGCGCTGGTCTGTGTTCGCGGACAGCGAAAGCTCGAGGTGTGGCGCGCGCGTCGGCACGTGCGTCTTAATGGCGCAGCAATTGCCATTGAGCAAGCACCGCGTATGGTGGATGGGGCGCTGTTCCTGCCATCGGAAGTGCTGAAGTTGGCGCTTGGTGGAGGGATGTCGTGGGATGGGGCGTCAAAGAGTTTATCAATTGAATGCCGCGAAGAGGCCTCTGTCGCAGTCACGGTGGAAGAGCTGCAAGGGCACCCTTTTAGGTATGTCGATCGCCCTGTGCGTGTTACGGGCGAGTATTGGGGCAGCGGTGATTGGCCCGGTGCCGAGAGTCACGATGTTTGGGTACTCAGGGGTCGTAATGCAACAATTGGATGCAGGAGCAGCGTAGGTGGCGGCATTGCCACGGACATGCCACGGTTAGTGTATGGACAGCGTGTGATCGTAGATGGTGTCTGCAATATGTATAAGAATGGTTCTTTATATATAGACATAATTCAACTAGGGAGCGCGTCTGGCGCCGATAGACTAACCTGCGTATTGGAGACGGATCGAGAGGAATATGGTCCCAGCGAGCCCATTATTGTTGAGGTTGAGGTTTCGAACCACACACCAGATCTCATTGTTTGTGAGTTGCTAACAGTCCAAATCTGTGATGCGCGTGGTCAGGTGGTGTGGAGCAGAAAATTGGATGTACCGGCGGAACTACCGCCGAATTGGACGGAGAATCTGCATTTCGCACTGACTGGAAAATGCCCTATAGGCCTGAATGGCGTGTATTCGCTTCGCTTGGTAAGTGGTGGCGGCGAGTGGGCGCATCAACGCTGTTTCGCAGTGCGTGCGAGCCTGTGAGCTGAGAGTGGGAGCAGCGATGAAGCCGGAAAGTGAACAACAGGAGCGTACTGGGCCACATGACCCGAATCTGCTGAACGCCGTGGGAGGGTACCACAATCGGCGCAGGCCTGGATGGTATATGGCGTTGGTGCTGCTTGGCTTTGGGTTGGGTGCCGTTCTGGCGTTGGCTGTAAGCAGCAGCA
>CAYSRY010000036.1:234-18069 GCA_964433395.1 uncultured Armatimonadia bacterium | reverse complement strand
GCGTCCGTAGGGTTTGCGACCCACTGATGCAGGCAGCTCGACCGGTAGTGGCTGTCCTGCTGCCAGAACATCAACTGAGTGCGTACTCTAAATATGTCTCCAGGCATCTGCTGGTGTTCGTCATATCCACCGCCAGTATCTTTGTACATTAAATACGACTCGTTGATGGATGTTTCACGAGGGTATCCATCAATCCATGGCAATTGCTGCATGCCCTGCGCCCAGGCGGTCAGGTTCCTCGCAACACTGCCACTCCCGTGAAAAGCCATTCGATCGAAATACAGTGGCACTTGATTGGCGCATGTCAAACACATCGTGAGCCAGTTCCCGGTCGCTCCCCCATAGATGACCTCGGCATCCGGATATGCTGATTTCAGCACTCCGTGGGCTATTTTCACGAGATCCATATATCGACTCCATGTGCCCAGATAAAACAGGTGGTCTGCCTCGTTCCAGACTTCCAGGCTCTGTACAACAGGCAACTGCTGCACCTCATAACTGACATTCTCCGGCAAAATCTCACGCGAGGGCCACAATACGGATTTCCCGCGTGTCTCGTCAATAGCCGTTTGCACAAAGATGCGCCAGCGCTCAGCATCACGCGGGTGCTGGATGAACGGAGCCTCACGCATCCAGTCATCAGGGCCATTCTGTGGGGCCACCGCATTCCAGGCTGGCGTATATCCCGCGCACACCATGAGCTGGATGCCATATTTACAGGCAAGACGCACTTCCTCCCGAAACTGACTCATATCCAGTTGTCCCTCGACACGCTCATACGTAGGCCACGAAAGATCGTTGCGTATCGCACGAACACCCATCTGAGCTGCAGCCGCCCACTGACGTTCATCGCGGGTGTTGACCTGCAGGTTAAACAGCCCGTCATTACCGCGAGTGCTGCTCTGCGGCATTGGCAACACACAGAATGCATCATCGATCATCTCATTGCCGATTATCAGGCGAAGCCGGTACCATCCAAGGGGCAATGCCTGCCCCATATCAAGCTGCGTAACGCTCCCTCCGCCGAAATATGCACTACCGGCGATCCACTCCCGCCCAGAGTAATCGATTGCCCGGTACGAACCAAGCTGACGCTCACAGTCAGCGATCACCATAAGTCGCGGACGCTCGCCTGGGTAGAAGACGCGCCCGACTCGTTCAGCCGAAATAGTTACGCCACCAGATGCGGCTGGCGCCAGACTGAGGAGCAATGCCCCCAGGATTACCAACTGGGAAACGGTCATTCGCCTCACGGTGCTGCCTCCAGACGGGTTACGCCTCATGCGCGCATGCTTTCTCTGTAAACTTCGGCTTACGCCTCCGCAACTTGAGCGTAAATAAACGCACAGAGAATCCCGGCCACATTGGAGGCATTTCTGCGATGACCGCGAAATGCATCAGGTCATCGCAGCACAAAATGCAATCAGCCCCTCAATACAGGTGAAATATATGAAATTCGCCATATGCAATGAGATTTTCCACAGCGAAAATAAAGACTATTGGACAATAACCAGGCAATTCGAGACTGCAGCTGAGATTGGTTTCCAGGGACTCGAAATTGCGCCATTCACGCTTGCCGACCATGTCAGCAAAATCACTGACGAGCAAAAAGACGAAATCAGACAGGCTTCACGCGACACAGGCGTCGAAGTTGCTGGCATTCACTGGCTGCTTGTCGGCCCAGACGGTATGCACTCCACTTCCTCAGATGCGCAGGTGCGAGAGCGAACCGCGCTCTACATGGAGGACCTGGTGCGTTTCGGCATTGAGATCGGTGGCTCCATGATGGTCGTCGGCTCGCCAAAACAACGCGACGTGCGAGAAGGCGTGCGCTACGAACAGGCGTGGGTATGGTTCCGGGAGGCTATGGCACGATGCGGCGAGGTTGGCGCGGAGGCTGATTTCAAAACCTGCATCGAACCGCTCGCGGTCGAGACCGGCAATAACTTCCTCTTACGCGCACATGAGGCTCTGCGCATGGTCAATGAAATCAACATGCCGTCAGTTGGTATCATTCTCGACACGTACAGTGGCATCAAAGAGGAGCGCGATTTGCCTGCGTCGATCCGCGGTGTGGCAGACGTCCTCTACCACTACCACTGCAATGACGACAGCGGCTATGCCCCGGGCATTGGCAGCACCGACTTCGTCCCGGTAATGTCTGCTTTGCTCGACATTGAGTACCAGCGCTTCGCCTCCATTGAGGTCTTCAAAATGGACGTTCCCGCCATCGAGCAAGCCACTACGGGATTCCGGACACTGACCGAGGCACGCGACAAAGCCGCTAATAGCAAAAATTCATAAATCCAACAACCAGACACGCCACGGCCCGGACCGCTACAGGTCCGGGCCGCTTTTATTTTGCTCCCGCACATGGTATTCTTGGTAAATATTCACAATACCGCATGGCATGCTCATTCATCCCACTGCGGGACCACCACAGGAGTCGCAACATGGCTGTCGCGCGCATCTATGACGATGTTTTTCTTGGCAGCGGGCCTCAGTGGCATTACGATTCGCCGCGCCGTCTCGAGATGATGCATACTCAACTGCGCGACGCGGGCCTTTGGTCACAGATGCGAGGTCTCAATTTCACACCTGCAGATGATGCTCTGCTCGGGCTGTTTCATGACTCGACCTACGTTGACGAAATCCGCATGTTGTCTGAAATCGGCGGCGAAGAGCTTGACCATGAAACCCTCATACTCCCCAGTACATTCGGCGCCGCTTCGTCTGCTGTAGGAGCCGCATGTGCAGCGGTCGATGCCGTTACAGGGCCACGCTTTGACAGTGCCATCTGCTTCGTGCGTCCTCCTGGCCACCAGGCACTGCCCGACCGGGCCATTGGCGGGTGCATTTTTAACTCTGTCGCAATCGCCGCCGAACACGCACTGCAACTTGAAGGTATCCGTCGAGTAGCGATTGTCGACTTTGACGTCCGCCACGGCACTGGCGTACAAAATCATTTCTTTAATCGCCGGGACGTGCTCTATGTGTCGCTTCACCAGCAATCCCTACCGCCCGGCAGCGGTTTGATCGAGGAAATAGGTATTGACGCGGGACTCGGGTATAACATCAATTTTCCACTTCCCACCGGGACAACCGACGCTCACATGCTGCGCTGCTGTGATCGCATAGTCATACCCGTACTGCAGAGCCTGTTTGTACCGGACATCATACTCGTTGCAGGCGGCTTCGGAGGCCACTGGGCGGACGAAACCACGGATCTGTGCATGACCGCGCACGGGTATCACGCAATGATGCACCGCCTGTGCACTGCTGCAGACGCTACTGCCGAGGGGCGTCTGTGCTTCATCCTCGAAGGCGGCTGGGGCCTTGACTACGTTGGACAGTGTGCTGAGAATACAGTGCGCGCAATGCTTGGCCAACCGCGCAGCACTGAAGATGACCACACTCACTGTAATGCTCTGCAGGCACGCGATCTTGACGACCGCATTGACGCCATCATCCAGTTTCACGAGGCACGCATGGAACGCTCCTGAGTGCAGATAGCACGTGGCGCACTCATGCATGATAAGCCCCCTGGCGTCACATTCCTCCGCCGGGGGTGCGACAACGTGATGAAATATGCTATAATCCCGCTGCAGTTCCACGATTGCGCATTGGAGTTCCTGATGGATGAACGAACACTCCGGGTACTGGACTATCCCGCGGTAAAAGAAATGCTTGCAGCGCGTGCCAGCTCGTCGCTCGGCCGCCGCAAAGCCGTGTCCGCCTACCCCTCAACAGAAATCAAACGCATCAACTCATGGCTTGATGAAACCACCGAAGCCGTCAAGCTCATCAGCGAGCTGGGGAGCTTCCCATTTGGCGGCTTGAGCGACATAGACGAGCTCATCAGAAAAGCCAGAGTCGCCTCACTGCTGGAAGGCCAGGCTCTCCTTAAGATCGCTGGGTGCCTGCGTGCAGCCGTGTCGGTCCGAACGCATGTCGAAAAGCTTGCTGACGAATTGCCACGCCTGTGGAAACTCGCTGGCGATCTCTCCGATGAAATGCAGCTCGCCAGGCGCATTGACCAGGCGCTCGAAGATGACGGTGGGGTTAGGCCCGATGCCTCACCAGCTCTGATACGCCTCCACAGACGCGCCATAGCGCTCGAAGACACCATGCGCCAGAGAATGAACTCTATTCTCCGTGAGGCCGTAGACCGTGGGCTGCTGCAGGATGCTGTCATCGTCAGCCGCGACAACCGTTTCTGCTTGCCAATCAAAGCGGCAGTGCAATCGCGATTCAACGGCATAATCCATGATCGCTCGGCCACTGGCGCCACCGTTTTCATGGAGCCGGTCGAAATCGTACAGCGCGGGAACGAACTGCGAGAGGTGTTTCTGTCCATTCGCGACGAGGAGGAAGCGGTTCTACGAGAGCTCACTGACGACGTTGCGGCTATTGCTGATGCTCTCGATACCGACCAGACGATACTGAGTGTCCTCGACTACATCTCTGCGAAAGCGCGGCTGGCAATCGACCTCCGGGCGACGCCTCCAATCATGCGCGATGATGGCGTCACCTCGCTTCGGTCTGCTCGTCATCCGCTTATTCCGGATGACGTTATCGTCCCAGTCACGATCTGGATCGGAGAAGATTACAACACGCTCGTCATAACTGGGCCGAATACCGGCGGAAAAACCGTCTCACTCAAAACACTTGGCCTCTGTACAATAATGGCCATGTCTGGTCTCCACATACCTGCTGAAAGCGGATCGGAAATCTCCATATTCGAAAATGTGTGGGCTGACATCGGCGATGAGCAGAGCATTGAGCAATCGCTGTCCACGTTCAGCTCGCACATGACACAGATCGTCAAGATCGTCAATCGCATCCATGCCGCCCAAAGGCGCCATTCGCGTGATGGAAAATCCATTGACACATCCGCGCGCGCCCACCGCATCAGTGCGCTGGTGCTGCTTGATGAAATCGGGGCCGGTACGGATCCCACCGAAGGTGCAGCTCTGGCAAAAACCATACTGGCATTCTTGCACAGTGCGGGCTGCAGGACCGTGGCGACCACACACTACAACGCACTCAAACTCCATGCGTATTCCGAACCCGGGTTCCAGAATGCCGCTGTCCAGTTTGACGTCCGCACCCTCAAGCCCACGTACCGCCTCCTCATAGGCCATCCCGGCTCATCAAATGCATTCGAAATATCGCAGCGGCTGGGGCTCCCACGGGAGATAGTCCGACAGGCACGCGATACACTTGATGAAGAGCAACTCAACATTGAACAGGCTATCGCTCAGATGCGCGACAGCAAGGACCGCTACGACCGAGAGGCTCGCGAAATCAAGAAAGACGGGCACGAGGTCGAACGCTTGCGACAGGAATATGACGAGAAACTGCGCAAAGTTGAAGAACGCGAATCACGAGCGCGCAAAGACGCCTGCAACGAAGCCCTGCAGATTGTCAGGGAGGCTGAAGACCAGGCACGCGAGATAATTGCCCGTCTTCAGGCTCAGCCCAAACAGGGCAAAGCGACGCAGCAGGCCAGGGACGAACTTGCAGACCTGAGAAAAGCATCTGCAACGAAAGCAAAAAAAGCAGAACGCGAGCACCGTGCATTCGAACAACCCCAGGAAGAAGTCGAGGATGAGGAAGGCGTGCGAAGTCTTGATCTCGAGATCGGGGCTTGGGTTCACGTGGCCACATTCAGCCAGGATGGTACAATTGCCCGCGAAATTGGTCCGGCCACATACGAGGTAAGCATCGGCAATATGCGGGTGCAGGTCGACATTGAAGATCTGCTCCCACCCAAGAACCCGCCAGCGCCAGAGTCAATCGCACTGGCCAAACGGCTCAAAGCAACGAAATCTCAAACGATAAAATCCGAGATTAACCTTATCGGAAAAATGGTTGCCGAAGCCCTGTTTGAACTCGAAAAATATCTGGACGATGCCGCACTTGCGCAGCTATCCGAGGTGCGTATCGTCCACGGTAAAGGCACAGGTGCATTGCGTGACGCGGTCTGGAAATATCTCAAACGCAATCCGCATATTCGAGACTTTGAAACCGCTGCTGTCTCTGATGGTGGCACCGGTGCAACCGTAGCGTATCTCCGCTGACACCAAAACGGCCCGGACTATTGTCCGGGCCGTTCCATTCACCGTGGTGGCCGCATGACAAGCCACCAATTCCCTCTGAGTAACTTATTCCACTGCTTCCTGCACATCAACACTCTCAGCGTCTTTCTGGCCGATACTCCGCCCAGCTACCAGCGCGATCACGAATACACCCAGATACAGTGCCCAACCCACCATCTGAACGTGACCAAACCCCCAGAGCTTCGCAAGTGCCATCGCTGATACCGAACCAACGACCGACGTGACCCCATTGATCCCCCACAACCACGGCACAATGTCATGCCCCCAGCGGCCAACCACGCGGATTCCGCTTGGGAATGGCATTCCAAGGCAAAACCCCAGTGGGAACAGCATCAGCATCGTAAGCAGGCAGCGCCAGCGAATATCGTAAGCCAGCGTTGCATCCACGATCAGCGGAAACATGAACTGTGAAAGCAGCCCATAGCCGATGATGCCGGCAGAAGCCCACAAAACAAGCCGGGAAAGTTTTTCAACACCGAAACGCTGTGTGAACAGGCTTCCAAGTGCCCCGCTTATAAGTACAGAGAAAAGCAGAGTGGAAAGACTCAGCACGGGATAGCCGAGATACAGTACCAGCTTCTGAATAAGCGAGGTCTCCACAAGCATGAAGCCGATGCCAAGCAATATGAAATAAGCAATTGCCACAGAAAGCGCCGGCCACCCGGGGACAAAATCTTTCCGGGATCCCACCGCACACACGAGCACCACGGAGATCAACAATGCTGCGAGCAACATGCCCCACAGAAATACTTTGAACTGGCCGGGGATGCCAAAAGACAGATCGACGACGAACGGCTTGTCGTCCGTGCAGGGCAATATATTAAGTGGTTCCCCGCCATGCTCGGCACGCATTTCATTGAACAGATCTACGAACTCCCCTGCACTCATTCCCCGGTTTTCGGTCAACCAACTGAACGGAACTGGCTCATAAGCGCCAGGGGCGAAAGCGGGGTCCAGGTTCAACGCAACAATGTGCCGGGTGAAGTCCTCTGCGGTCGCTTTATCAATAGAATTGCGCGAGATCACCAATAATTGCCGATAGGGTCCCGTGAAGTACATATGCATAGGAATGCTTGCCGCAAGCAGATGATCCATCGTCTCCTCGTATGGCACTCCAACTGCATGTAAAGCCTCGCGCGCTGTAAGCATTGTGCGCAGGAGAATCATCGGCTCCTGGCAGACGAAAGCGATTTTACCATCAGGGCTCAGGTGCTCCAGACAATCGACAAATGAATCCTGCGTGTGGATATAACTCTCTACCAGAGCAAGACTCGATGATGCTGTGGTCGCTGTTTTAGTGAGTGCCATATAGATCATGTCGAATTCTTTATCCGACCGACGCATGAAGGCGCGACCTTCGTCGACGTAGATGTTCACGTTCTCATAGTCGTATATGTGTCCGGTAAGGTCTCCGAATTGACGGACAATACGGGGAATTGACGGATTGAGTTCAGCGCCGACGATCTCTTCAGCTCCGCTGGCGAGCCCCAGCAGGATATCCAGCCCACCGCCCGGGCCGATCAGCATAACCTTCTTGGGACGGAACTTCTCAAATGGCACAAATCCGATGAAACCACGCAGTCTGTCTGCGATTTTTGTCAGATCGCCGTCGAACGCTATCATATTTGTCGGCACTTCGCCGTCGGTGTACACATACAGGTCATCTTGCGGATTGTATCGGCCCTCGGCATCTCCGTACGCTACGACATCAGTCCGCGCAAATGCATTCCACTCACTCGCCACAATCTTTGCGTGCATCTCCGGATCCGCCAGCTCTTGATAGAGCGGTTTCGCCGAGGGATCGTCACTGAGCGGCATGACAGGCAGGTCGAGATAACGCATCTGCACGTTCGTGCCCAGCAGCACCGCCAACGCAGCCATCACGACAAGCGTCCCGACTGAAAGACCAGGCTTCTTCATGCTGAGGGCCAGAATAACTGCCCCGACGGTGACAAGCAGTCCGCATGAAATCGCTGCATTGATTGCGCCCACCATCTGCAGGATGGCGATAACGCCAAAACTGCCGATTGCAGCCCCCGCGAGGTCGGCAAAATACAGCCGACCGCTGGAAGCTGAAAATTCAGCGAATGCACGGCTCAAAAGAGAACCTGCAGCCAGAAATGGGCAGATGCAGATTGCACTCACAACCCAGACCGAGGTCAGCTTCGCAGAAAGCGGGGTCGCGAACAGAAGATAAACGCTGAGAGGATAGAGAAGACCCGTAAGCGTGGCTCGCAGAGCAAGTTGCGTAGGAACATGCCAATGCGGAAAACGTCTGTTCAGCAGGTAGTCAATCAACCCTCCGATGCCCAGTCCACAAGTGGCGAGAGAGATGGCGAGGAAAACGAAATGATAGCGCAGCAACACTGAGAACGCACGCGTCAAAGCGACCTCAAATGCAAGTGTTGAGATCGCCGTAACAAATATCGCTAAGAGTACCGCAGTCGACGGACTACGCGAAATCTCAGAAACTGCTCTGTTCTCTGTCATCAATCACACTCGATGCCACAGATGCGTGCAACGCGACGAAACGCGACGCACTTGCATGCTACTCATCACTACTCTCATCTTTGGGTTCGTCAATGTTCCGGGTGTACCTGCATTTCGGGTACCCCGAACACGCGATAAACTTGCCGCGCCGACCACTCCGGATGAGCAGTGGCTTACCACAATCCGGACAGTCCTCACCGAGTTGTTCGGGTTCCGCTTTCCGAGCCTCTTCCGGGATTTCCACGTCGCCGCCCTCCAAAGCCTCTATGGGGAGAATTCCGCGGCATTTCGGGAATGTGCTGCAGCCGAGGAACGGGCCACGGCGACCGTGCCGGACAAGCATCTTTGCCCCACACTTCGGGCATTCCACGTCGGTCTCCTTGGCTGGAGGTTTCGGATTGCCGTCACTGTCAAGTGCTTCTGTATGCTCGCATTCCGGATACCCGGTACAACCGATGAACTTCTGGCCGCGACGGTTCAGACGATAGACGAGCGGCTTGCCACAATCCGGGCAATCACGCCCGACATTTTCCACTTCCTGTTGGGGCAGCACGTCTGCCAGAAGGTCTCGCGTATAGTCACACTCTGGGTAATTCTCACAGCCTGCGAATTTACCGGAAAGAGTGAAACGCTCAAGCAGCTTGCCTTGACACTTCGGGCATAGTTCACCCTCAAGAACGCGGGGGGCACTCTCTGATGCTGTATCTATCTGCGCATCGAAATCTTCATAGAAATCTCTGATCAGTTTCTGCCATTTGAGCTTACCCTCCTGAACCGTATCAAGCTGGTTTTCGATGTTTGCAGTGAACTCTACATCAACAATCTCAGGAAAATTGGCAAGCAGATAGTCGTTCACAACAAATCCCAATTGTGTCGGGATGAATGTCCGTTGCTGCATGCGGACGTACTTCCGCTGCCGCAATGTATCAATGGTCGGCGCATAAGTGCTGGGACGCCCAATGCCGTTCTCCTCAAGCGCACGCACCAACGAGGCTTCGGTAAACCGTGGCGGTGGCTTGGTGAAATGCTGCTCCGGATTCACTTTGATCAGCTCAAGTTCCTGCTGCTTCTTCAGCTCTCGCAGAACTCCCGCCTCAGTCTCGTCCCGTTCTTGTGGCTGAACCGCCAGATAACCGGGAAAATCCAATACTGCTCCACCTGCGTGCAAGCCATAGGCTCCAGCGGCAATATCAACACCAACCTCTTTGTACACAGCCGCTGTCATCTGGCTGGCAACAAACTGACGCCAGATTAATTCATAGAGATTCGCCTGGTCCTTATCCAGATATTTCGCAACGCTCTCAGGCGTCCGTTCAACATCTGTGGGCCGAATCCCCTCGTGCGCATCCTGGACACCCTTGCGCTTTTTATCAGTGACGCCTTCACCAACGAATTCTTCGCCGTAGGTGCTCTTGATATATTCCCGCGCCTGCCCCTGTGCCTCGGCCGACACCCGAGTGGAATCTGTTCGCATATAGGTAATAAGACCGACTGTGCCCTCGCTGGTCTCCACACCTTCATAGAGCCCCTGCGCAACAGTCATTGTCTTGCGCGCCGAAAAACGCAGATGACTCGCAGCGGCACGCTGCATGGTACTCGTGCGGAATGGCGCTTGAGGGCTGCGCCGGGTAGTCTTCCGTGTTATGTCAGATACGCAATAAGTCGCTTTGTTGAGGGCTTCAACTATCGGCTGGACTTTCTCTTCAGTGTCCAGGGAAAGCTCTTCACCGTTGTAGGTCTTCACTGTGGCAACGAACGTGTCACGCTTCGCCCCAGGTGTCAGCTGCACACCGATGCTCCAGTACTCCTCGGGGATAAATGCCGCGACTTCTCGCTCGCGATCACATATCAGACGCAACGCCGCAGATTGGACGCGGCCAGCGCTCAGCGCGCCCTGCTGCCCGCGACTACCAATGCGTTTCCATAGAACCGGACTCAGCTTATACCCTACAAGCCGGTCAAGAACCCGGCGAGCCTGCTGGGCATTGACCCGCTCAATGTCTATCTTTCCCGGATGTTCAAGCGCGCGCAGAACCGCATCTTTAGTGATCTCATTGAACTCGATGCGACGCGCATCTTTCAACCCCAGAGCCTCGACGAGATGCCATGCGATCGCCTCGCCCTCACGGTCAGGGTCAGTTGCAAGGTAGACTTCATCTATGTTCTTCAGTTTCTTCTTCAGGTCGTTGAGCGTCTTTTGCTGCCGCGGAATTGTCACATATTGTGGCTCAAAATCATGCTCAACATCGACGGCCATGCCACCTTTGGGCAGGTCTCGCACATGCCCGCTTGATGCCACTATCACAAAGTCGTCACCCAGGAATCGGGCGAGCGTACGAGTCTTTGTCGGACTTTCAACGATGATCGCTTTCTGCTTCAATTGCCGCACCCTTATATCTCCGAGTATCTAAAACTCTTCCGCCAGACCTCGGAACGTTTGCCCTGCTGAACTATTGTATCTTAACGTAAGCATTGCCCGGAAAACGCCGAACAAACCCCTTCATCTCAAGCATCATCAATGTGGCGTTCAAACCAGCAACGGTTATCCCGGTTACTCTGACGATGTCGTCCACATACATCGGCTCGAATGACAGCGTCTCCATCACAGACGCTTCATCGGCAGTCAGATCCGGCGAAGCCGAAGTCGACGTCCGGGTCGGAACTGCGTCAAGCATTATTCCGAGCCCAGCCACAATATCCTCCGCCATTTCGACAAGCTCAGCACCATCCCGGATCAGCGCATGACAACCGTGGCTGTTCGGATTGTCTATATTCCCAGGAACTGCAAAGACCGGCCGCCCCTGTTCCCCTGCGTGACGAGCGGTGATCAGCGCACCACTCTTCGTCGGTGCTTCTATCACGGCTATACCAAGAGAAAGACCACTGATAATCCGATTCCGCTGTGGAAAATTGTGCCGCAGCGGCTCAGTCCCAAATGGAAACTCGGTTACCACTGCGCCTGAATTCGCTATCTCAGCCCGTAATCCTTTGTGTGAGGCAGGGAAAGTGCGATCAGCTCCCGAAGCCATAACGGCTATCGTACGCCCTCCAGCCTCAAGCGCCCCCCGATGGGCTTCACCATCAATCCCATCAGCCATGCCGCTCACTATTGTAAACCCACGACGAGCCAGGTCTATCCCCAGCCTCCGCGCGATCTGCCGACCATAGGGTGTGCATTTGCGCGTCCCCACCAGTCCAACTGCCTGCCGATCATCAACGCGTAAGCCGCCCTGTGCGAACAATACAGCGGGTGCACCGTCCGTCTCTGCCAACAAGCCTGGATACTCCGGAGTTCCCCACACAATAGCGTGAACGCCAATCTGAAGCATCGCTTCCTTGATTGCAGCCACATCAAGTTGGCGCTCAGCCGCCCTCAGTTTTTCGACATGCCGCACATCGAACCCGGGAATGCAGGCAATCTCCGAATCGGTTGAGCCGAAAATCGCCTCAGCGGTCCCATAGACACCAAGCAGTGCCTGCTGACGAACGGTAGATATGCCGCTTGCGTTAAGCCATAACCACGCGTCGAGGTCTTCCATGGATTCCCTGGTACACAGTATCGTTCTGGTAATAGATTGGCAAGAGGCCCATGGGCCTCTTGCCATATGTCGACAATATCCTATTGGCAAACCGCGCTGGTGTCAAATCGCTGCACATCTCAATTCCACCAGCGTCAGCCCGGGCGACGCGTTTTGGTCACTCCTCCAACCGCTTTCTCAGACCCCGCACTTCCGCTCGAAGCTCCCGAACCATCTCTGTACGTTCTTCCAGTTTTACTTTTGCTGCCTCGACCTGAGCTCTTGCCATACGCGTGGCGTCTCGCTGTGCACCCCACGTCGCACATGCAGCAACACCCATGATGATCACACCAACGAAAACACAACCAATCGCCAGATACGCAATTGGCAAATCCGCTCCATAGGCAGTGACTGCATCCATCGGCGAAACCATACCAACGACCGTTACAATACCTGGGTTCCACTGGATAAAGAAAGCACCATACACTGCTATCAACAACATGAAAATCACTGCGAAGAGTACCTTGCCCATTGGGAACCTCCCGTCTACTCTCGACAGCTTCACAAAATCGGGGAAAACAATCGCACTCAGAAAAACAAGCGTGGCGGCCAGTTCAAAGTCGACAAACCGCCACGCACATCACTATTCTAAGGCATCGGTGGCATCTCAGGCATACCTGGGGCCATACCGGGGCCCATCATGCCGGGACCGACCTGTTGTGTTTGTACAGCGGGACCTGGCGCTTCAAGCGAATTGTCCACAGTAAAAGACGCTTGCGCTGTCGCAACATTACCAGCCCAGTCCTGCGCCGTTATCACAATGTTCTGTACGCCATTACCCAACTGTCCCGCAACCCCACGAGGGTCATACACGCACCACACAATACCTGTGTGTACATCATACGTGCTTTCTACCTCTGTTCCATCCAGCTCAACACGTATCGTTGCAGGATTTACGCCTGCGCCGTCGTCCACGAGCATGGCAGAGAAAGTGATTGGCGGCGTGCCCGGCACTTCAGTCATATCCGCATACCGGCCTGCGAAAGTGTCGCCACGATCCACGACCAATGGGAATCTCACTGTCGTGTTCGCTGTCCGCCCTGGAACATCAACCAATGCGGCCGAGACCTCTGGAGCAACATTGTCGGCTGCCAGCGATGAAAAACCATACAGGACACCGTCTGCGGCAACCACGTATGCGCTGTTCGCACCAAGACTGATACCAGCACGCACATAATCCTCCTGCTCATACAGAACCACATCGGACGATCGTCCGTCCCTGCCTGTCCGGCCACCACCACCGGGCCCGCCTGCACCTGGAGGGCCACCTGGGCCACCTGGGCCACCACCGGGACCGCCTGCACCTGGAGGGCCACCTGGGTCACCACCCATCATCATCGGGTCGTCCATGCCAACGCCTGGCGGTCCAAACATACCGCCCGCAGCCCCACCGGAACCAGTCCCTGTCTTGGTTTCAACAACGTTCGGATCTGGCAATTTCTGTTCCCAGATCAGCTCGCCAGTCTCCGCATTCAACCCAACCAAAGCGGTTTTGCCTGTCCGGGCATACACAACATCCCCGGACACACTGACAGGACTTGTAATGGGCTGCCGCACACTGGCATTTGGAAAACGCCATACAATTCGACCATCGTTGCTGCCCAGACAATAGACGACTCCATCGTTGCTCCCGACATACACGCGACGATTCGAAATCGCTGGAGCTCCCGAAATCAGCCCGCCCGACTGGAAGGTCCAACGGTGCGAGCCGCGCTCTGTGTCATATGCAACCAATCGGGAGCCAGAAGTAACGATGATACTTTTACGTTCGATAACGGGCTGTGCAAACATGTACTTCGAAGGCAACTTGGCACGCCATCGCATCCCGCCATCGGAAGCACTGATGGCGTAGAGATAGCCATCATCTGATACAACAAACAGACTTCCCCTGTAGAATGCTGGCGATGTGCGAACCTTGGAACCGGTCTGGAACTGCCAGAAAAGACCGTGCTCCGCGCTGGCCACATCAAGCGCATATACTCGGCCGTCATCAGAACCAAAATACACTGCACCCGAAACGTATATTGGTGAAGTGCGTACAGCGCCCTGCGCAATAAACTGCCACAGCCGGTTGCCGGTCGCTGCATCCACGGCCCACAATTTTTTGTCTTCTGCCCCGAAATACAGAACCCCATTCTCGAGCAGAGGCGTGGAGTACACATCCGCACCGACCGAAAGCTCCCAGACCAACTCTCCGGTCTGCCGATCCACGGCATATATTTTCTTGTGGCCGGGATAATAAACCATCTTATCATCAACCACAGCAGATGCAACCTGCTTCGAAGTGGGATCTACCTCAGGAGTGTAGCGCCAACTCAATACCAACGGGAGGGCTATCTCGTCTCCACTTACACCAGTATGTCCGGGATCATAGCCGGACATGAAACTGCAAAAACCCTCCTGAGCGAACAGTGGTGTGATACTGCACAATGCCACCAGTACACAAACCACTACTACTCCCTCGTACCTGCGATGCATTGGCGTGCCTCCTATACACAACATTGCGGCTCAATGCCCAAAACGCCTTATACTTCCCCGTACCACCAATAACTCTCTCAAAACCGTGAAGCCAGGAACGCTGATCAACGCGATTGAAGATAACTCTTATGTCAAGTAGTACTATATCCAATAATAACTACAATCAAACCCACACAGCTATTGCCTGGGAGGAAGTCCGTTAAGCTGAACCCATACGGCCCGTGATGTCCACGCCAGGGCCGCCTCCTGTACTTCCTGGGCTGTCACGCTTTCATAGGCCTCAAGCAGGCTATCGCCATACGTTGCGCCCACACCCGGCATAAGCAGCTCAGCAGTGCCTGCTCTGATTGCAAAATCCAGATTACTCTGTTGTGAAAAAATATAACGACCTCTCAGCCAATTCTTAGCTCGCTCAAGGTCATTCTCATCAGGTGGATTCTTCTGGGCATCCGTTATCAAATCTAATAATGCACCGTAAACTTGCCCGGTATCGCTTGCGCGACATATCGCCAAGAGCTCAATGGTCGCACAGTCTGCAGTTGCATTCCGGTGGCAATCCACACTGTAGGCCAGCGCAAGGTCCCTGCGCAGGCGGCGCCAAAGAGCGGAACCTTCGCCACCACCCAAAATTGCACACAACACATCGGTGGCAGCAGAGCTCACGTCCCCAAGTTCAGGGGCCCGACACATCATAAGGAATACAGCGTTCGAACTGGGCCAAGGTCTGTGAAGCAATATTGAATCCCGATCAGGTGATGCAATTGACACTGACAAAGATGGAACTCCCGGGAGAATTGCGCCGAATTCTCGCGAGATGAGCCCCATGACCTCTTCTCGCTCCATAGGGCCGGAAACGCTGAGAACCACGTTCTGCGGACGAACCAATTCTTCGTGCAAACGCCGTACACGTGAAGGTGTCAACCTTGCCAGACTCTGCTCTGTGCCTGCAACCGGCCAGGCACAACCAGTTCCAGTAAAAAGATACGCCCGCGCCATCATCTCAGCGTAGGCCACCTCGTCCTCACTTGTTACGGACAATTCATGCTGCAGACTGGCTCTCACTACTTCTAAAGCAGACCAGTCAAACTCTGCACTGAAAATAATGTCACGCAACGCCGGAAGACATTTGCCAAAGTTCTCGGCCAATCCCACTGCAGTAACACGCATTGCATCCGTATCAACCGACGTCCCAACAACAGCTCCCGTCATTGCAACATGAGCGCTGGGCGTGAGGCCGTCTTCGCCCGCGGGCCGATGTGTCATCATGCCGAGCGTCAACGCACGAACTCCGGCTGTTCGCTCCGTCTCACAGCCCGCTGATGCTCGGATAGCGGCTGCAAAACCAAAAGTCTGCCCTACAGGATTGTGCCGGTAGACTACCGTCAGGCCGTTGCTCAACACTACTCGCTCCGGCACTGGCAGCTCGGCACACAAGGCATACGACATCAACGCGCATCCTGCGAAAACAATGCAAACAACACGACATATGGCATTGTCTGCGCATGCGCTCAGCGTAGTGATAATGCCTCTACAGCGATTATCCAGACGCACCGAGACGCTTCAGCCCTTCCTGGGCTTCGTAGTTCTCTTCATCAATGTCCAGCGCCGTGGTGTATGCGGTGATCGCATCGTGCGGACGACCAAGTCGTTCGTACATCTCGGCTTTCTGAACGTATATCGCACCTTCTACCTGGTCGTCGGGAGCTGCAGCGGCTGCACTGTCCAAGGCGACTTCGGCGGCACGTGGCTCACTCTTCGCTTCATATGCGCGCGCAATCTGCCGCAGTGCCTCTACATATGCTGGTTGGAGCGCGAGCGCCTCATTCAGGTACTCGATCTCCTTGTCATACAATCCCCCATGATGATAGGTATAGGCAACCATATAACTGACGTGGGCGCGATCCACAGCTGTGTTTGCCACTACTGCATCGGGCATCTGAGAGAGTGCCTTCAAGTACTCATGACGAGCGCGATACCACGACTCCATCTGGAAGTAGGCATTGCCCAATGCGAGATACGCATCCGAACGATTGGGCTGCACAGCGACAGCGCGGGAGAAATAATCAATTGCTGAACTGAGCTTATCTCGATAATAAAAATCCGTAAGCCCCGCGTTCAGAAGTGCATCATAATTTCGTCTGTCCAAGGCAAGGGCAGTCTGCGCTTCTTCAGCCGCGCTCTGGGCTTCTTCTTGTCCAAGATAGGCCTTTGCAAGGGCTGCATGAGCATCTGCATTCTTCGGCTCAAGCTCTACGATTTTCTGCAACAGGACCGCAGCCTCACGAAACTGCCCGGTATCAGTCAGAGCCTGGGCAAGATAATACATTCCGCGGGTGTAGGTGGGGTCGAGCTCAAGCGTGTCCTTGAATGCTGCCAGCGCATCTTCATATGTATGAGAGGTGATCTTCTGGTCGGGCATCGATGTATATGTTCGCGCCTGGAAGAGATAGATCTCCCCCAGAACGCTGTGCGCCGGAGCGTATTTCTCGTTCTTGGAAATAGCCTCATTGGCTGTGTCAACGGCCTCGGCACAAACGGCAATACACTGGAAAAGAAGACCCTGATTCTGGAATAAATCCTGAGCGTCAGCCAAATATGATCGCGCAATCAGTGTATACGGCTCAGGATCCGCCGGCTGGCCGCCTTCTGTCCGGTCAAGACACCTTCTATAGGCACTGCGGGATTCAGCGAAGTCTCCAGCTGCGAGATGGGCGTCACCCCAGTGCCTGTTCAGCGAGGGCCACAGGCGCAGCTCCGTTACAAACCGCTCTGCATTGCCATACTGCTGAGCCAAAGCCTCCTGCGTCACGTTCCGACGACGAAGCTCAGCCAAACGCATCTCGTCGCCTTCGGCATTGGTCAACCGAAAATGGAGAGCCTGGTACTCCTGACAGATTTCGCTGGCAGTGCGGAATTCTTTCACTGCGTCTTCATAATAACCCAACGCGGTTTCCGTAAGCCCCTTGTAATACAGGGCTTCAACGTGCCGGGGCTCAAGGCGAATTACATCATTCAGCAGCTCCTGAGCCCTATGATAGTCTCCGCTCAAATAATAAACGCGACCAATAGCCATTTTTATCTCGGCCATGTCACGACCTTTGCGCAGACGCAGCTCTTCCTGGTAAACCTGCAGTGCCTCTTCATACGCGCCCTGTGTCTCATAGATT
>CAYSRY010000036.1:0-224 GCA_964433395.1 uncultured Armatimonadia bacterium | reverse complement strand
TCTCCGACGTACAGGCGCAAACCCGGGCGGTGCGGGTTCAGTTCCACGGTGCGCTGGAAGGCCTCAAGTGCCTTCGCGAGGTCTGGCTTGGGCATCTTCATCTGAGACCGCCCGAGGTAGTACCAGGCAGAATCAGAATCCGGATTTTGCTTCACATAGCGCTCTAACGTGCGTATTGCCTGCTCATAGTCTGCGTCTTGAAAACACTGCACGCCATCAATAAA
>CAYSRY010000035.1:0-18413 GCA_964433395.1 uncultured Armatimonadia bacterium | reverse complement strand
GCGGGGTACAGCAGTCGCAGGCCGAGTTCCATCCGCGTTGCGTTTGTGAGGAATGTCATATATCCCTCAGCTTCAGCAATCAACCGCTTCGTCTCTGCGGTCCGGACCGCATTGGGGTCGAGTGTCTCCAAGGCAATGGCCTGTACCTGAATATATTCCTGCAAAGCTGCAGTGTCCATGCCTGCGCTCTGATAGGCAACGGCAAGACGTGAAATCGGCACATACCAATCTGGCCGTAACTCGCTGGCTTTCAGCAGCCGTTCAACAGCAGATCCGGCAGCTGCACCATCAATGAAATGCTCGGCGGCACGGACGAGATCCCCAGCCTTGTCGCCAGCGTATACGTGGCCGCAAGTCCCGGTCAACATCCTCATAACTGCGTACAGGAGCAACAAGCCCCAGCCGCTGGGACGTTTGGTCATCTGCCAGACCTCTCCCCTGCCAGTATCGCCGCGCCCAGAGCACCCACGAGTTGTGGTTCAAGCGGCACGGTAACTTCACAGCCCAGAGCGCGCTCCATCGCTTTGCGCACGCCGGCATTAAGTGCCACTCCGCCACACAATACCACAGGTGACAGGACATGCATCCGATTTGCCATCTGCAACGTCCGCTGGGCGATGGTTTCGCACAGGCCAGCGGCAATTGCATCTATTGGATAGTTTTCGGCCAGCAGGCCGACAACTTCAGATTCCGCAAACACCGTGCACGTACTGCTCAAAGCAGCAACAGAAGTTGCATTAACAGCCAGTCGCGCGAGTTCGTCGACAGTGATGTCCAATGCCAGCGACATAACTTCGAGGAAGCGCCCGGTTCCGGCGGCACACCTGTCGTTCATCTCGAAATCAAGCGGTCGCCCCTCTTCATCAAGACAAATGACCTTCGCATCCTGCCCGCCGAGATCAATGACAGTGCGCACGCCGGGCACGACCTGAACGGCACCCCGGGCATGGCATGAGATCTCTGTGATGCGCCAGTCCACGCCTTTCACGGCGATCCTTCCATATCCGGTTCCCACAGAGGCCTCTATGTCGGACATGTCGAGTTCAGCCGCTTCGAGAGCAGCATGCCAAACGGCTTGTCCAGCCATCTCAGGTGATCGCCCGGTGTGCAATAGTGCATTACCAAGAACCTGGCATTGAATTGAGTCAATTATCACCGCTTTGGCAGTGAGTGAACCAACATCTACTCCCACTGTTATCAACGCGCACCTCAACTCCTATGTTCGTTTCAGACATGCTCATCATACCCCAAAACATGGACTTTTGGCTAATGTAGTGGGGCGAAATTTGACAATGAGTGGTATAATATTTGTTTCCCCTCGCGCAATCCATGGTCCAGTACTTAGTGATGTTGTATGACAGACATGGAGGTAAACACAACTGAATAACTGAGATCAGTCGCATATGCAGTGCAGCCGTATCGTTTGAATGAGGGGTAAGTGGCCATGGGTACACAAACAACGGAGGTACTCTATGGGAATCATCAATTCTGCAACAAGGCAAATACGAAGGGATTACACGGTGGAGGAGCTATCACGCAAAGCCGATGAGCTGCGCGTATGGACTCTGACATCACTGGTCGCCGCGGGCTCGGGGCACCTCGGTGGGTGCATGTCGATCATGGACGTGTCGGCAGCCCTCTACCTCAAGCACGCGAGCCACGACCCCGAGAACCCTACCTGGGCTGAGCGAGATCGCGTCTTCTGGTCGGTTGGTCATAAGGCCCCAGCCCTTTACGCATCGCTCGGCATGGCCGGATACTTTGACAACCGCCCCGTCACATTCCATGGTGAAGCCGTGGAAGGCATGGAGGATGTCAAAGGAGTGGAGCAGTGCGTACTGCTTCGCAAACTCGGCTCAGGCTTTGAGGGGCACCCCAACCGGATGAAGCTGCCTGGGATTGAATTGTCCTCGGGTTCACTCGGTCAAGGCCTTGGTGCAGCATGTGGCGCCGCGCTCAGCGCGAAGCTCCGTGGCGCAGACTGGAAATGCTACGTGCTCTTAGGTGAAGGCGAACATGATGAAGGCTCAGTCTGGGAATCGGTAATGTTTGCAGCTCACCACGAACAGGATAACGTCATAGCGATCGTTGATTGCAATGGTTTCCAGATCGACGGCAGCACTGAGGAAGTCATGCGCAAATCGCTGGCCGACAAATACCTGGCTTTTGGCTGGGAGGTTATTGAATGCGACGGCCATGACATGCAATCGATACTTGATGCGCTGAAAATCGCCGATGAGGTCGAAGGCAAACCGGCTGTCATACTTGCTGACACTGTCAAAGGCAAGGGTGCCTCATATGCAGAGGGTATATGTGGCTACCACGGGATGCCTCCGAAGGATGGACGGTGCGGCGCAGAATCGCTTGAATGTGTCATCGAGGAGCTGGGGCTCGAGGATGTGTTCACGCCGGCATTACTCGACAGGTCGTTCGAAATCGCCGAGCGGTATCAGGAAGAAGTAGACCAGCGCGTGGAAGCGATGGTTCCAAAATTCGCGCATGATTACTGGTGGAACAGCACTGAAAACATGCAGGCAAAAATGGACGCCACACGCAATGGATTCGGGAGTGCCATCAGTGCGCTCGGTGCCGATAAAAACGTCTGTGCTCTTGGCGCTGACATCACAGCATCAATACGGATGGACTATTTCTATAAGCCGGATGGCAAGACTGAAGACGCCGAACGGCTGACCAGGTTCTTCAGTTGTGGCATTGCTGAAGCGAATATGACACTGGTCGCCGCAGGTCTTGCCAAGGAGGGACACATCCCGTTTGGTGGCTCGTATGGGGTCTTCTCGACTGGGCGCAACTGGGATCAACTCCGGACCACAGTCGCATATAACAACTATGGCGTAAAGATGGCTGATGCGCACGGCGGGATTTCCGTCGGTCCGGATGGCGCAACCCACCAGTCGCTTGAGGAGATTTCTCTTATTACGATTCTGCCGAACTTCATCATGGCAGTGCCAGCTGACTCGGTGCAGACTGATAAGGCGACTAATGCCATTGCAGGTCGTCCAGAACCAGCGGTGGTACGCTATGCCCGTGAAGCAACGCCAGTCGTTACGACGCCAAGCACACCGTATGAGTTCGGCGTTGCAAACGTCATTCGCTTCCGCGGCGAGCAACCGCAATTCATTGATGCGTTTGACCACATCATAGGGTCAAACTATGCGTCGGAAGACGAAGATGTCGCAATCATCGCCTGTGGCCCTATGGTCCCGGAAGCGATGCGGGCTGCGTGGATCCTGAAAGCCGAATATGGGCTTGAGACCAGAGTGGTCGATGTTCACACGGTGAAGCCTTTGGATGAAGGAACCATCGCTCGGGCGGCGAATGAGACTAAAGCCATAGTTACCGCTGAAGAGCATCAGGTTGGCGGTTTTGGCAATCTGATCGCGGGCGCAATCAGCCGCGCCTGCTGTGTCCGCCCCATCCGCCTGGCAATGGTCGGAGTGCAGGACCGCTTCGGTGATTCTGGCCAGCCGTGGGAGCTTGTCAAGTCATTTGGCCTGACAGCCGAGCACATCGCGACGAAATGTCTCGATCTGTTGAAACAGTAGCACCAACTCCAAAAATAAAGGGCCGACGACATGAATGAACAACGGCCAGATGCACAGTCGCGACAATGCCCGCACTGTGGGAAGACAATCGACGCAGCAGCCAACCTGTGTCCCCACTGCGTGCAATGGCTCGATGCAACGCCTGAGCAACAGCAGGCACCACCTACAGACACATGCCAGGCAAATGCCACGTGTGCTGATGTGACCGTTGATGCAGGCCCAGAATTGGAGGCGTCGGCGGATACACAATCCGAGGCGTCGGCGCCTCCTTACTATATTCAGACACCATTGGTCCAGATTTCGGCCGACTACTCGGAAGCGCCCGGTATCCCGATCTCGCCAGCGGCTTACAGTACCCCAGACCCACTTCCATCTGCTGAAACTCAAGATGCCAATGTCCACAATGCCTCCGGCGTTCCGATGGTAGTGCCACACGCGCCCGAATATGCATACACCCAGCAACCGACATTTCACAATGTCCCCTTCTGGCCGCGAGTTGCGGCAATGCTCATTGATGGGCTCATCATCGCGGTGCCGATCGGCATAGTCCTGATTGCTGTAACTGGAATGACGGGACTATCGTGGGATGTGGAGACAACCGAGTGGCAGTTACTGCAAAACGTTGTTGGAGGTTTCGCAACACTGTTTCGCGTCCTGTACTACACCCTCATGGAGGGTACCTGGGGCGCTACACTCGGCAAAATGGCGCTCGGAATGCGCGTCGTCAGAGCAGATGGCACCCGCATCACATATGGGATTGCGGTCAAGGAGATCATTGGGAACTGCACATGCAGCCTGGGGTATCTGTCGGTCGCTTTCCATCCGGAGTACCGAGGCTGGCACGATCAATTACTGGGCACGCGAGTCATATACACCAGGTGACATGCCGCTACCATTAGTTGTATACGCCAAACGAAAATCCCCTTCCAATAAGCGGAAGGGGATTTTTTGCGCGTTAAGACTCTGATATTGATAACTACTGTTCACGCGGCAAATTACGGTAACTTGCTGGAAGTTCAGTAGTCCCCTTCGCATTCTCGACCTTGCCACCAAGCGCTTTGAACTCTCGGAGCAATTGTGCCCCTTTCCCTTGTTTCCAGTACGCAGGGCGCCTAAATCCCCCCGAATACTGCTCAACATCAAGCAAAACAGTATCGAAGCCACGCCTGCCTGCTGCAGGAAGAAGCAGACCGCGCAGGAACTCATCCGGCCAGGGGATCTTCGTATCAATCGCCATGAACGCAGAGCCAAGCTGTTTTTGATAGTGCTTATAGGTAAGTGGATTCCACGTGAGCAGAAGCGTTTTTTGATTGCCCGTTACTTCGGCTGCTCCATAGTAGAATTTTGCGGGCCGCAGTCCCTGGACAGGCGGGGTCTCCTGCTCGAATGTAACTTCAATCGGCACGGTCTCGTCCTCTGGCATGGCAATGCCAATGATGTCGATAGTGGTGATGCCGTCAGCGTATGTTTGATCCTCGACCCGGCCACCGCAATCGGCAAATGCGCCCTCAATTGCCACTATGCGTCGTGCCGGAACACGCAGATGCAGGTCAAGTGTCGGCAGCTGCGTCCCCCCGTGAGCCGTGAATTCATATATGCGCTTGCCTCTTGAGTTGTAAATCTCAGTGTCAACCCGGGCATCGCCCACTGGAATGTTGCTGGCCCCCATCACCTGCCATTCCTCGCCAATGTTGGGGGTCAGGCTGAGATGGTTGCTCACAGCGTCCGCACGTACACCAAGAAGCGCATAAATCACGGCGTGTGCGTTGATGCCGCCTTCCCAAGGGCGGGCGCGATGCTGCCCCCAAATCGTCTCGGCTGGGCGATCGTCTGGGGTATTCATCTCAGCGAAGCCACCCGAGCTTTCCGCACAGTCAAGAAGATGCTGCAGCCACGTCAGCGTATATGGGTGGTTGATTTCAGCAAGATTGTAAAGTACAAAACCAGGAACCATCGTTGTATAATAGCCGAAAGCTGGCGTAGCTCGGACGCCAGACTTTTCAGTCTCCCAGAGGTACTGCAGTGAATTGACTACGTTTGACCTCTGCTGAGTATCTGGTCCTGCATATCCAATCCACATTGGCCGCATATTTATTGACGCAAACGGGTAGCGGTGCTGTTGCGAAGTAAAATCCGACATTGCTGGTGCATAGTAGCGCCTGTCTGCCATCCAGTAGTAGCGTTCGGTTGCCGCACGTACCTGTTCGGCTTTGTCCGCAAATTCCCCGGCTTCATCTGCTCTGCCAAGATCTCGGGCCATTCGCGCCATTGCTTCGGCGGCCGCAACATACTCAAAGGCGGAATCTGCAGAGTGGCAATCCATCTGGACGTAGTCATGCACGTCCATGTGTTCTCGGAATGCCATATATCCAGGGAATCTGTATGTCTCATCGCCATGGAATGGAAGCGTTCCCCGCTCGCTCAAGCTCTGGCCAGAGATGCATCGTCTGAGATACTGCCAGTGCTTCTCGATCAGACTTCTGTCACCAGTTGCCAGGTAATACCAGTAATGATGAAGCACGATGTAGCTGGGCACTTCTGCGCGGTCGACAGGGTACTTAGACCAGTCGGGTTCTGTAAATTCCACCGGTTCGCCAAGTTCAAGACCGAGATTCAGGCGGATCTCTTTTGCTTTCGCGTTGCCCATGTGCTGGTATTGCAGATACTTGTTGACTTCGTCCGTGTAGCCGCATTGACTAAAGAAGCGCACTGGTCCAACGCTGTCACGAATCCAAGTATAGGTATACCGATCCATCGGCGAAAAGCCACCAGTGCGCGCCTGCTGCACTCGGATGATATGCTTCTGAATCTCAACAAAATCATTGATCTTTTTATCGGGTGTTCCTATAACCAGGCCTTTTTTGTGCCATGCACTATTGGCCTCGTATGCGCGGACAATACACTCCAGCCCATTGTCAGTCATGTCCTTCACATGCGCGGCAACCTCGGTCTTTTCTTCGGGATTCTCAAGCGAGAAGTAGAAAAGCTTTCCACCGCTTTCGCCTTTAGCGATTTTGCCGATCGGGCAAGCCAGATAGGACATTCCGTTTTCAACGTCCATACGGCTCTGTTTTTTGAGCGCCTCAGGCAATTCAAATTCCAAGCCGGATTTGTGAGCAAAAGCTTTTCCTATGACCCCAATCGTAAAGCGGGAACCAGCTCTAGTTCCCTGGAGCACGCCATTCTCGGCACTGTCGACCGGATTGTTGTTCCCCATGACGAGCGAGACATCATTCAACGGCTCATCGCCGATATTCTCAGCAATTACGAGGCGATACCACACGTTCGCCTCAGGATCGACCCAGTCGTAGGTGTGTAATGCCAGCCGCTCATTTCGTTGGACGGAATGAACGATACCGGCAAGGCGAACCCATTCAATCATCTGTTGTGGCATGCGCTCGAGCCCATCGGACACCATCACTCCAGGGACTATCCCTGAGTAGAAGCCGGCGACTTTCTGATACCCGGGGCCGATCACATTGCTGAGTGAACCGAACGGCACCGTGAGACCTATAATGCCGAATATCTCGCCATTTCCCAATGGATATGCCGCCATGTCCTCGAATGAAGGCGCTTCTTTGGCGTCCATGTCAATTACTGTGCGCCAACCATCGGCAACATCATTGAGCCACGTGTAGTCTTGCCGGACCTGCGACAATGTGTAGAAGTTGCTGGATGTGTTTTTGCTGATCATGCCTTGTTTGGCACAACCAGCCAGTACCACAAGCGGCAGCAGTGTCATTATCACCAAGGTTCGTTTCATTTTCCTCACCATTGTTCCAGACTTCACACTCCACACATTGTGCAGGCTCGCAACAGCACAAAATAGCCTCTCGCCGATGTATCATTGACACAGGGTTAGGCGATCAAGTTTTGCGCCGGTCGATTATTACCAACGCATTTGAGACAGGGCGCGACGTTCCATCCGAGGGGTGATTCATCACACGTCCATCTATCACGAGGGTTGTAGATCCTCCTCCATCAAGATTCATCGCATCTACCGCGCCGAGTTTGTGCATAATCGAAGCCACTTCGGTGAGTGTCATCCCCTTATTCACACTGTCTACGACTATGAGGAGGAGACTCCCATCAGCTGTGACGCCAACAGCAGTGCGCGGCCGAATGGATGACGTGACATCACTTCGGAATTTTTCGTCATACGAGTTTAGTGCGATTTTGCCTGCGGCGAGCAGACGCGGCCCACCGCCAATCGCGTGGCGTAGCCCTACCCATTTTGGCTTCGTGTTCAGATCAAGGCTTGCTGACTGGCCGACTTTCACTTGCGCAAGAGAAGCTGCTCTGCGATCAAGCCCAGACACAATGAACCCATTTTTGGGCATAAGCGCATTCTCACCACGACTGAGCACTGATGTGACAATGCCACTCTCGATGACGACGCGCGTTTTGCGTGGGTTACCAAGTAGACAGTCTCCCCATCGTGGTGTATACGCAACCACTCCATCATCCAATACATGCTCCTGATTTATGGCCTCCAAGGGTAGTCGACCAAGACCGTCAAAATTCGCCCATCCTTCGAATGCAGCATTGCGCACCTGGACGCTGCCATCCTGGAGGAATCCCAATGCCGCCCGGTTATGCAGAGGATGTGAAATCCACTCGCTGTCGATAACCACTAAGCCCAGTGGTTCACCGCGAGGTGCGAAGAAACCACCGTTTATGGCGGCGTATGCCCCCCTCGCGCTCGCAATGCTCGCAACGGTACGTTTACTGTGCACCGTGCCGTCTGCCAATGCAGGACGCACTGAAATGCCTGCATCTCGTGGATTTACTCTCACAGACCAGGCATCGACTGTTCCTCTTTGCGTCCCGAAGTGGTTTAAGCGCCACTCAACACCATTGACTGAGTGTGGTGACGGTCCAGCTTCTCGTGGCATCTCCGGCAGCCTAGCGGGCTTTGCGGCCGGCACATTGACAGGCTCGGGACGTATAAAATCAATGACAATGCGCGCAGGCTCCCCGAGGGTTGTAACCAGCGGTTTTGACCTGCTCTGATGCTGGAATGTCAGACGCGCTCTCCCATTTTCACGATCTTCTGTGAGAAATGGCACTAACTGGTCCTCAAAGCGGAGCTGTCGCATCATTGTATTTCGACCATCAGGATGTGGCATAACAGGAATGTAGAGTATGAGGGCTCCAGAGGCAAAATTGCATTTGAAGAGTGTCGGAGCGCTCAAGTCTACCACCATACGCACTTTGTCGCTATGCACTCCCTGCCGTATACTGCCGATATTGGCACCGGGCAGTTCCATGTGGAAGCGTCCGTCGGCGGCCTTGGTGACCTGTCCTCCCATGGGCCCTATAACCGTTGTGGCAGGCAGATAGACCTGTTGATCTGCTACCAGAGCGGCAGCGTCGAGCTTGGCAGTAGCACCATCATATTTACACTCGGGGGCGCCAGTTTTGAAATGCCAGCGATGGCCAAAGATGCTGACACCCGTCCCATCTGCAGCAACCTGGACAGAGTACCCAAGAGCAGTCTGCATGAACTCCGAAGACAGCAATAGTCTCCCATCGGCCACGACAGCCGTATTAGCAGGTGTGAGATCATCGCCTACAAGCAGGCTGGCAGGCACGACAGTAGTTGCTGCCATTACAGAGACTGATGCCAGAAATGCAAACAGCAAAATTGGAGGGAAACAGCGCATAGCGGCAACCCAAATCTGCGCGTAGTGATGAAAACAATGGACAATACGGGCTACGAGGTCACATGTCTGCACGAACCCTGTGTATACGCATCATGTTGGTCGCGCCCCGATGCCCCATATGGGTGCCAGCAGTAATGACGACCGTGTCACCAACTTCGACCATACCCATGTCTCTCACGATGCCAATACACCGAGGGATTGCATTGTCTGATGAGCCAGCTTCTTCGGTCTGAACTGGTGTCACACCCCAATATAGCCCACAACGACGGGCGGTAGCTGGGTCAGGCGTGATAGCGATTATTGGCATTGTCGGACGAGATTTCGACGCCATGCGGGCAGTCGAGCCAGATGCCGTAAAAGCGAGAATGGCGCTGGCACCGACTTCTTCGGCGGTTCGCGCCGCTGCGCGGCTTACGGCATCTGCAATCCCGAGCGAGTGATCGGCCGATTCAAGTTTGGTTCTTGCATGCGGACGCGTACTGAACTGCTCCTGCTCGGCCGATGCACAAATGCGCCTCATCATCTCAATAGCCTGCACTGGATAGTGCCCGACCGAGGTCTCGGCCGAAAGCATCACGGCATCGGTACCATCAAAAATCGCATTTGCAACATCAGAGGCCTCTGCACGCGTCGGCCGCGGGTTATCGCGCATGGATTCGAGCATCTGCGTGGCGGTGATGACTGGCACACGTTTGAGCGCGCACATGCGGATAATCCGCTTCTGCCAGACCGGGACCTCTTCAGGAGGCAACTCAACACCAAGATCGCCACGCGCGACCATCACAGCATCAGAGCTCAGGATTATCTCTTCAAGATGGTCGAGCGCTTCGGGCCGCTCGAGCTTCGCTATAATCGGGATGCGCCGGCCACGGCTCTCACACGCGGAACGCAGCTCTCGAACATCATCCGCGCTTCGCACAAATGAGAGTGCCAGATAGTCACTGCCCTGCTGTATGGCGAAGTCGAGATCCGCCAAGTCCTTGTCTGTTAGCGAAGAGGCACTAACACTCGTCATGGGCAGATTGATGCCTTTGTGTTCGCCCAGCTTACCACCTACGATGACCGCGGCGCTGACTTTCTGCCCCCTTACATCTATGACCTCGAGTTGCAGCAGGCCATCATCCAGCAGCACTATATCTCCAGGTTTCACATCATCAGCCAGAGCGCAATAGTTGGTGTATATGACACTGGCGTTCCCAAGTTCAGTAGTGCCAACCCGTATGGACACCCTGCTCCCCGAGACCAGTTCGGCAGTGCCACCTTCAAGTAATCCAGTTCGTATTTTTGGTCCCTGCAGGTCAGCAACGATGGGCACGTAGATATTCATCTTTTCAGTAACCTGGCGTAACAGCGCGATCATCTCGGAGTGGCTTTCGTGCGTACCGTGGGAGAAATTGAGGCGTGCCACATCCATACCAGCTGCCAACATACATTCTAACACATCGGCATCAGCGGTGGCCGGCCCAAGAGTGCATACTATTTTAGTTGGGTTGCACTCCACTGTACGAGACTGATGACATTGCATGCTATTATACGCCTTTCAAAACAGTGATGAGGCTCGTTGACATGAACGCGACTGCGCAGTCGAGGGTTCCCGGATCGCGTTTACACCCGGGTACCCGTATGTTATAATCTAGTGCAGTCAAATCGTACTAGAGGCTTAGTATGCTGTCAATGATGCGGTTGGCGAGTGAGCAGTGCGAGCTGCAGAAAGGTAGGCACTCTATGGGCGAACAACCAGTGGACCTCAACACGATGTGGCAGAAAGTCATCAAAATAGTCCAGCAAGGAGACATCAATCGCAGCCTCTGGGACGCGTTGGCGGCGGCAGTTCCGATTGCCATCGAAGATGACACACTTGCCCTCGGCTTTAAACCACTGAACATGAAATTCACTGGGTACCTCAAAACCCCCGGCAATGAGAGCCAAGTGCGCAAGGCTGTTGAGCAGGCCGTTGGCAGGCGCCTCACCATCGAGACGATCGAGGGCGAAACCCTGGATGCATGGGAGCGCTACAAGGCCCGCCGCATAGCGGCTGAGGAAGCCGCGATAGCCAAAATGGGTGACGCGGTCAAACACCGCGATGCCGCCGCTGGATGGATGGATGTGAGCCAACAAACTCGAAAACTCTACTATGAGATTGCTGGTCGAGAAAAGCCGCTGGGACACGCCCGTTATCTCATAAAAATCATCCCGATTATTGCCAAAGCTGAAGATGACATGCGCCAGAATGAGCCTGAAGCTGATGAACTACACGAGCGTGAAATGGATAAGATTTTCGACCGGATTGGCTCTTTGTGCGGCATTCCAGCTGGTCTCGTTGCGTTAGAGTATCTCCGCTACAAGGGGTCTCGAAAGAAGGCGTAGACGTGCAGCGCATTATCGTCAGCGATCGCGATATTCCCTACACGGGGGTCGAACTGAAACCTCTCTGGATCTATGAGACCTTCGGCGTGTCTGGGGATGCCATCGCATCATTTACGGGTCCCTGCTATGTGGAGACGCAGCATCTTGTCGATGCAGAGGACCGGCGCGCCAATGACTATATTCGTGCCTCGAAGATGCTCCATTTCATCGTTGAACATTTTGACAGTTGTCTGCTGACCACGATCATGCGCCAACGATTGCTTGTTTGTATTATCAAAGATACTCTGGCAGCAACTGGTCAGGTGCCGGATCTTTCACGCAGCGGCGATGACATATACTGCGGCGAGCGCAAGATGACCGTATCCATAGCAACTATTTCCCCCATATCGACACTCATCCATACCGCGATCAATATTGATCCGACCGGTGCTCCTGTGGCAGCCTGTGGGATAGATGAATTTGGCATTGCCCCGTTGGGTATCGCTCAGAGTATTGTGTCAAGTTACTCAGATGAGATGGAGTCTGCGACTTTCGCACGGTGCAAAGTGCGTGGTGTACAGTGACTTCGCTCTCAGCACCCATTGTGGAAGTCTTTGCATCTTTTCAGGGAGAAGGCCTGTATGTTGGCCTTCCACAGCTTTTCGTGCGATTAGCCGGCTGCGATCTAGACTGCTGCTACTGTGACACAGCATACGCTCAAGACGCCCCACACGCCTGTCGTTGCTTCGAGCATGATGGGCATGTTATTGAGATAGAAAACCCGGTGAGCGTGGCCGACATAGCTGAGAGAATGCGTCGCATGATGTTTGACGCCCCACACGTGCGTTCACTGGCCATCACCGGAGGGGAACCACTGCTCCAGCCCAATTTCGTGCTTGACCTCGCACGTGCAGCGCATACTGCGGGCTTTTCTGTCTATCTGGAGACGGCCGGTCACCTGCCCAGCGCCTTAGCAAAGGTCATCAGCGAAATCGATGTGGTCGCAGGCGATATAAAGCTTCCGAGTACACTATCGCATCCTCTGGATGGAAGCGCCATGAAACGCTTCTGGGAAATTGCAGCCGCCACAAGAACGTTTGCCAAGATCGTTGTGACAGGCGAGGTTACTGTGGATGAGTTTATCGATACTGCAGAAGCCCTAGGGCCTGTCTTACAACGAGTTCCACTGGTGCTGCAGCCCTGCACTCCGACCGCAGATGCTACCGCACCTAATATCTCGCTGTTGAATGACCTAGCCAGCGCAAGCGTCGATTTGTTCCAATCCGTGCGAGTGATCCCTCAGTGCCACATCATGCTGGGCGTGAAATAGTTTGCGGATAGGCATTACAAGCACAATCCCAATTGAGATCATACTGGCAGCTGGTGACACAGCAGTTGACCTGAATAATGAGTTCGTTGCCAGCGAGCGAGCCGCTGCACGTGTGCATGACGCTGAGTTGGCGGGCTATCCGCGAAATGCGTGTTCATGGGTCAAGGGAATCTATTCAAGCATTCTGGAAAGCGACATTCGGACAGTCATAGTGGTGACGCAGGGTGACTGCAGCCAGATGCAGGCCATGATGGAGACACTGCACGCCGACAATATCGATTTTCTCCCATTCGCTTTTCCGCCAGACCGCAACAGAGACAAGCTGCGCGATGAGATGCAGCTTTTAACCGATCGGCTGGGTACTACGTTAGAAGATGCGGCGCGCGTCCAAAATGCCCTGAGGCCAGTCCGCGAGAAGGTGGCCAGGCTTGATGAATTGACGTGGCGCGAACAAACCGTCACGGGATATGAGAATCACCTCTACCAAGTCAGCTGCAGCGACTTCGGCGGAGATGTCGGCATGTTTGAACAGCAGATTAATGCCACATTGGCCTCGGCAGCGAACCGCTCAACGCGCATCAGCAGAGCTCGCGTGGGCATTGTGGGCGTTCCGCCCATCTATTCGGATCTGTACACATACCTTGATGAGCTTGGCCTACATGTAGCGTTCAACGAAATCCAGCGCCAGTTCACGATGGCTCCATCGCTGGGATGTGATCTATTGACTCAATACCAGCGCTACACCTATCCTTATGACATTCATGGTCGTCTGGAGGATATCCAGACAGAGAAGGTCAATAGACAACTTGAGGGCATCATACATTACGTGCAATCGTTCTGTTTCAGGCAGATATACGATCATATTATTAGGGATTCGCTGGACTGTCCTGTCCTTACGTTGGAGGGTGATCGGCCAGGCTGCCTGACAGGACGCGACAAGCTTCGCCTTGAGGCGTTTGCCGAAACACTTGAGGCCAGACGGTAGGTCTCGATGTGAAAGTTAAGATGCTAACCAGTATCTTCCACCAGGTTTTGCGGCATGCGAACCTGCAGACCTGTGAACAGCACAAACCAGAGGTGATCAGAGATGACACTCCGTACACGCTATTTGATGCTGATTGTGGCCACCTTCACCCTCTGCGGCGCTGCGTACGCCGATGGTGTCATGCAGGGGAAAGTCTACTTCAAGAACGGTGATAGTCTGACCGGCGCAATTATGTCTGCCGAAATGGGTATCATGGATGGGACCGGGGTAGGTAGTGATTTGACAAATAATGGTGCCATCACTGTAAAGAGTGGGGATGCATCTGTCCGCATTGCCGCTGCGGAAATAGCGGTCATTGAGGCGACGTGGGCTAATGTCGAAGAGGCCAGCGGAAATCCATGGCAGATAACTGAACTCAAGGTTACCAAACGCGATGGCAGTGTCGTTGCAGGCGTACCTGACTGGTATATGCACGCCAGTTCGGTGGCCATTGATGTCAATGGCGAAGTCAAGCGCATTCACGCATTCCCGCTTGCGAAGAATTTCTCCCCTGACAATCTTTTGGTCAAGGTCGAGCTGGCGAAGGCACCAGCAACAGCGGAACCAATCGCTCCTGCGCCAACGCCCGCTCCGACCCCCGACCCAACGCCTGCGCCGACCCCAGCGGCTCCCGCCGTGGATACGACACCTGCCCAGCCAGCAACTGCCCCCAGTGCTGATACGACACCTGCAGCTGCTTCACCCACTGCAGACGCACACGAGAAACCACAGCTCACCGATGTGCACGTGTTGCCTTCACAGGATATCGTATTGACCCTGCGATGCCCGGAGTGTGGAAAACCAATCACACTTCTACTGAGTGTCTCAGCCCTTCAAGGAGTCGCCAGCGGCATGAGCGGAATATCTGCCGCTCCAGTACAACCTGTAGAGTAAATTTCTCATGGGCTTTAGGGCCCGTCTCAAACAAGACGCAAATGGATGGACACGAACTACCATACTAACTCGACGAAGGCCTGTGCGCCATGTTTGTTACCCATAGCGGCGGGCCTTTTCGTCATATTCCAGTGGAAGCGCGGGAAATAACCACCGATGCTTTGTCTACCTGTTCTGAAAACTGTTAACCTGACCCTGCGTTCGTTTACCATGCAGGACGCTGAGACTGTATACCGTCTAGGCAGTGATGCGGCCATTGCTGCTAACATGCGCACGATACCTCACCCCTATCCCAAGGGGCACGCGGAGCAGTGGATTGCGAGTCATATCTCAAAACTGGAACAAGATGAGGAGCTCAACTGGGCTATCACCCTCACCAGTAATGATGAGATCGTCGGCGCAATACGTGCACTCGACGTCGCCGCTCTCGACGTAAGGCGCTGGAAAATGCACCATCAGATGCGCATATTGGTTACTGGATAGGCAAGCCATACTGGGGGCACGGCTATGCTACCGAGGCGGCCAAGGCTGTAGTCCATTACGGCTTCCATGAGCTCGGTTTGGAGCGTATTTCCGCGATACGACTTGAACGCAACGTTGCATCGGGGCGTGTGATGGATAAACTGGCGATGACCTACCGCAGGACATTAGAGAGTGCCGTCCTCATTGGTGATAGTGTAACTGATGTGGTTGAGTATTCAGTCTCACGCCACCATTATGAGCATGGAGATCAATGAAGGACCACGTCGGCTGCACGGCATGGTCACCGGACTAATAGTGAATGGGAGCACGCAGCTATGACACCTGAAGAACAACTGGCACTTATTGCAGGAGATGCCATGCTTGTCGAAACGCACGATGACCTGCTGGCTAAATTGAGAGAGAACAGGCCCCTCAGAATCAAGTATGGAGCGGACCCGAGTGCACCCGATCTGCATCTCGGTCACAGCGTACCACTCCGAAAACTCCGCAGATTCCAGGAGCTTGGTCACAGAATTATTTTTATTATAGGTGACTTCACGGCGCGCATTGGTGATCCATCTGGCCGTTCCAAAACACGCCCAATGCTCACCACAGAGCAAATCGAGAAGAATGCGGCCACGTATGCGCAACAAGTCGGTCAGATACTCGACATTAATCAATGCGAAATAGTATATAACAGTGAGTGGCTGGGGAAACTCGGTTCAACAGGTCTCTTTGAACTGGCCTCGCATTATACTGTCGCTCGCATGCTTGAGCGGGATGACTTCGCCAAACGCTTAGCGGAGGAAGCTCCGATATCCATGGTTGAGCTTTTCTATCCTCTGATTCAAGCCTATGACTCGGTCGCCATTGAGGCTGATGTTGAAATCGGCGGAACCGATCAAACGTTCAATTTCCTGATGGCCAGAGACATTATGCGCTCCTATAGCATGGCACCTCAGGTAGTCATGACCTGGGACCTCTTGGTCGGCACCGACGGCAGTGCAAAGATGAGCAAATCGCTCGGGAATTACATCGGCATATCTGAGACACCCAATGACATGTTCGGTAAAATCATGTCAATTCCAGATGACGCCATGGGCCAATATTACCGTCTCCTGCTCGACAAAACACCTGCAGAAGAACAGCAGCTGATGGCCGATATTGCATCTGGCGCACTACATCCCAAAACTGCGAAGGCCATGTTGGGCAAGGAAATCGTCACTTTCTACCATGATTCCGCCTCCGCAGATGCCGCAGAAGCGGAATTTGAGCGTGTATTTGCCAAAGGAAAGCTCCCCACCGACATTCAAGAGTTTGTAATACCTGCGTCTGAACTTGATGCTGAAGGCACAGCAAGCATCGTATCGATTATCAGACTTGCCGGTTTTGCGGCTACCAACGGCGAAGCACGCCGCTTCGTGCGGCAAGGAGCTGTATCAATAGGCGAAAAAGCAGTTATTGACGAAAAAGCACAAATCAAAGTGGTCAATGGAACTGTTTTGAAGGTAGGTAAGCGCCGCATAGCGAAAATGGTTATCGAGTAATCACAAATTGCATATGTACAAGCCATGTCTGCGTTTTTTTCGAGGAGGCGTCTGGAATGAGTGACAACCGTACGGTAAGCGATTTTCTAGCGTTTCTCGGTGCTGCTGCGATGGGGGCTGTAATTGGGGCTGGAGCGGCACTGATGCTGGCTCCAAAAGCTGGTGCAGAGCTACGCTCTGAGCTCAGAGATACTGCACAGCAAACATCTGCGAGTGTGCAAAAGATTACTGAGCAGTTCATCGAGCAGGTCAAGGCAACCGCAGATGAGGTGAAACAACAGACATCTGAGGTCGGTCAGCCAACAGCTGAAGACGTAGCAGAGACAGCCTCAGAAGAGGCAGAAGATGTCTCTGGGGCATAGAGCAGGAATGAATATTGCCATTGCTCCAAGCGCATGAAGTGAACTGGGCCGCTGCGTCGTGGCGGCCCAGTGTATTCTATTTATTGTGCGCCAAGGCACTGATCAATTCTCTTCGCTTCGCTTCGGCAGATCAACTGGCGCATTGCCGCCATCAGACGTTCTTAGAGTGTCCTCCGAGTGCTGGGGATCAATGTCTTCAGCGGCTTCGGCATCGGATGCATCACTTGGTGTGTGACTTGTTCGCAGCAGCTGTACCTCATTGCGCAATTTTTCCAAGCTTTCTTCCATTTCGACAATGCGCTTGACCAGTACTCCGACCTCAGCGTCAAGCAATTGGCGCCGCCTATATAGCTCCCGTGCACACTTGCCGATCTCCACGTATTGACGCTCAATTTCTTGTTCAATCTTGCCCAGCTCAGCCTGTTTGCCAATAATCTGTGCTTCGCGGTTGACACTTGACGCCGCGTCATCAATGCCTTTTTTCAACTGATCCCACAACGACATTGTGATCCCCTCCGTTCATTCTCACATTCGCCGCGATGTGCTCACAATCCTGCTTGCTACATACCATAAAGTAATATGGGAGCAGCCGCGTTTCGTGGCTGCTCCCCTCCGTGTTCACTTAACTATCGCGTGCTGCTCGCGGTGTCACCGTCGATATCGCTCATAGGGCTTGCCAATGTTATATTTGCCTTTTCTGTCATACTTGCCATCGCTGTAACCGCGGTCGTAGCCACGGCCGTATCCTTCGTAGCGGCCATAGTCACGGCCGTCCTTGAAGCCGTCATCATAGCCACGATCATACGCTTCTTTTGGGTTTTCGTATGAATAGCCATATCGTCGTGGCGGATCATACCGTTTGTTAATATCGCCATGACTTCGGTCTCTGCCATGGTCATCATAGTAGTGGTTGGTGGGCTTATCGCAGTCATCAAGCGCAGTGTAGACCAGAGCGCCGACTGCGATACTTGCAAGTATTTTCGCCGTATCATTGGCGTGAGCTGGCTTTACGAATACTGTGTTGGCCGAAACCACCAGCACCAGTATCACAATCCACGGCAAGTAAGCGTTTCGTATAAGCATCGGTCGTACCTCCTTTGGACTTTTATAACGGTGTAACCAACAATGCCAATGCTTCCGCCTCATCATTAGCGTCTGTACAGATAACTTGGTCTGTCAATATAACGCTTCTCTGCAAATTTTCGCTCAGTTGACAAAT
>CAYSRY010000034.1:0-18483 GCA_964433395.1 uncultured Armatimonadia bacterium | reverse complement strand
TTTTATGTGGTTTCGTCATGTCCGCGGCGCAGCTATATCTGTGACATGTCGGGGACTCGCTATCTGGCGCAGACCGGTTATCAGATTGATGAAGTTTCAAGTGGTGTCGTTCCGCCGATTGCGAGTGCGGTCATCAATATGGATCGCGAGTTTTTCCACCTCGACGAGAATCAGCCGCGGCTGAAAGCTGCAATTGAGAAATATGGTATGGGTGTTGAATGGGAGATATGTCGTCCGGAGGCTCATTTTACGCTGGCCTCGAATATGCCTGATGTGACGATTGAGGACATTATCGAGGAATTTGAGTTCGAGACATGGCGGAAATATCTTGCACGCTCGCGTAGTGTCCGGGCAGAGATGCTTGGGCAAGAGGGCGAGCAATAGGCTGGTGCAGCACTCACTGATCTGAACGGCAACGCACGAAAGGGGACCCAAAGTGAGCTGTCAGAGATATCTAACGAGTATCGTAAGCGCCCTGTTGATCATATTCCTATGCGGAGGTGTTCTGGCTGTGGAAGTCCCGCAAGCCCCACCGATCAAGACATTCTATACCGAGGTGCCGATTGCAACTGCTGGTGCACCGAATTGCATTATTGCCGTTCCCGCTGGGGAGGACTATGCGGCAATGGGCAGGGAGGTTGCGGCGGCCATTAAAGATGTGTCGGGTGCTGAAGTGCCCGTGCAGGAAGCAGCGGGCCTTTCGCGGGCTACTCTGGAGAATTCCAATGTCATTCTGCTGGGGTATTTCGCCAATAATCCACTCGTAAATGTCATCTATGATCTGCACTATGTCTGCCTTGATGCCGAGTGGCCCGGCGCAGGTGGCTATGTAGTGCGAACTGTGCATGACCCGCTGGGTACCGGTACGTCCTGCGTGTACCTTGGCGGATCAGACGCAGAATCGACAGGGCTCGCAGTCGATTACTTCATCGCTTCTCTCCCCGAAAATGGCGATATTGCATACCCGCACACAGTGCGGATAATGTTGCCGAATGGGCTTGCCCCGTACAAGCCGAATCCAGAGGCCGTGCAGAAGCGAATTGATGCAGCACGTTCACTGAATTTTCGTGCAGCTGGAGATGCGTTGACTGTCGCGGCTACAAACTATTACACGACAGGTAACCCGGAAGAACTCGAAGTGTTCAAGGGGCTTGTCCCTATTTTTCATGCGATTATTGCCAAAATGGGGCAGATTACCGATTCGCGTGGCACGTTCTACCTGTTCAACATGTGGGACAATGCAGAGGAATCGCCAGTTTTTTCGCCAGAAGACAGGCAAACCGTTCACGAAATGCTGTGGGAATTTGCCAATAAATTTGCTCCGACCCTTGGCGAAGCACATGAGATGAAAGTGCCGGCAGGCAACCACTGGGATGCACGCGTCGCTTATGACGTGGCACGATATTTCTATAAGTACTACAACATAGATGCAGGTGGGCTGTGGACATGGGCCGGCATTTATTTTACTGAAAAAGCCAAGTTCTGGCGATCAGCCGAAGATTGCCCCGGCTATGGCGGGATGACAGTGTATGACACGATGTATTACTGCATCCCCGAAGACTACACTGAGTTTTTCGATGGTGGAAACGCCCGGAAAATGGCTGATTATGGCATGGCGGTTATGAACAACCTCGGCGGCCATGCTGGATTTGGCGACACGAGTTCCATGGGCGCTATTGGTTACTGGTCGAGTTTGTTTCAGGCATGCGCATGGAAATATCAGGACGGGCGTTATCTGCATGCGTATGAGAAAGCGTCAGGCCTTACTCGCAGCAATTTTGCATATAACACGTACTTGCAGAATGAAATCAAGCCGGAAGTTCCTACGGATATGCTTGGAGTTCATGTTGTGCCCTTGCCCGACTGGGTGTATGAGAATCGGGGGGACGTACTCGGAACGGCTCCGGTAGCGATGAATCCGGTCCTTGATGCAGATCCGACGCCGCCACGGGAGGAATGTTTCGACAAAATAACATTCCGTGCGAGTTTTGAACGCGATGACCAATATATGATTTTAGGTGGTATCAGCCACGGGTATCATGCGCATCCTGATGGCAATTCAATTATCGAAATGACCGACGAAGGTCGCTACTGCATCTTTGACAGTGGCTACTTCGTGCCCGATACAGTTGAGCATAATACGTTAGTTGTGTATCGTGACGGGCTTTTTGAACCGATTCCGAGATTGACCGGGCTTTCAGCCATCGGTGATTTTCCGAAAACTGGTATGACGCAGACATATCTGAATGGATATAACGGTGTAAACTGGCGTCGGAATATCATCTGGAATAAAGAGAATTACTTCCTGGTGATTGATGAGGTTGAAGCTGAAGAAGATGCTAATTTCGGCATGAATCTGATATTACGCACGCTGTCGGATAAGGCACCCCAGATTGGCGCCGATCGAGTCATGGCGACCTATCAGGCGAAGCCATTCCGCATTGTCAGTGCCAGCCATACACCGTTCAAAACCACTGGGACTATGCCACCCAACGCAGAACGTCATGCAGTCATCGAGGCCAAAGCCGTGGATATGGAAATTGGCGAAAAGGAATACTTCTTCAACCTGCTTGACTGTGGCGGAACCGACGAAGAGTGGCCATATGAGATTGTACCGGCAGGTGCGGGTGCGGTCATGGTCAAGTCGGCAGATGGCTACGCACTGGCGGGAACCGGCAAATATGAGGCGGCTGGAGGTGTGGTGGTGGACGCCGCGGTCTTCAACATTCGCCCGGACGGCTTCGAGGTGGCTGGTGGTCGGACATTTACGGCCGGGCAGACATGGTTTGCATCGGATGTGCCGATCAGCATTGGTCTGCAGCTTGGGACGAATGCGACTGGGACCATCGAGGCCAAACAACCCGCTATCGTCACATTGTGGGCCGCTGATGACACAGTAGATATTGACGGTAAGACCGTGAAAGCTCGCACCAGCCCAGATGGCGTTGAGATCGACATAGCACCGGGGCAACACACAATAGCTTTCAAACCCGGCGCCGCTCAGATTGCCGCCGGCGCATGGGAAGACGCGTATGCGGAGTTTGCTGGAGAGCATAAAGCGGTGCTTGCACAGATGGCGGCTGCGGGGCTCGAAGGCGAGACGATGGAAGCTGACTGGGAATTGGACGTGTCGCGCACTGAAGTACGCAGTGTGTATGAAAATGCCGATGGTGAGGAAGTCGTCGCTCTCAGCACGACCGGTACGCCGAAAGTCTGGGCCGACGCACAGAGTGGATGCAGACCCAGGGATTCGTTTGATGGCAATCCGGAGACGTACAGCGCCACAGGCAGCGGATTGGCCTGGACGAATGACGCGCCAAAAGACATGGGGATGGAGTGGCCAAAGCCTGTAAAAATCGGCGTTTTTGAAATCGATTACTATAGCGCACAATACGCGCCGGCTGATGACGGCCATGAGTTGCAGGCGTGGGATGCAGAGGCCGAGGACTGGTATAAGGTATTGGCCGATGTGACGAAAGATGATTCTGGCACAAACTGGCGCTATACATTCCCTCCAGTTGAAACAACCCGGATGCGCGTATTGATCACCAAGTTCAATCCGTCGCGTACTGCGGTTCGAGAAGTGCGGATTTTTGCAGAGGACGCAACCCACGTTGAGCGCGAGGTTCGCATCCCATTGAAAACCAACGCTTTGGCAGGAATGGATGTTGATGGCGACGGGCAAGTTGAAATTCTTGCGGCAATTGGCAATATTGTACGTTGCATCAAAGCGGATAGTACCGTCATCTGGGAACAGGAACTTCCGAATGAGGCACTGGCCATTGACGCGTATGACCTTGACAATGATGGCTATGGTGAGGTTGTAGCAGGTTGTCGCGACCATAAACTCTACTGCTTTGATTACCAGGGCAATGAACGCTGGGCAGTTCTGACCCCTGCCGATCCGTATCTCCCAGAGGTTGAGCCTGCAACTGGCGAAGTGAAAGTCGTCGGATGCGCCGATATTGATGGCGATGGTGACGGGGAAATTGTTATCGGATCGAGCAACTGGTTTGCCTATGGCTATGATCACGAGGGCAACAAGCTGTGGGGCGTGCTCAACTGGGCACACCAGCCGACTTCCATAGCATTTGTCGACCTCGGTAACGGTACACTTGGCTCATTCATAAGTACCACATACAATGATGCCAATCTGTTCGGGCCTGATGGCAAAAAGATTGGTGGAGTCAGTGTAGGGTATCACGGCGCCGCAATGAGTACCGCTTCAGGTGACCTCGACGATGATGGACATGCCGATCTTATCACCGGTTCACGTGTTGGAGGCGTGCATTGCGCAGGGTTTGGTTCTACACGCTCATGGACGCAATTCATGGGAGCTGAGGTTACGGCGGTGGCAGTGGCCGACATGAATAATGACGAGATGCTGGAAGTCATCGCCACTTCAAAGAATTTCCATGTGCTTGTCACGGATCCGGACGGCACCGTTCTTTGGAGCAAAAATGTCGGCGAGGCGATTCTGGACATGGCTGTTGCAGACATCAATGGTGATGCAATACCAGAGATAATCGTGGCGACCGAGGGTGGCATGGTGCGTGTGCTGGATAGTAATGGCACGATTACGCATACATTCGCAGCGCCAGATGACGTAACAAAAATTGTCGTTGGCGACTTTAACGGTGATGGGCAGATGCAGATTGCAGCTGGTTGCAGCGACGGAGTCTTGTATGGGGATCTGAGGTAGCGCATTTTGCCTGCGGGCATAGAGGATGGAGCCGTACCTTTTGCGGGTGCGACACGCACTGCCTGTAGAACATGGAGGAACAACACATGAAAAAAGCATTGGTTGTGTGGGGCGGATATGAGGGACATGAGCCAAAGCAATGCATGGAGATATTCGCGCCATATCTCGAAGACCAGGGATATGATATCCGTGTTGAGAACTCGCTTGATATCTATGCTGACACCGATTACATGAACGAGTTATCACTGGTGGTGCCCATATGGACCATGGGTGAACTGACGAGTGAACAGGAGGCCGGTCTTCTGGATGCCATTGCCGGTGGCGTCGGTATTGCCGGCTGGCACGGCGGCATGGCCGATTCGTTCCGTAACCAGACGAAGTACCAATATATGGTTGGCGGCCAATGGGTTGCCCATCCCGGAAATATAACTGACTATGTAGTGAATATTGTCTCCGATGACCCGATTGTCGCCGATCTGGACGATTTTGCAATGCATTCTGAACAGTATTATATGCATGTTGACCCATCCAATGAAGTGCTCGCCACCTCGACAATCAGCGGTGAATTTGATCCGTGGACCAAAGGTTGTGTCATGCCGGCGGTATGGAAGAGAATGTGGGGAGAAGGGCGAGTATTCTATTCTTCTCTAGGGCATGTGGCAGCCGATTTTGACGCATATGAGCCCAGAGTTATAGTCGAGCGCGGGATGCTCTGGGCCAGCAAGTAGCAGACAAATCATGGAGCAATCAGCTCGCCGCGCCACGAGCAGCTACTCGTGGCGCGTTCCACCTCAATGGGAGTATTAATATGAGTGAAAAACCAATCGTGACAAAAGAAGACATGAAACGCGGTCTGGCAGAAGTCGGGATTGTGACAGGTGACCTTGTACTGGCGCATTCGTCATTGAGTTCGTTCGGCTTCGTCGAAGGCGGACCTGACACTGCGATTAACGCGCTTCTGGAGACAGTTGGCCCCGAGGGAACCATCGTGGTGCCAACATTCACGTGGGGCGAATTCCACAATGCCGAGATCGCTGTCCTCGACGTGAAAAACAAGAGTGTCAAGGCTGAAGTGGGGGCTATTCCTGAAACTTTCCGCAAGCGCCCGGAAGCGCAACGCAGCATACATATGTGCCATTCTGTCGCAGCAATAGGCCCCCTTGCCGATAAGGTCATGGGTGAGGGCATTCGGAGTTTTGGCGAAGGCAGCACATTCCACCAGCTCTACGAACTCAACGCGTGGTGCCTGTTATTTGGCGCAACGTTCAATTCATGCACTGAATTGCACGCGGTGGAAGAATACATGGCTGTTCCATACCGCTACCATCGGGATTTCAAAGGCTCGACGGTTATCCTTGAAGATGGCACCGAAATTCCGTCGGAATCAGTTGAATTCCTCCGGTATACAGACCCCGACTGGCGCAATGATTTTGGCAAAATGCGGGAAGTTTACATTGAGCATGGTGTGACACACACCGCACAGGTCGGGAATGCGGAGATTATGAACACTCGCATTCGAGACATATTTGATATTGCTGTCGGCTATATGAAAGAAGATATTGGATACTTGCTGAACGAAGACTCGCGACGGCTTTTGCACGAACAGATGGGATAGTTTGTCCTGTACTAGACCACGAATAGTGCCGGGAGATGATGGGCCGTGAAAATGACTTCACGCGAACGCATTGTTGCTGCGATGAAGTGCAATGCTGTTGACTATGTGCCATGTGCTCTAAGCCTGAATCCGCTGAGCGCTGCGCAGAGATATGGGAAACGCTGGAATTTCCCGTTTGGCCCATCTCAGCGGGAAAAAGTGGAATACTGCGTTGAGGAGCTCGGCACCGATCCAATTGTATCGGTTGGTTGTGGCACGTGGGAGATGGGTGAGGGCGTTTCGAGCCGAGTATGGTTTGATGCTGAGACGCAGCGGATTCACAAGGTCTTTGCCACGCCCGCAGGCGAAATGGAATCCGTGGTGCGCTATGACGAAAAATGGCCCCACGGCCTGGATATCCCGTTTTTTACCGATTTCAACCCTGCACATGCGGAAAAATTCTGGATTGAGAGCGAGCAGGACCTGGAGTGCATGAAGCACATCCTGCGGCCCGTCCGAAGCGAGACCACACTTGAGGCAATCCGTTTCGCCTACGCTGAAGAGACGCACGTTGCGCGACAATACAACCTGGCGACGATGGCCGCCAGTATAGGCACGGGGTTGACGGGCGCGCTGCAGGTGTTCGGGCCGACCAATTTGTGCATCCTCATGGTGGAAAAGCCTGCACTCGTCGATAGCTATCTGGCTCTTGAGCACGCAGTGAATCTCAGGCGCATTGAGATTGCCGACGAGTTGGGCGTGGATATCATGTCACGCAACGGTTTCTATGAGACCGCGGATTTCTACAGTCCAAATATGCTCAGCAGATTTCTGGAGACGCGTCTTCGGGTCGAGGCGGAGGCAATTCATGCTGCCGGGGCAGTCATGAGCTACACGGTGAACACCGGTGTGATGCCGATGCTTGACTATCTGCGCAGGCTTGATACCGACTGTCTGTTTTCCATCGATATAGCGTTTAAAGATCACGATTTTGAGAAGATTGTCGCTTCGCAGGAGGGTACCAAGAGTTTCTGGATCGGGCCATCGAGCGCATACCACCTGACCTCAGATACAGAAATAACTCGAGAGGCTGTGCGCCGGACTTTCGAGGTAGTGGGCAAGCGGGGCCTGATACTCAGTCCCGTTCCCTCGCTGCACAGCATCATGCCGTGGGAATGCGCGCTTGCCATGGTTGATGAGTGGAAGAAGCTGCGGTAGGGGTTCGCGTTAAGTTTTGGCATTCAAGCGCAAAACGGGGAAGCCACTTGGCTTCCCCGTTTGGGTTTTCCACGGTGTTTGATATAGTCTGTGGATAACATGTGGAAAAGCAGCGGCTGATGAAATAGTAAATGCTGCAGGCGCATCAATCACCCGCATCGGAAGTGTTGAGGGGTGTTGCCAGTCTGGGAATCAACGGATTAGTCGTCACCCTCCTGGTGTCAATAGTAACCTCATCGCCGACTTGTGCATCAACACCCGTGATGTCGATGCAGCATTGGTCCATTGAAATTCGCCCGACGATGGGAACACGTTGCCCATTTATAAAAGCCCAGGGGCCGCGTTTTGACAGACCGCGTTTCATCTGGCGATAGCCAATGTACTGCGCGGCTGCGAACTTGAGATTTCGCCCCAGCGAAAGCGGTGCGACGCCCAGACCGTGTACGGTGCCGACGGGGAGCGTAGCGATGCGGCTTTCTCGGCGGGTGACGAAATCCCCGCCATATCCCAGTGGAGTTTTTGCCGGCAATGAATGCGTTGCCACAATGTGCGTGCGCAGCTCGAAGGTTTTGCGCAGTTTCATCGGATCCGAAGCCACTTCTGCTGGCTTCTGGCCATACAGCACTGTGCCCAGACGCACCATGTCCATGTGAAGATCGGGCGCCTCAAGGAAAAGTTTGCTCGAAGCACAGTGCAGCGCAATTCTGCCTGTCGCAGCACGCGCCATGGCTTCTTTGACGATGCGGCCAAATGCTCTGCCCGACGCACCGGGACGCAGGGTGTCGAAATCCGCAAGCAGTGCTCCCGAATTGCCGGGGCCGAAATGCGTGTAGACTCCAGTGATATTGATGCGCATATAAGGCTCAGCAGCTGCAATAATATCTGGCAGGGAATCATCGGAGCTGAGTCGCCCCAGGCCCGTGTCCATATATATATGGACGTCGCACGCACGAGCGAATTTTTCTGTCGCCCGTACATATGGCAGCAGACCGTCCCGCGACACAATTGTCCCGGTGAGGCGATGCTCAACGATATTTTCAACGTCCTCACCCAAAGCAGGCAAGAAGACGAGGACTGGCAGGTCCAGTCCCGCCTCGCGAAGCCGGATGCCTTCCTCCACCGAGCTTACTCCGAGCCAGTCGGCTCCAGCCGACGCAAATGCCGATGCCGCAAGCTCCAGCCCATGACCGTATCCGTTGGCTTTTACGACAGCCATCAGACGAACTTTCTCATGGAGACGTGTACGCGCTATTTTGAGATTGTGCGCAAGTGCTTCGGTATCTACTGCCACGTAAGTTTGTGGAGGCATCGTTATTCACCTCAACGGCATAATCCTTTTGTAAGCCACCACATTATCGCTGCAATTGGGACCACAATCAACTTTCAATGTGCCACTTTCAATCGAAGTGCGTGGGTGCCGAGGGAAAACATGGAGGGATTATCATTTTCATGCGGAAATTATGAGAGACGGTCGGACATGTGCGCAGAATTGCAGGAGGATACATTCAGATGGCAGATGAGACCCGCATAGCGTTTATAGGCGCGGGAGGTATGGCGCAATCCCACATGGGGAATTTGGAAAGCGTCGAGGGAGCCAATATCGTAGCCATTTGCGATTTGGCTGAAGACAGAGCGAATGAAGTTGCTGGGAAGTACAATGCAGCTGCTTACACGGATTACCGCAGGATGCTCGACGAAGTAGATGCGGATGCCGTGTATGTCATTGTTCCACCTTTTGCGCACGAAGACGCGGAAGTCCTCGCTGTGCGGAAAGGCTGCGCGATTTTCGTTGAGAAACCCGTAGTTCTGCATATGGACAAGGGCTACGAAATTGCAGAAGAAATTGAGAAGGCTCATGCAATCTCATGTGTAGGTTATCAGCTGCGGCTGCTCGATTCTACCCAGCGAGCCCGGAAATACCTGAGTACTAAAACAATCGGTATGGTCTCGGCCCACCGCTGGGGCGGTCTCCCGGGAGTGCCATGGTGGCGCGTCATGGATCAGTCCGGCGGTCAACTCCATGAGCAGACTACGCATCAGATCGACCTGATGCGCTATATTGGGGGCGAGATTGCCGAGGTTTATGCGCAATACTCATTGCGTTGTATGGGCAAGGTAGAGAATCTCGACATTCCCGATGCTCAGGGCATTCTGTTCAAATTCATCGATGGTGCTATTGGCATGTGTGTGACCAGTCCGATGATGACACAGGGCGGCGGCGTCAACGATCTGAAATTCCTCATTGAAGATCATATCCTCGAATGGGCACCGGGAGGCAACAAGCTTTCCCCCGATGATTGCCCGGAAGTGACGGCAGAACCAGTCGAGACGCCAACTATCGACGCTTGTTTTGTGCAGGCCATTCAGACCGGCGATACCGGCCCAATCCCATGTTCCTATAGGGCCGGTCTGCAGACAGCGGCAGTAACTATAGCGGCGAACGAGTCGGCACGCATCGGTAAACCAATTGAGGTGCCTATTATTTAATAGTGGGGCATCGATGCCAGATGGAGGGTTAAATGAGCCCTCCATCTGGATTGGCTCTCAGTGTTTTTCATGGTTTCTGCAAAAAGATGGAACATCATGGTGCTTGCGTCGTTCTGTCTTGTATAGCATGGGGGGAATTTTTGCAGGCTCACGGCCTCCTTTGCTGGTGGCATTTTTGGAAATCAGCCTGCCAGGTTTCATCAATACTGCAGAAGCAAGTGTGCTAAAGTGTCGGGAGGTCGTGCATCAATGCATCGCACCGCTTTGCTGAAATCTGGCTTCACTCTTATAGAATTGCTTGTCGTCATTGCGATTATCTCGATACTCGCTTCCATGCTGATGCCAGTATTTGCCAGAGCCAGGGCCAAGGGCCGTCAGACGGCGTGTTTGTCCAATGTGAAGCAGCTTTGTCTCGCTATCAAAATGTATACGCAGGATTATGACGAAATGCTGCCATATGGTCACATTGGAGACTTGTACTGGCATGACGCCATCTACGCCTATACGCACAACAAGCAGATCTATCGTTGTCCCGACCGCAAAGACCGTTATATTGGTTACGGCTACAACTGGCTCGTCGGCTGGGGATTGAGCGAGGGCAGTTTCTTTGACTCAGCCAGGAAAATCGTCATCGGCGATGTACCACCCGAATGTCTTGGGGCAACGGATAGTTCAGGGGGCACGGAATGGTGGATCAATGATCCAGGCAACGACATCTGCAACGCATCAGGTGGCGATGTCTCGGTCGGTTCTGAGGATCCGAGCACCAATTGCTTTACAGACATTCGCCGCCCCCAGCGCCATAGTGATGGGATCATATATGGCTATGCTGATGGGCATGCGAAATTTGGCAAAGAGGGCGCGCTTGATCAGGCAGTTTTCTGGAATCCACAGATAGACGCGGATTGAATGTGCAAAGAGACGTACATTATTTGATAGTAGCTGGGCTTTTGGAGGAATCCAGACAGAGAAGCCGAATAAATCATCAGGTACATTCAAAATGGCACGATCCAAGCTGCCTAGGCAATATTGCAGTTGGGGTACTGTGTGGTTCCCACCGTCTGAGGTGGTACGTGGCGAGTTGTTAGGGGGATGGAGCTGCATTGCTGCATCGGATTCCGGTATAATTCGGGTTGTGTTGCCACAGCGAACGCTTGCCTCTGCGCTCGCTTTATTGCGTGCGCCCGTCTCATGGCGATTCGGCTGGACAGACGACATAGTCGAGGCCTACTGGCAGATACGTCAGTACCTTTGTGGCTGTCGAACCAAATTCACAGTGGCCATCGACCTCGCGGGACTGTCAGATTTTCGCCAGAGCGTCTTGACCGCTGTGTCCACTATTCCTATTGGCCAGGTACGGTCCTACAATCAGATCGCATTGCAAATCGGCGCGGGCAGCGCCAGCCGGGCCGTCGGACAGACGATGGCCCACAACCCCGTACCTATTCTTATACCCTGCCACCGCGTGGTGGGCAGTAATGGACAGATTGGCGGCTTTGGTGGCGGTGCAGCTCAGAAGCGGGCGCTGCTGTCTTTAGAGGGTTTCAAAGCAGCAGAATCTGCGCGATAGGAAACGATTGCAGCCGGATTCCTTTCAGGTTGACTTTTGACACAGTGATTGGTTACAATTGCACCAGTATCAATATGGCTTTTGCTGACGCGTACGGGGTCAACACGCTGAGTGTTGCACCTGCGAGTCTTTTTGGTGTCCGAAACGAGTTGGGCACTTAACTGTTCGCATTTGTGCGACAGAGCAGATGCAATCTAACAGTAGCTGCGTTTCCAACTGGCCTATCTGGTCCAGACGGGAGGATGCACTAGGTGAATCATCGGGACAGGCGCATCTTACATGCACTTCTACTTTCACTCATCATGGCACTCGGAGGTGCGGCGAGCCTATTTGCCGCCGATATTGCCGCCGGGTACGGTGGGGCCTATATCTGGCCTAACCCGGCATCGGCCAACTCCGAACGGTATTTCCGTTGTCTGGTGACATGGAATCCAACTTCGGAATCTCTCACGAATCTGTCGCTGAGTACTTCCGCCGGTTCCTATCAGATTGTGGGCGGTTCAGCTCCGACTGACACCGCTTCGATGACGGAACTCGGTATCGCTCGCCACACGGTCTCCTCTTCCAGTTCCTCAATCACAGTGCTCTATACCGTGGGGCCATTCGCCGGATATGATATGTGGAATGTCCCACATACTGGCACCATTTGTGCCGATCGCGGGCGCGCTCTTGCCACAAATGGAATGCTCACGGGCGAGGCAAATGATGACACGGGCAGGTTCACTGGCACTATTACGACTTCCAGTGGCAGCACTGCGCTGGATTCGGGCCAATTTGACGTGACCACAGTCCATGATAATCAGGACTATCTCCAGTGGTTCAGCGGTGACGCTCAGGGCATCGATCCCCTCAGTGTCGACCCTGTTGAAATCACGCCCGATGATGGAACCGGCAGCTCGCGCTTCCGCTTCCGCGTCCGCTATGGCCGCAAAAATTCAGGAAGCAACCTTCGTCCGCGGACAGGACGCTATGGTGCTTATCCACCTGGTCATGGCAGTGGCTACACTTTTGTTGAATATGACTATTGGGACTATGACAACAACCCGGCAACACGCTATCGTCTCGCTGGAGATCGTCTCGATGACGATTGGTCATATACGCGCTGGGATGACAAACACAGTCTCGATCGCGTCGGCTGGGATTCAAACTGGGGCGGGCAGGATCCCGAGACGGTGCTCATCATAGATGGGGATCGCACGAGACCGCGATTCATGCACAAAGAAGACCCGTCTGACACCAACTACAATGACGGGATGGTTTACTTCTACGACATCCTGCCGACAGACTACAAACGCTTCATCGACAACATATTGCTCTTCCCATACGATCCGGGCGGCGATGACGAGCTGGACCGATTTGCACACGGTCTGCGTGGCCGACCGATGTCGAACAACTATGTCTCGCTTGCCGCTGGCGGTCACACCTATGAATTCCTTGCCAGCGACGATTTCAGCCCGCCAAATGGCCACAATACATGGGAACAGGTCGGTCAACCCGGTCAGGCCCTCTATAATGATTATTTGCGCGTGAACCATGTAAACAACGAAGCCGACAACGTGGAGGTAACGCGTGTGTACACGCGTTACAACGATAGTGATGGAGCCTCCGGTGGTTCCGGCTATCCATATAATTCACAGGATCCGACTAAGTATCCAAAAGTTGATCCGGTTCTGTCAGCTCATCCATATTTTCCGAGTGGCACGATCAGGCCTGGGTCCGGTTTCAACCCTGATCCTTTTGGTTTGAATGGCAGCCTGATTACAAGCCCGTTCACATTGGATTTCAACGGTGGACCCAATCCGCCCCAGAGATACACAAACGACGACACGATTCTGCCCAACTTCATGAATATCTTCCCGAATACGTCACTGACACCGTTCCGTGGCGGCAAGTGGACGAATGGCACTACGTATACGTTGCGTATCAACTACTGGCAGTCCCAGAACATCGCGCCTGCATTCATTCGTGTATTTATCCGCAGAAATGACGGCGGAAACAATCCCGGATCGTGGCAGGCTTACACAATGGAGCAGTTGAATCCCGCTGACACATCTTATAACGTTAGTGGCGGAGGTTGCGTCTTCCAGTTCCAGACAACTCCCGAGCAGTTGCCGGGGGGCGGTGGACCTGGCGATTACAACTACTACTTTGTCGCTAATGACGGGACGCGCACAACCACATTCCCGAATCGACCAGGCGTCTATAATCAGCCTGGTGGTGGCGCTTACTACGATCCAGGCCAGGATGCGTTCAGCACGACGCTCGGCCAGCCCGGCGTTCCGACCAGCGCAGCTGGTGAGGATTACTACTGGTTCCGCGTCAACACACCTCCAGTTCTCAGTAGCGAGCTAGTCAGCCCTGCTGCAGGCCGTGCTGGTGAAAACTTCCAGTTCCAGGTAGATTATAAGGACGTCAATGGCGAAGTGCTTAGCGGTACATTTGGGCGCACTGCGATGGGCGATCGTCCGCTCTATGCCCGAATTGTGGTGGATCTCTTCGGAGAGCCGCTTGGGCGCACAAGTATTGTAACCGCAGGCACCGATACATTGACTTACAATACGGTCAGCAGTCGTTTGTACGCCGACAATGCCCTTGTCTCCGCCGAGATACCTTACTACATTGAGATACTCACTGGTGCAGGCGCCGGCCACACGTATCAAATCATGGGGAATACAGGCAATACCCTCAGTCTCGCAGCAGGTACGGATCTCACCGCAGATGGTGTGGTTTCCGGGACAACTTTCCGGATTGCGCAGTGGTTCAGAGGCACTATGTCGCCCAAGGACAGTCTTGATGTCGACTATGCTGATGGTGCAACCTATATTTTCAACACCGCCACTAATGTTGAACTCGGGGCAGGCGTACACCGCTATTACTTTGAGTTCACTGACGATTGGGGCAGCTGGCTTTTCCCGAACGATTCCAACGTGAAAATTGAGGGCGAGGGAATCCGGTACCCAACCAGTGGCTATTTTGAAGGGCCCGAGGTCCGTGAAAATACCGCTCCAATACTGCGAGATTTCCGCTTCACCCCTCAGAGTACAACAGGTGGTGCTGATGGAACGACCGCAACGGGCTTTACATTCTCAGTGACATATGAAGATCAAGAGAATGATCCTCCTGCCTTGATCCGACTTGGCATTGACGGTACTGCTACAACCCCGGCGATGGTTCTCGACATGACGCCGGATCCAGCAAATGACAATGTCTATACCGATGGGGCCACGTACAAGACGCAGCCGACCAAGTTGGCTGAGGGTACCCACATATTCTATGCGCAAGCATCTGATGGCAAGGCCCGCTTCCCGGTGACAGCCCCCGGCGACCCGCTGATATTCAGTGGGCCGGAGATCGCTGCTGTTCCTGGTACATATGAGCCTTCTGTGGCTGGCCCGACGGTTGTGGCCAACACGCCACCAACGCTGTCATTTGAGGCCACTGATGATGGCACTGATCCCACTGATCCGCCTGGACTATCCCCAAACACAGGGACCAGCGCGACGACGTTCACATATAGTGTTATCTACACAGATACCGACCGATTTGCCGGTGTAGCCGGCAATCCACCGAAGTACGTTAGGGTCTATATCGACGACGTTGAGCATGAGATGACAAAAGTCGATGCGACCGACAGCGACTACACAAACGGCGCTCTGTATCGGTTTACAATAAGTGGTCTGATCCAGGGAACGCCCCATACATACTTCTTCCTGGCCTCAGATGACTCCGATCGTGCGCGTTTGCCGCTGACAGGCGTTCTTCCGGCGCGCTACAATGGTCCGGTCGTCGACGAGCCGCCGACAGCGCCGCTGAATCTGCTCGTGCAGGACACTCCGGCTGACAACGGCGGGTCCGTCGATGTGCAGTTCAGTGGGAGTGCCGATGACGGTGGCGGTGCGAATGACGTCATATCATATCAATTGTATCGTTCCACAGTTGCAGGGCAGTTTGGGGCAACATCACTCATACAGACGATTCCAGCAACCGGCGCAGCCGCATACAACACAAAGGATAATGCGACGCTTTCAGTGAGCGCACCACAGGATGGTACCGCGTATTATTATGTGGTGACAGCCATTGATACAGCTGCGGAGTCCGGTCGTTCAAACCAGGAAGGTCCGGTCATTCCGCTGGATAATATTGCCCCAGGGGCGCCAACGGGCGCCGTTACAGCGACCAACCCCGCAATTGGCGGCACACTTGACGTGTCATGGGGCTTGTCTGGGGACGATGGCGCTAATAACAACGACGTAATTGAATATCACATTTATCGTTCAACCAATCCAGCTCTCTTTGCACCGCCGACAGTGGGAACGGTTCCCGCACAAACAACAACATTCCGGGACCAGACTGCCATCGATGGTACCGAATACTACTACATGGTCAGAGCTTTTGATGGCTCGAATGAGAGCGTTGCTTCAGCCGTCTCGAACGGCGCCACATCAACCGATGGCGAAGCGCCCATCATCAGCAATCTGTTCCCGGCCAATGGTGCTACCGATGTGGCTCGGAACACAAAGATCAGCTTTGTGGCGCAGGATACCGGTGCGGGCGTTAACCTGACCAAGAGCGAAATCACATTCAACGTGACGGTCAACAGTCAGCTCATTCCGGGCGACTTCACCATTACGGGGACAGCCGCAATAGCAACAATAGAGTTCACTCCTGACCAGCCGTTTGACTACCTCGCCAATGTGCGGGTTGATGTCGCTGTCAAGGATCTTGGTAATAATCCACGGGCGACATCATGGAGTTTCATCACGGCAGGGGTGCCAACTTCAAGCATCAGTGGACGTGTTACCCAGAGCGGTGCCGGTTCGCTGCCTCTGGCGGGTGTGAGAGTTGTGGCTGGCGAACTCGAGGCCACGACCGATGCAAATGGTGACTACACAATAACTGGTGTGGCTGATGGTAATGTCACAGTGCATGCCGTACTTCGTGGATGGTATTTCACCCCACAGCAGACGGCCGTTACAGTTCCGCCCGACTCCACAGGTATCAACTTTATCGGCCAACCAGCGTACGATGTTTCTGGCCACATTGTTGACGCCGTTGGTGCAGGTAAGCCGGGTGTGCTTGTCACTGCCGGCGATAAGTCAGACGTAACCGATGCAAATGGTGACTACCTCATTATGGATCTGCCGGCGAATGAGTATGCCGTTGTGCCAATACTTGACGGTTTTGATTTCGTCCCGGCATCAAGAAATGTAACCCTTGGGCCGTCACCAGCTCTCAATGTTGATTTCACCGCTGGCATAGCAACGCACACTCTCAGTGGTGTGGCCCAGACGTCAACCGGGGATCGCATGCAAGCGGTGACGGTTATGGCAACGAACATGGATACGCTTGAGGAAACACAAGTCAGCACCAGTGTCTCGGGCCAGTACCTGTTTGCTGCATTGCCGCAGGGGCGGTACACAATCACACCGACGAAAACAGGCTTCGAGTTCCGGCCAGCCAGTCGCGAGATTGAATTGCTGGAGCAGATGAGTAATGTTAACTTCATTGGTGTGCCCCTATACACCGTCAGTCTGCCGGCTGGGCTGAGCATGGTGGCGGTGCCGATTGTACCGGAAAATTCCGACTTCCGCGCAGCTTTCGGAGCTGCAACGCCAGTCGCACGGTGGGACAACGAAGGGTTGGTGTGGATAACAAACACGCTCCCAACTCACCCACTGCTACAGCTGGCTCCAGGACGTGGATACTGGGTTAAGCCTGCCACTGCAATATCAAATGACATTGCGGGAACGCAGGTTGCGCCCACGGTGGGTTTTGACCTGAGTATCGGTTCAGGCTGGACAATGGTTGGTAATCCTTACGCAGCTGCGCTGCCCTGGGCAAATCTAGGAATTTCAGCTGGTGGCAGTGTCAATGACTATGGTTTCATTTACGATCGCAGTATTGGAGGCTACCGACCAGTTGCTGAAGTCTCTGGATTTGGATTCATCACATCCATTCCCGATGGTGCTGGCTTCTGGATGTACTCAACAACGGCACGCAGCGTACGTGTGAACCCATTGACGACCACCACTGCAGCGGCGGACGAAAGTAACGAACTTAGTCTCGCCGACGGCGACTACGTGATCGCCATTCAGGCATCAGGTGCCGGATGTACTGACAGTTGCGGTGCTGCTGGCATCGTTAAAGCGGCTGGCATGCTGCCGAACGGTGGCCAGCTTATAAATCCGCCGGCCATCGGTGCCGGTATAGACATGTACTTTGTCAGTGATGACGGACAGAAGCTGTCATATGATTTGCGCTCCACTGCAACGAATGTGGAGACTTGGCAGTTCGAAGTCGTCAATACACTCGGCGACATGCCAGTTACGATCGCACTTCCTGATTTGTCGGGAGTCCCGAATGACAAACAGGTGACACTAGTCGATACAGCCACGGGCGAACGACTTTACGCGCGCACAATGCAAGCCTATACCTATCAGAGTATAGCTGGACAATCCCGCCGGTTCGCCCTGGAAGTGAGCAGCCGTACCAACGCACCTCTCGCTATCTCTGGCGTCAGTGCTGCGCAAGCGTCGAGCGGAAATGTCGCTGTGACATACTCGCTTTCCGCACCAGCAACGGTATCGATGAGAGTGATGAACATAAGCGGTCGCGAAGTGAAGGTCGTTACAAGTGGGACGATAGCTGCAAGCGGTGTCAACAATGAGGTCTGGAATCTGACCAATAGCGCTGGTGCTCGTGTACCCGCTGGTCGGTATCTGATAAGCATCAATGCTGTGACCGCTAGCGGCCAACAGACACAGGGGATTGTCCCCGTGCAGGTGAGCCGCTGATAGTGGTAGAGAGCAACAGGAGAGAATAGTCTCACTCACTGTCAATCTAACCGGTCTACGCTTTCATCGAATGGAGGGAGGCGTAGGCCGGAGATAGACGGTAGCGATGCGGTATAGC
>CAYSRY010000033.1:16327-18667 GCA_964433395.1 uncultured Armatimonadia bacterium | reverse complement strand
CCGGCAAAACAGCTATTGCGATAGACACCATCATTAACCAACGGGATACCGGTGTGAAATGTGTCTACGTTGCAATAGGGCAGAAGACCTCAACGATCCGGCGTATAGCTGCGGTTTTGGAGGAATACGGTGCTCTTGAGTACACCTGTATCGTAGCTGCATCAGCTGCGGATTCCGCTGCGGTTCAGTATATCGCGCCGTATGCTGGCTGCTCAATTGGTGAGCATGTTCGTGATGCTGGCGGCGACGCTTTGGTTGTGTATGATGACTTGACCAAACATGCCAAAGCATATCGGCAGATCAGTCTGCTGCTTCGCAGGCCCCCTGGACGCGAGGCGTATCCTGGAGACATTTTTAACCTGCATTCGCGGCTGCTGGAACGAGCTGCCAAGATGAGTGACGAAGAGGGCGGAGGGTCACTTACCGCATTGCCCGTAATCCAGACGGAAGAGGGCGACTTTTCGGCATATATTCCCACGAATCTGGTTTCGATTACCGATGGTCAGATTTACCTTGAGCCGGAGTTGTTCTACGCTGGTGTCAGACCAGCCATCAGTGTCGGCCTCAGTGTTTCGCGAGTTGGTGGCAGTGCGCAGACAAAAATGATGCGCAGTGTGGCGGGGCGGCTGAAACTGGATCTGGCCTCATACAGCGAGTATCGGGCTTTTTCACAATTTGCATCTGACCTGGACGAGGACACCAAGCACATTCTCAAACGCGGCGATCGAATGACTGAGGTCCTGAAGCAAGACCAATACGTGCCGATGTCTGTGACACAGCAGGTCATCACGATTTTCGTTGGCACTAAAGGCTATTGGGATGACGTAAAGGTTTCATCGATTACCCAACTTGAACATGAACTGCTCGAGTTCGTGCACGAACGCTACCCAGAGATTGAGAACAAACTGAATGAGACCGGTGTCCTGTCAGATGACCTGTCTGCGCATCTGGAGGCTGCACTACAGGATTTCAAGGACAAACTACACCAGGATCATCTTGATGATCCTGATAATGCGACTCCGTTTGATATAGAGTGTGTTGAGTAGGTCCTATGCCTAAGAATCTACGCTTACTGCGTCGAAAAATCCGGACTACAGAGAATATATGGCAGATAACCAGGGCTATGAGCATGGTTTCTGCTGTGCAGTTGCGGCGTGTGCAACAGCGTGTAGAAGAGCGGCGTGAGTACTTCAACAAGCTCACCGGTATTATTGGCAGAATAAGTGCGAGCGAGACGCCTATCGAGCACCCCTATCTTGTACCCGTGCAGGAAGAGACGCGGCGTGGCCTTATAATTGTGGCCGGTGACCGCGGTATGTGTGGCAGTTATAACAGCACCATACTGAAACTTGCTGAAGACTTCGTTCGCAATGCTCCGTGTATTGTCGATGTGATACCTGTAGGCGCCAGAGCGGTGTCGCATTGTGAACGGCGTGGCATGAGTATCATTGACAGATATGAAGCTCTGCGTGACATGACGGATGCTGATATTGCCGCACGCGCTTCGCGCCAAATCCGCGAGCATTTTGACACTGGCCAGTTGAGCAGCCTGCACATCGCCTACACCGAGTTCCAGAGCACATCACGGCATATTCCAATAGTGCGTCAGTTGCTTCCAGTGGAAGAAAACACTGGAGAGTGCCATGCCGCAGTGGAGTACATTCTCGAACCAGATCCGGCGGCGATCATCAATACGCTCATCCCAATGGCTGTTGATGCAGAGTTGCGGTATTATCTTCTGCAGGCTTTGGCCTCGGAGAATGCTGCGAGGATGGTTGCGATGACCGCGTCAACTGATAATGCAGAAGAACTGAAGGGGCACCTGATTAAAGAGCTCAACCGCGCCCGCCAACAGAAGATTACGGACGAAATGCTAGAAATCGTCAGTGGAGCAGAAGCTTTGGGTGGTTGATGGCTTCTGAAACGGCATTGATAGTCAAATACAGCAATGGTCGGTCTGCAAAACTACGCACTGTTGCAACGGCTTAACGCGGACGACTTCAGAAAGGTTCACAGCGATGGCGACAGGTAAAGTCACACAGGTGCGGGGTCCGGTAGTCGATATCCGTTTCCCTTCGGATACTCTACCTGAACTGCTCAGCGCCATCAAAATCGTTGACGAAGATCATGACATCAGTCTGATTGTTGAGGTTGCGCAGCATCTTGGCGATGATACCGTGCGTTGCGTCGCGATGGACAACACGGACGGCTTGGTTCGCGGAATGGCAGCGGAAGCCACGGGAGCCGGGATCACCGTACCTGTTGGGCCGCAGACACTCGGCAGAATGTTTGATGTGCTCGGGCAGCGTGACCCCGACCGGCAGCGGGGTTTGTCGGGCA
>CAYSRY010000033.1:14694-16317 GCA_964433395.1 uncultured Armatimonadia bacterium | reverse complement strand
GGGCCAGTGGAGGCGGCTGAGCATCATCCGATTCATCGTCAGCCACCGAGCTTCGTGGAGCAGAATGTCTCTGAGGAGCAGTTTGAAACTGGCATTAAAGCCGTCGACTTGCTTTGTCCATTCCCACGTGGTGGCAAGATTGGGCTTTTTGGTGGTGCCGGTGTCGGCAAAACAGTATTGATCATGGAGTTGATCCATAACGTAGGGACGATGCACGAGGGTGTTTCCGTTTTCGGTGGAGTTGGTGAACGGACGCGCGAGGGCAATGACTTGCTTCTTGAGATGCAGGAATCTGGCGTTATCAGCCAGACTTGCCTCGTGTTTGGGCAGATGAATGAGCCGCCTGGCGCGCGTCTGCGTGTTGCATTGACTGCTTTAACGATGGCCGAATATTTTCGAGATCAGGCAGGTCAGGACGTGTTGCTTTTCGTTGACAATATTTTCCGCTTCACACAGGCTGGCTCCGAGGTTTCAGCGCTTCTCGGGCGCATGCCTTCGGCTGTAGGTTACCAGCCAACGCTGGATAGTGAGATGGGTGAGCTGCAGGAGCGTATTACTTCAACGATTAAAGGGTCTATTACTTCTGTTCAGGCAGTCTATGTGCCTGCAGATGACTATACTGATCCTGCGCCGGTTGCTACATTCGCACATCTTGACGCAGCTATCCATCTGTCTCGCGAACTCTTCCAGCAGGCCATCTATCCCGCTGCCGACCCGTTGGAGTCCAGCTCGCGCCTGCTTGACCCACACGTGGTTGGGGATAAGCATTATCGTGTTGCTCGTAATGTCCAGCAGATATTGCAGCGGTACAAGGATCTGCGCGACATTATTGCAATTCTCGGCATTGATGAACTTTCAGATGAGGATCGACAGACAGTATCACGGGCTCGGCGCGTGCAGCAATACCTGACGCAGCCGATGTTTGTCGCTGAGCAGTTCACATCTATGCCTGGCGCATACGTCTCCATAGCTGATACCATTGAGGGATTTGAGGCGATTCTGAGCGGAGCCTATGATGACCTGCCTGAGCAGGCTTTCCGCATGAAAGCCACCATCGGGGACGTCGAGCGTGAACGGACACGTGTCTGACGATAACGTTTAAGCTGATGCTCGTCGTAATTGTGCCACTCCGTATGTGGCACGAAATGCGTGCAAATGACGGATGCAACGATGCCAACGCAATTAAGAGTTGAGATTGTGACCCAATCTGGTGTACAATATACCGGAATTGTGGATAGTGTTGTGGTGCCCGCTATTGACGGATATATAGGGGTACACATTGGTCATGCACCCCTATTAAGTAACATTGGTGTGGGGATAGTCACACTGCACACTGTTGCTGGTGATGACCTGTTTGCAGTCGCGGGCGGTGTCGTCGAAGTTCACGATGATCAAGTGACGCTGCTGGCAGACGCTGCAGAGCCAGCGGCAGCGATAGATGTGTCGCGAGCAAATGCAGCCGTTGAACGTGCGCGCAAACGGTTGGGGCTCCGCTACGAGGGAGCAGGTCAGTCTGTGGACGTGGATCATGATCGTGCGCGAGCGGCCTTGGCGCGTGCCATAAATCGCCTGCAAACTGCCGAAAAAGCTGGGTTGCTCGGATAATAGGGCACCGGCGGTCCG
>CAYSRY010000033.1:255-14684 GCA_964433395.1 uncultured Armatimonadia bacterium | reverse complement strand
TCAAACACCATACGCAGCATCGATACAGTTTTGAACGGTACAGGGAGGGCGAAGGATTGGCAACCATTCGGATACATGGCGGCAGACCTCTGCAAGGCGAGGTAACCATTAGCGGCTCAAAGAATGCCTCACTGCCGCTGCTTGCCGCAGCTCTGCTGGTTGAAGGCCAGTGTATTATAGAAAACGTCCCTCGCATAGATGATATATGCGCGATGATAGATATGTTGCGTGCACTTGGTGCCAAGTGTGAATTCATAGCCGAATCAGATCTAAGTATTGACGCCACAAACATCACCTCCCTCAGTGCCCCGTATGATCTGGTCAGGAAGATGCGGGGGTCGTTTTATGTTGCAGGTGCGCTTCTGGGACGTTTTGGTGAAGCAGAGGTGCCCTTGCCCGGCGGGTGTGTGATAGGTTCGCGCCCCGTCGACTTCCACATCAGCGGCTTTAAAGCTCTGGGTGCAGTTGTGCAGGAACGCCATGGTGTCATGCGCGCAACAGCACAGAAGCTGGTCGGCACACACATCCTCATGGACAGTCGCTATCGCAGTGTTGGTGCGACGATCAACCTCATGCTTGCATCCTGTCTTGCTGAGGGCGTTACTGTCATAGAAAACGCATCTCGCGAGCCGGAGGTCATCTGCTGCCAGAAGTTCCTCAAGAAGGCCGGCGCTGACATTCGCGGAATAGGCACGGACATCATGGTCATTCGCGGTGTTCGAAAACTGCGCGAGTGCACTTTCCGGTCGATTCCTGACCGCATGGAAGCAGGCACATTCATGATGGCCTGCGGTGCGGCACGTGGGGACATCACCCTCCTATCAGTAGAACCGCGGCATATGACCGTTGTGCTTAAAATGCTGAGCGCAAGCGGGCTTAAGCTTGAGGTCGGTACCGACACGGTGCGCGTAGTGGCCGACGGCAGGCCGCGCGCGTTCGAGGTCAATACTGCACCGTATCCCGGATTCCCGACGGACCTGCAACCAAATGCAGCAGTGTTGGGCGCGGTTGCGGTCGGTACGAGTGTGGTCGAAGAGACGATCTTTGACGGGCGTTTCAACTACACTGACGAGCTGAACCGTATGGGCGCCAATATACAGGTCAAGGATAATGTAGCGATCATCCGCGGAGTACCAAAGCTCTATGGCGCGCCAGTTGAGGCAACAGACATACGTGCTGGTTCCGCTTTAGTTCTCGCGGGGCTCGCTGCCGACGGATACACTGAAATCAGCGGTGCTGATTTTCTTGATCGCGGGTACGAAGATATAGACGTGAAGCTCCGAGGATTGAACGCCGACATTACCACCACCAGAAGCGCAGAGGACATGAAAGCCCGCGATGTTCGGAATCGGTGATCGACTAGGAATTGACCTTGGTACTGCGAGCATCATCGTCTTCGCCAGAGGGCGCGGCATTGTCGTGCGTGAGCCCTCGGTTGTTGCAATCCGTGAACACAGCCGCAAAGTCCTTGCCGTGGGGCATGAAGCGCGTGAGATGCTTGGACGTACTCCAGGCAATATCGTCGCTATCCGCCCGCTCCGTGACGGCGTTATAGCTGATTATACCGTGACGCGTGAAATGCTGCGTTACCTGATCCGCAAGGCCCTGGGGCCACGGGCGAGGTTCGTGAAGCCTTTGGTTGTCATCTGCATTCCCTCTGGCGCCACTGCAGTTGAGGAGCGAGCCGCACTTGAGGCAGCAAAGGCTGCTGGAGCGCGTCGGGCGATTCCGATTGAAGAACCCATGGCTGCGGCAATTGGTGTCGGACTGCCTATTGCGAGCCCCGGTGGCAACATGGTCGTCGATATCGGTGGTGGAACGACGGATGTTGCGGTAATCTCTCTTGGTGGCATCGTGGTGAGTGACTCGCTTCGCGTCGGTGGTACTGTACTCGACGAGGCTATCATCCGGCATATCCGTCATGTGTACAGCCTCGATATAGGTGAACGCACGGCCGAGACTATCAAGCATGAGATCGGCTCAGCATTTGATCTTGAGGAAGAACTTGAGATGGAGGTGCGTGGGCTTGACATCGTGTCGGGCCTGCCGAAGACTGTAGTTGTCAGTTCGCACGAAGTACGCGAAGCGATGGCTGAAAACGTCAGTCACATTGTCGAGGCAGTGAAGACGCTGCTTGAACGCACGCCGCCCGAACTTGCAGCCGACATTATTGAGCGGGGGATTACCCTCACCGGTGGCGTCGCTCTGTTGCGTGGGCTTGACAGGCTGATCTATCTGGAAACAGGAATTCCGGTCCATGTGCCTGAAGATCCCATTTCGTCTGTGGCAATGGGTACTGGGAAAGTACTTGATACGCTTGATCTTATGGATCGCGAGGGCGACCATACCTCACTCAGAAGGCGCGGCTGGCTCTAGGCGATTTGTGCGCGGTGTTTTTGTGCGAAAAACAGTGATGCCCCCGGCATAGTTCGGGGGCATTTTTTACTATGAACTCTCGCACTTTGCCTCGTCCTGCAATGCTTTGAGTTTCATTAATGCTTCAAGGGGCGCCATGGTATCAAGGTCAAGGCGCTTGAGCTCCTCAACCACGGGATCACGAACTCCTTCAAACAGTTGCAGTTGTACCGTAGGCGCGACCTTCTGCGCAGCCTGTTTGCTCGGACCAGCGGCGATGTCCTCCTGTTCAAGAGTGTGGAGTATTTCGCGTGCGCGCTCTATAACTGGGGCAGGGAGTCCGGCGAGGCGGCCGACCTGAATGCCATATGAGCGATCGGTACCGCCGGGAACGATTTTGCGCAGGAAGATAATGTCCTCCCCCTGTTCTTTCACAGTAATTCTCAGATTACGTACACCCTCCAGAATGCCCTCGAGCTCATTCAGGTGATGATAGTGAGTTGCGAAAAGCGTTTTCGCACCGATCTGCTCGTTAATATATTCTGCCACCGCCCAGGCCAGTGACATGCCATCATAAGTTGATGTGCCGCGTCCGAGTTCATCGAGTACAATCAAGCTGCGATCGGTTGCGTTCTGTAGAATATTGGCGGCCTCAGTCATCTCGACCATGAAGGTTGACTGGCCCGTAGCCAGGTCATCGCTCGCGCCGACGCGGGTGAATATACGGTCAAGGACGCCAATACGGCATGAGCGTGCTGGCACAAAAGACCCAATCTGCGCCATAAGGCCGATGAGTGCAACTTGCCGCAGATACGTGGATTTCCCAGCCATATTTGGCCCTGTCACTATCAGCAATCGGCTGTCTCGACAGTTGAGATGCGCGTCATTAGGCACAAACAACTCGCCTGCTGACGTTCGCTCGACCACCGGGTGCCGGCCATCGATGATGACAAGTGCATCCTCCTCATCCACATCAGGCTTTATGTAGCTATTCTCAATCGCAGCGAGCGCAAGTGACACAAGCATATCAAGTTCTGCCACAGCTCGTGCGGTTGCCAATATCTGATCGCTGACTGCGGCGGCGCGTTCACGAATCTCAACAAAGAGACTGTATTCCATCTCCTGGCTGCGCTCTTCAGCGCCTAGGATTTTCGCTTCCTTCTCTTTGAGTTCCGGAGTTATGAAGCGTTCACCGTTAACGAGAGTCTGTTTCCGCTGGTAATCGTCAGGCACCAGGTCTGAGTTGGCCCGGCTGACTTCGATGTAATAGCCGAAGACTCTGTTATAACCAACCTTCAGTGATTTGATGCCTGTACGGGCACGTTCGCCCTCTTGAAGCTGTGTAATCCATTCGCGTCCATGCGCGGCGGCGTCCCGGAGTTCATCAAGCGCCTCGCTGTAGCCTTCGCGTATGATACGGCCCTCAGTGATGAGGACAGGAGGTTCATCAACGATTGCTCGGTCAAGCATATCGGCGACATCTTCGAGCGGATCGATGCGATCCATAAACGCAGTCAGCAGCGGTGCCGTGGCGTTTGACAGTTCGGCGCGAATATCTGGGAGTTGCCGCAGCGACACACAGAGTGCGCGGAGGTCTTTGCCGTTGGCTCTTCCGGCGGTCGCGCGGGTTGCGAGGCGTTCGAGGTCGTAGATGGCGTGCAGGCGCTGGCGAAGCTGATCGGTGAGAATGCTGTTGCTTACGAAGTTGTCGACGGCATCGAGGCGTGCGTGTATAGCATCCACGCTCAGAAGCGGCTGTAATATCGCCGATTTGAGCATCCGCGCGCCCATGGGCGTCTCGGTATTGTCGAGCAGTTCAAGCAGCGTTCCATGACGCCCGCCGTCACGTAGTGACTGGACGAGTTCAAGATTGCGTCGCGTTGATGCGTCGATGACCATGAAATCATCGGTTGAGTAGGTTGTAATGCCCGTCAGTCTGGGCATTGCCTCCATCTGCGTTGTCTTGAGATATTTGAGCGCCTGCGCTGCTGCGGCTATGGCTGCAGGTTTGTCGTCGCAACCGAAGCCGAGCAGAGTACTGACGCCGAAATGCTCGCGCAGCTGAATGGCGGGCGTAGTAAATGATGGCTCATCCGGGATGCGGTGGATGGGAGCTTCCACGTAGTTAGCTATGATTTCGTTGGTGCGCGTATCTGTTGCAACGCGTTCGCTCAGCACGACTTCGGCCGGTTGCAGGCGGACAAGCTCGTCAATCATTGCCATGACGGTAGGGTCAATGCCGCTGGGGACAGTTTCGGGCAGCGGAATGGATTGACTGCCTTTGCGAATTCGCTGGTCGATCTGTGTCACGATGAAGTCGCCGGTTGACACATCGACTGCAGCCACTCCATAGGCATCGCCGACCATATCAACCGATACAAGGAAATTATGAGCGCTTCCCTGCATGAGTTCATCTTCCATCAGGGTGCCTGGAGTGACTATGCGCGTCACTTCGCGTCGGACAAGGCCCTTTGTCTTCTTCGGGTCTTCGACTTGTTCGCAGATTGCAGCTCTCATGCCGGTTGCGATGAGGACGCGCAGATAGCGATCTATGGCGTGGTGCGGAACACCACACATGGGCATTCGCGTATCGCCCATCCTGCGGCTGGTGAGTGTCAAGCCGAGAACGCGTGAAGCGACTTCAGCGTCCTCCCCAAACATTTCATAGAAATCGCCCATCCGGAAAAGAATCAGGACATCGGGATGATCCCGCTTGGCCTGAGCCCATTGTCTGTACATGGGGGTGAGTTCTGAGTCTTTGAGCATACCTTCAAACACCCTGACCATCGTGCTATGTATTTATGAGTAATTTCTTACGCATGTGGCGTTGGAGCTAACTTGCCGATTTTCTCGAGATATTTGAGATATTCAGCCATGTCTTCGGCTGCGTCTTCAAGACTGGCGACAGCTTCCTCAAGCATTTCCATTCCGAGCTCGACACTGAGGCCTTTGCGTGGCGGTTGGTGCTGGAGGTCGTCGGTGTAGTGGTACCCGACCATTCCATATTCTGTTATTCGCTTCACGGCGTCAGGCAGATCGCGGCCAAGCGCATCTGCGTATTCGTCCTCAAGCTCGGTAAGATCGGGGATGAATTCCTCCCACCCGAGGACTTTCATGGCAGCGTACGACATACATGCTTCTTTGAATGCTCCGTCAAAATTCGAGATGCGTTGTGCCCATTTCTCCATGTCGATTCTGGCATATGGATCGAGCATGAGCGACGGGATATTATCGAACTCCCAGAGTTCGCGGAGCGCTTCGCCGACCCCTGCTGTATTCGGACAGTGGATGGAGACACAGAATATTCGTCGGAAACCGCGGTGCCAGAGTTCACGCACCAATGCTTTGACGAGTTCCATTTGCAGCGTCGTCGGGATGGCAATTGTGGGTTTGAAGCCACAGGTGCCACCCGGCCAGTTATACGTCACGGGGGGCATGGCGATGCCTCCAGTGCGTTCAGCCAGCATCATCGCCGCGGCAGTGGCGACATACCAGTCGCATCCCATCGGCATGTGTGACCCGTGGCCCTCGGTCGGGCCCAATGGAAGGTATGCGATGTCGGACTGTGCCATCAGTGCTTCGGCCTCGGTTTTTGTCATCTGATCAAGTCGTTTGAGCATTTCATTCCCCGATTGTTATACGGATAGTTTTGGCGTCGTGAGCGTCGGTCTACCGGCTGCAGTCGCGTGAACGTGAACCTCCACCAGTTGCACACTCCCGTCCGCTATACGTACCTCGCGTCTGTCAATTTCCGTGCTTGTGCGTGGGGTACCTGCGCCGGCCTGTTGTGCTTGTGCGCTGGCGATGCGGGCTGCAGTACTTTCTGCAAAAGTTATGGCCTCATCGATCTCAACATGCTCCGTCCGGTCGTCGCGGCTGTGCACAACGTAGTTTCCCATCTCGCCTGGTCGTACGACAACCGTCTCTGTCGCAATGATCTCGGATGCTATCGCACCGAGTGCATTAGCGACCTCAGCGTGCTCCGGTATTGTAACCTGTGTCGAGAGTTTCTGGCCAACGTCCGGGAAAAATGGTTTAACTGGTGCGCCGATGGCGACGATTGTATCGGGATACTGAATATCCACATTTATTGGGCCGTCGGTGATGTCGAGTGCGCAGTTGAGCAACATGCGGCACAGTGGATCACATGTGTCATCGTTGTGCACTGGCAGCTTGCACGATGAGGTTATAACAAGCATGGTGAGTTTGCGTACGATTTCTTCGCGGATACGTCCAATGATGCTCTGCGGATCTTCACCGTAGAGCTCGGCGAAAATGTTGATGGCTGCCTGTGCCGCCTCCGTATCCCAGCGGGTGAATTCGCCAGTCATATGCAGAATATCGGTTGGAGTAAGGCCACTGCGTATGATGTAGCCAGCTGCTTCCAGTTCTGCGGTGCGCAGCAGTTGCGGTGATTGCAGGCCGAGGCGTCGCGCGAGGACAGCTCGCGACAGTGCTCCATCCTGAAGTTTCTCCAGTGTGCGAATGTCGCGGTCCGCAATGCCGATTACGTCATCAGGGGTTGCCAATGCGACGAAGAAATCGAGCCCCGCTGCAGTGGTATGATCAGGAATTGCCAGCGTGTCGAGCTGCATGAGCTGGTCACGGGCGTTTTTGTCGGCGGTTGCCAGAAAGCACAACGGAATTGCCCGGCGTGGGCCGATTGTCAGTTTGCGATCCGGCGTGAAATTTATGTGACTGTCGCCCCCGAGGCCGACAGTGACGATGTCGGCGGCTTTAACGCACGTGCGCCACCCATTTATCGCCGCCCCTTGAGGATGGATTTCAGGCATTCCCCCGGATACTCGTGCCACATCCGTCGTCGTTCCTCCCATATCGATGACCAACCCGTGCTGGATGCCGGTCAGGAAACGGGCGCCTACGACACTTGCTGCGGGGCCGGAGAGGATGGTTTCCACCGGTCGCATTCGCGCGACAGCTTCGTTTACCAGCGATCCATCGCCCTTCACGACCATCAGTGGGGAAGAGATGCCCAGCTCAGCGAGCGATGCCTTCACGGCACCAATGAGGTGGTCGATGACGCTGAGGAGGCGGCCATTGAGGATTGCGGTATTGGCGCGTGTTATGTAGTCAAGCTCGGTGGACAGATGGTGGCCGCATATGACTGGCAGGTTGCACAATTGCTCGGCGATTGTGCGCACGAAATCTTCATGGGCGGGGTTGCGGACGCTGGCATAGCCGCTTACGACGAGTGCATCAATGCCGTCGGCAAGCAGCTCATGTATCGCTTTGCGAACTTCAGCCGTATCGGGTTTTTCAGTTTCTCTGCCGCCTATGGTGAGTGCTCCTCGGACGTGGCGTACAAATGGCCACTTCACCGCACCCTCTGGCAGGTCAAATGGGGACATTACGATAACGCCTGGTCGCCCGCCGCGCTCTTCAACGATTGAATTGGTGGCGAGGGTTGTCGACAGGGCCACCATGGAAATCTGTTTTTCTGGAATAGGGCCGAGGCGCGAAAGCGCGTCACGGATACCCACTATGAGGTCGCGCGGCGTGGTCAAGCCCTTCGCCTTTGCAAGTACAGTGTCTGAGGCGAAATCATAGACGACTGCATCGGTATATGTGCCCCCCGCGTCGATGCCCAGCGCAATGATGTCGTCTGCCGGACCGCGCAGACAATGCGCGGTTGCGCCAGAGGGAGGCGTGGCGGGAAGTTGCACTGTGGCGGGATCTACGGCAACAAGCAGGCGATTGTCGGAAGTTGTGGCAGATCTCTGGCCGGGTTGGAGCACGAGGATCATCTCGTCGTCCCAGTTGCCTTGGAGCGCCTGACGCAATATGGCGACGTCGCCTGTAATGCACTCATATTCCCACCCCATGGCGCTCGCGAGCCGGCGGGTATAGTGCTCGTAATCTTCCGGAGGATTCTCCGTCGTGCTGATATATGCGGCACGGGTGTATGTGCGTTGCCAACTGTTGTAGAATTGCCACAGAAAGCGCGCCTCATCCGCTCCGAACTGCTGCAGCCACTGCTCGTAGCGCGGATCGTCGCTGAGCTTATCCCAGTTTTCGTCGCCAGCCGCCTGATGGGGCGTTGGCTTGACTTTTTTCTCATACCAGCCGGGCGTTATATAGAATGTGCCGGGATGGCGGCGGAACTGTTCCATGTAGGATTCACGCGAACCCAGAAAAAGCGTGATGCAGTCGTGTACACGCAGCAGCGCCACCGGTATGTCGCGCGCCACGATGCCAGATGTGCCACGGCCGCAAAGCCCGTATGCAATCATTACAGCGTCGAAATTGGCGCCTGATGCGGTGTCAATGGCTTCCTGGACACTGGCGCGGAGTTTGTCTGGTGTCTCGTGGAGGCCGGCGTCCAGAAAATGCAGTTCCACAGTGTTTTCTACCTGCTTTGCCAACTCTCGGAGCTCGGGCTCAAACACACCGCAGGCTATGACTTTCAGATGCATGACGAACGCTCCGGCCTCGACGGCTGGCCGGAGATCCTCCCATTCTCAGTCGCACTGCTTATCTTTGTGCTTTTCAGTGTTTCTGGCGATATTTGGCAAGCCCTTGCCATGTGCTGCCGAGGGCATCGAGGAAATCAGCGTGAACTCCGGGATAGATTACAGTCGCACCTTCGCGCGGCTCAATCACGCGGTTCACAGTCACCATTTCGGCGACGTCGTGTACGGATGCGATGGCCCCGGCACCGATTGCGGCAAGCATGGCCGCACCAAATGCAGCGGCCTCGGTAATCACGGGCAATGCGACTGGGCGCTGGCATGCGTCGGCGACAAGTTGTGCCCACATGTCGCTGCGTGCGCCGCCGCCTATCATGCGGATTTCGTTCACAGTGTAGCCCATGTTGCTCATCGCGTCGAATACTGCAGCCGTGTGCGTCGCAACTCCACGCATAAGTGCGAGCAGCATGTCGCCCCGAGTGTGTTGCAGCGTCAGTCCCAGCCATGCACCTAATGCGTGGTTGCGGCCGTATGGCATGCCTGCACCGTAGAAATGAGGCAGAAATACGAGCGGCGTGTGGCCAGCTTTTTCGGCTGTCTGTGCCTCTGCGACAAGTTGATTGTAGTCTTCAGCAGGTTTGTCGGTGGACTGGGAAAAGTTATCTCGCGCCCAGCGGAGAAGTGAACCGCCGGCATGGGCGCCAAGAACGGCAACGCCTCCCGGCACCGCGTGGCAATATGTCTGGAGCGGAGCATCGGCATCTACATGAAATTCCGCTGCAGCCCCAAGCTCTACCCATGCAGTGCCAGTTGCCAGCATTACCATGCCGGGTTCGACAGCGCCGCAGCCTACCGCCCCGGCAGTCTGATCATGTGCCCCCAGAACCACCAGCGTCTCCTGCTGCAGGCCAAGTTCCTCAGCTGCCTGTGCGGTGAGATTGCCTACTGGCGTGCCGGATTCAGAAACTTTGGCCAGCCTGTCCTCTTCGACGTTCAGCGTGCGCATGAGTTCATCGGACCACGCGCGTTTCGCAATGTCGAAAATGGCAGTTCGGGACGCGTTTGAGGCATCGACCATGCAGGTGCCGGTCATGCGACCGATGAGGTAATCCTGCACGAGGCAGAAACGCCAGGCCTGCGCAAATGTATCGGGGTGCTCCTCAGCCCACCAGGCAAGTGTTGCGGCTGCCAGACAGGGGGAGAGGCCAGTTCCAGTGATCGCCTTCCACCGCTTCTCGGGGATCTTTTGCAGCAACGCTTCCACCTGACGGTGTGTGCGTGTGTCCAGCCACAACCGCGCAGGCAACATTGGGTGTCCGTCAGCATCGATTGGGCACATAGTGTCGCCTTGCGTGGACAGTGCCAGAGCCGTAGGGGGCTCTGGGAGGCTGGCTGCAACCTGCCGGACGACTGCCCGTATACATTGCCACCAGTCCTCTGGATCCTGCTCTGCCCATCCCTGGCGTGGCTGGCTGTAACCATACTCTTGTCCGGAGACGGCGATCACAGTGCCCTGGTTGTCTGCAGCGATGACTTTGACTGCAGTTGTACCCACGTCAATTCCCAGGTAAAAACTCATGCGGGTTGTCTTCCCTCATAGCACTGTAATATTCTGCGGTGAAAGCTCAAAATAGAGGCGCATGTATTCCTTCGTGACACGCTTAGGTGAGAAGCGGTCAATCGTCTTCAGGATTGCTGTCAGATCGTCATTCATAGTAGGCCGCATGGTTGGCTCAAGACCATCGCGATCAAGATCGATGAATGCGGTTGAGACGAGCAACTCTGCCTCGCTGAAGCCCAGCTCATCATCAATGAGCTCGGTACCTGAGAGCCCCGGCACAACATCCACGAAACTGCTGATCGCCGCTTGGAGCTCCTGTACGTCATCATCTATGGCTACGATGCGTGACTGGCTGATGCCCTCCACAATCTCTGGCAGGCCACCCTCCGCTCCGACAATCAGCGGTATGCGGCTGACCATTGCATGAAGCGCGGCGCGTTGCGCGCCCGGATAGTCTTTCAGAATCAGCACTACATTCACTGAGGCCAATACCTCAGGCAGATCTGCGCGGTCGCCCAGAAAAACTGTGCAGCCACCTATGCCAAGATGGTGTGCCATCTCCTGAAATTTCTCGTGTTTGGCGCCGTCACCAATCACCACGAATTCCAGGTTGGGACGCTCATCCGAGAGCGGCCTGGCTATATTGAGGAACTGCTCCACCCCGCTTGCGTCCGGTGGCGCCATCACAGCGATGACAGCCGCCGCCGGATCCAGACCAAGGATGCGCCGTTTCACGCCGGGCTCGAAGTCCTCCCGCATAGTCTGTATCTCGACACTTTCGGAGATGATATGTATTTTGGTCGATTCATCCGCGATGAACTCACGAATCTGGTGGGCCTCTACCTTGGAGGTCACAGTTATGGCATCGCTTCGGCGAAGTATCCAGCGCATTGCAGCGAGCGCAATTGTGCGGGTGACGCCGTTCAGTCCCTCAGTTAGAGTTGAGGTTGATGGCGTGAATATTACAGGTGGATGCCCGCTCCCCATCCGGTAGCATGCCGAGATGGCTGTGAGGCCAGCCTGGTATCCGTGTGCATGGATGACATCTGGCGTACGCGCCTCAATAAGACGTTGCAGCTGCAGCGATGCGGCCATTTGGGCTCTCACATTCAGGCCTTGAGGCAGAGCCATCTGAACCCAATTGGCTTGTCGTGATGCGAGACGACGTTTTGAGTAGTCGTCAAGCACTGCCGCCACCGTTGCTCTGAAATGGCTGGTAGGCAGGCGCATGATCAGGTTGAATGCCTGCTGCCGGGCAGGTCCCTGATCTGGCTGCAGAATGTACAGCACGCTAATATGCTCTGGCATTTATCCTCAGTGCCTGGTTGCAGTTCGCCTCAGCAGGCGAAAGTGGTTATGAGCCAATTGTACATGTTCTATTTGCGCCTGCGCCTGACCTCCGCACACTTGTTGTTATGGTCGGTAGTACGCGCCGCTCCATCCATTCTTGCTGAGCTCCTTCTTGATTGCATCCGAACGGTCTGTATTGCCTGGATGGGTCATGAAAAGAAGCTCGAAATTATTGGGATCGCTGCCCTGCAGCTCCTGGAATTTTGCAATGACTGGGAGTGCGGCTGTCGGATCATAGCCAGCATTGAACATGTAGCCCAGCGCGTTCCGGTCCGCTTCGTATTCATTGTCTCTGCTGTACTCCTGCAGCATGAGACCAGCCACCAGCCCAGCAATCTCTCCACCTGTGTCTTTTCCAAATGCCAGTTGGATCAACAGTTCATAGCCGAGTTGCTTCTCGAGACGACGCGACGCGTGTCGGCGAGCAACGTGTGTTGCTTCGTGGCCCGCAACGAATGCCAATTGAGCCTCATTGTAGTCCAGTGCCTTGAAAATCCCTCGGTAGAGGTAGATGCGGCCTCCTGGAAATGCTACTGCATTGACGGTGTCGTCCGCCAGGACTCGAAAGTCGTAAGGGTAGTCGGGTGGTTCAGCGACCGCTTCAATGCGCTTACCTATGCGTTGGGCAAGCTCGTTGCGTCGCTGATCACGGTCGCGCCCGTTTTCCCGCTCAAAATCATCGCCAGCCTCCTGGCCCATTTGGATTTCGTCATCTCTGCTCAGCAACCGCCCGCCAGTCTCGCAGCCGCTCAGTGTTCCGGCCGCGATTGCCAGAGTGAGCAGAAGCGTAACGTGCCAAAACGATCGTCTCATTGTCATGGTATTTTCTCAGCCTCCTTGATATTGACTGCGCTACACCCATTATACCACGGAAATACAATGGCAAGCGGCACGCCTCTATCCATATGGAAGCAAACATGCAATTGTTGAGGGAACATGTCAGATGACTGGTGCGTCACAACTACAATAAGTTCAGTTATTGTGTGGCCAAGCATTTGCCTGATGCCACAATTATCTGCATGTTTGCCTGTCAATGATGTTTTTGCTATACTAATCTGTGGATTTTGCGACAACACCTGCAGCAACACTCCACAGCAAAAGATGGCGACACATTATGATACATATGGAAGGCGTTGGCCTCGTCTATCCCGATGGGACGCGGGCCTTGAGATCCGTAGATTTGCACGTCGAGCGCGGTGAGTTTTGCTTCCTTGTCGGTGCTTCGGGAAGCGGGAAGAGCTCACTCCTGAGCCTCATATATCGTGAGCACGTTCCAACCGAAGGCCGCGTTATTGTGGCTGGGCAGGATGTGGCCGCACTACCCCGTCGTCAGGTCCCGTTCCTCAGACGCCAGTTAGGCGTCGTATTTCAGGATTTCAGGCTGCTGCCTGATAAGACCATCATGGAGAACGTGGGCTTTGCACTTGATGTGCTTGGTGCCAGCCGCAAAGAGAAGCACTACAAAGTGCCCATCAGCCTGGAATTAGTGGGCCTTGCTGAGAAAAGCGACGCATTCCCTAACCAGCTCTCAGGTGGTGAGCGACAGCGTGTCTCGATTGCGCGTGCGCTGGTAAATGCTCCGCCAATCCTCCTGGCGGATGAACCGACAGGCAATCTGGATCCCGAAGTTTCCTGGGATATTGTCCAGTTGCTTGCAACGATCGCCGAGAGGGGCACGACTGTGATAATTGGCACGCATGACAAGACTATTGTCGATCGTATGCGTCGCCGCGTTATCAATATGGTTCATGGTGCCATTGTTCGCGATGCCAAGCAGGGGGGGAGCTACGATGGAACGTAGTGGTGTCGACTTCATTCTGCTTGAGGCTTGGCAGGCTATCCGGCGAAATCCCCTCATAACACTGGCCTCCATTGGTAACATGGCTATATGCCTGCTGATTCTCGGGGCTTTCTTTCTGGGCGCGATCAATCTTGACTACATGGCCAGCCTCCAGGCAAAGAGCGCAGTTATCAGCGTTTACCTCAAGCCGAATGCCGATGCTGGCGAGATCGAATCTCAACTATATTCTGATTTGCGCGTTAAAGAGACTGAATTTGTCAGCAAAGAAGACGCCATCGCAGAATGGGCAGAGATGAACAATATTCCGGCTGAGGCATTGAAGATCATTGATAACCCGCTCCCGGACAGTGTTCGCGTCAAAGTCGTCAATCCCGATGACTTGGCAGCCGTCTCGGAGATGGCGCTTCAGATAGATGGCGTAGATGACGCAGTCTATAGCAGGGCGGTCACAGATAAGATCGTCACACTGTCACATGGAATCAAAGTCGCGGGACTCGCTTTAGGGATCCTGCTGGTTGCAGGAACCATGTTGATTGTCGGAACAACAATCAGACTCACAATTTATGCCCGTCGGCTTGAGATACGCATTATGCAACTTGTAGGGGCTACCAACTGGTTCATTCGTGGCCCATTTCTGTTTGAGGGCGGTTTCCAGGGAAGTATTGGTGGAATTATCGCAGCACTTGGATTGACGCTGGGATATGTATTCTTTCATGGCTATCTCGCGGAAACACTGCAATTTGTGAAACTCGTCTATTCCGGGCAGTTTCTTGCAGCATATGCCGTTGGCCTCATCTTTTCGGGAACACTTTTTGGGGTCGCGGGCGCTCTTATCAGTGTAAATCGCTATTTGTCAAAAGAGTGAGGGCAGATAATGCCGATGTACAAAATATGCCTCTATCATACGATGATGCTTGTTGGCGCGATCGCTTTG
>CAYSRY010000033.1:0-245 GCA_964433395.1 uncultured Armatimonadia bacterium | reverse complement strand
GACGGCAGCAGCAGATTTCCGGGCAACGTTCGTCATTGCGTAGCCAACTCAAGCGGTCGAAAGCTGAAGAATTGACTGCAGGCAACGAACTTGTATCGGCCCAACGCGATCTTGCAATGGCAGAACGCAATCTGAAGTCAGCGGAGTTGCAGTTGGGGGCGACACGCGGCTCGATACGCCGCGTGAAGCAGGATCTTGCCGCAACAGAAGCAACGATGCAAAGACACAAAAGCGAAATGTCTGAA
>CAYSRY010000032.1:0-18793 GCA_964433395.1 uncultured Armatimonadia bacterium | reverse complement strand
GATGCAGGCCGGCCTCGGGGATTCTTTGGGCTGGATTTTGACGAACTCGCAGCATGAGGCCATAGCGGCAGTCAATTTCCTGAAGTCTGGCGATGCTGGCTGCGCGGTATTCTTTCCCATGAGTGTGAGCGTACCTCAGAGCGCAGGTCCCCGCCTGTCCGGAGCGAGTGGAAAGTGCCTTGGGGTCGCCAGTCAACTCGTGCGCTACCCCAGAGAGTTTTCCCCTGTCTTCGAGGTATTGCTCGGTGACCTCATCATCTGTGAGGATCTGGGCGCGGCGCTTGAAATTTTTCAGCGCTTTGCCGGGCACTACCGGGCCGTTACGCTCACGGGTGAAGTGGTGGAGAGAAATGGCGCCATACGTACCGGTCCGACGGATATTCCCGGTGCACAGTCGTTCGGGCGTAAGCGAGAGCTCGAAGCGATAGAGAAGCAATTAGTTGTATTGGGCGACTGCCTGGCTGAAATGTGGCAGAAGGAAGAAGAGCTTGATGCCGATGTTCAGCGTCTGCGTAGCCAGCAGCAGGACGCAGAGGAACAGCTCGCAGAGCTCCGCACCGCCGCCGCTGCAGCCGAGAAAGAGCTCAGCCATCTGGCCAGTACGCGTCAGGCCGCAGAGAATGCGCAAGAGGAAAATCAGGTAGACATCGACCGGCTTGAGGAGCAGGTCGAGCGTGCTGCAGAGCGCTATAAGCTGGTTGTGGCACAGTGCTCGGGGAAACGTGAGGAAGCTCGCATAGCCAAAGATGAGATTGACACGATTCGAGCCGCTATTGCCCCGGATGCATCCGTTGAGCAATTGCGGGCCGCGTTGACAGAGCGACAGGTGAAGGTTGCCTCAATGCGTGAGCGCAACAACTCGACTCTTGAGGTATTTCAGCGTGTTCGAAGCGAGCTGGAACGGGTGACGGCTGAACACAAGCGCACAATCCAAGAGAATGCCAGACTGAGCGAGGAATGCGGCAGGCTTCATTCGGCCGGAGCAAGCGAAGATGACGGGACGAAACAGCTTGAGCAGCAGCTCGTAGAGTTTGAGGCGCAGATGAAGATATTGAGCGAAGGTGCGGCAGGCCTGCGTGAGCAAGTCGCCACCCTGAACCTCACTATGCGCAAGCTGCAGGACGGCGTGATGCAGCAGAATGAGCGTCTCCATCAGGCAGAGATTGCCATCACTCGTGAAGAAGGACAGTTGCAGGGTACCATCGAGCGTCTGGCCGACACATATGATATGACGCCAGAAGAGGCGCTTGCGCTGCGGGATGATGAAATTGATGAGCAGAAAGCTCGCCGAGACGTCAGGCATCTGCGTGCAGAAATCAGACAATTAGGTCATGTCAATGTCAGTGCAATAGACGAATATGAGCGGCTCAAAGCTCGCGAAGAATTCCTGGCTGCGCAGGAAAGCGACCTGCGCCAGGCTCGTGACGATATGCTCGCGGTTATCGCCGAGATAGATGAGGCGGCCGAGACAGCATTCCTCGAGATTTTTGCCAAAGTGCAGGGCGCATTCCTGGAGATGTTCCATAAGTTGTTTGATGGGGGAAGCGCTGAGCTCAAACTTACCGACGCGGAACACCCATTACAGGCGGGCGTGGATATTTTCGTACAGGTCCCCGGCAAGAAGGTTCAGAATCTGATGATGCTCTCAGGCGGGGAAAGGGCGAAGGTCGCGATAGCGCTGCTGTTTGCAATGCTGAAAGTTAACCCGTCGCCATTCTGCCTGCTTGATGAGATTGATGCCCCGCTCGATGATGCGAATACCGAGCGTTTTGGTGAGATACTCCATGAGTTTTCTGCCACAACACAGTTCCTGATCATCACGCATAATCCACATACAATGGAACAGGTCGACCGCCTGCATGGCATAACGATGGCTGAACCCGGGTCATCGAAAGTGATCAGCGTCCGACTTGAGGATGCCCAGGATATGGTCAAGCAAGATAAGAAGAAAGCTGACAATACATTGGCGACCTGAATGTTCGCTGATTATAGTGGAACCCATGAGCAGTGTGCTCGGAAGGAAGACAGAAGTTGCTCAAAGGACTTTTCGGCAAAGTTGCCAACCTCATTCGAGGACGCGCCACCATTGACGATGACCTTATGGAGGAATTGGAAGAAGCGCTCATTGAGGCGGATGTTCCAGTGCGCATATCACTTGATCTCGTCGAAGAAGTCCGCGAGAGGGCTGAACGTGATCATATTGTTGACGGAGATGGCCTGCTGAAACTGATGCGCAATATAATCAGGCGGATGCTCACGCCATGTGAGGCGCCACTGAGTGCTTCGTCCGTGGGGCCGACAGTTATCCTGATGCTCGGTGTAAACGGTGCGGGCAAGACCACGACAATTGCTAAACTGGCACACATGTACCACGGCCAGGGAAAGAATGTCATGATGGTGGCTGCCGATACGTTCCGCGCCGCAGCCATAGAGCAGCTTGAAATATGGGCTGGTCGTGTTGGCTGTGAGATTGTGCGTCAGGAGATAGGCGCAGATCCGGGCGCAGTGGTTTACGATGCCATTCAGGCTGCAAAGGCACGCGACACAGAAGTTATGATTATAGACACCGCTGGCCGACTTCACACGAAGCAGAATCTGATGGCTGAGCTGACCAAAATCGTGAAGATAGTTGAGAGAGAATTCGGACGTCCTGCGGATGAGAAATTACTTGTCATCGATGGTACGACCGGCCAGAACGCTCTCAACCAGGCGCGTGAGTTCAACAACGCGGTTGGAATTACCGGACTTGTCATTACGAAGCTTGACGGAACTGGGAAAGGCGGCGTGGCTCTGAGCGTCGTTGATGAACTTGAGGTGCCGATCAAGCTGGTGGGTCTCGGTGAGCGTATGGAAGATATTGCCCCGTTCTCCGCAGCCGAATTTGCAGACGCAATGTTGGTGAACGGGCAGTAGAAGCTTGTTGACATTTTTACAGATTATTGGTGCGATAAAGCCCCCGACTCTTGTCGGGGGCTTTTGCGTTTTCTGTATTTTTGCTGTGGCCTATTGAGTGGGGGCCGCATTGCCGAGTTGCGGCGCTGCATCCGAGATGTCCGTGGTGAGATTGGCTTTGTCGGCCCTCAGAGATGCCCACGCGGCGATCTCGTCATATCCGGGTATGAGTGCAATCTTCCGCGCGATTGCGAGGATGGTTCCCGGTTCATCAGAGTATCGATATATCCGAGTCAGGCAGCGGCGCACCTGCGTCAGCTCAACGGCCTGTGCCTGGCAAAGCGCAGCAATTCCGTCGGCTGCGGGTTGATTCCCGGGCTGAGAGAGGAGTGCCGCCGCAAAATAGTCCAGGGCAGTGTCCGGTCTGCCTCCGCGCATTGCTGCCTGTCCGGCGATGACAAGACGTCGCGCATGAATGTCGTCAGAAGTGCCTCCGGCATTGCGTGCTGTCGCCTCCGCGGCTGCGTAGTTACCTGCCTGCAGGTAGCACTCGGCAAGCGCGAGGAGCGTTTCTGGAGTAGCGAGGTCAGTGGAGTTGTTGAGTCTTTCCAGTTCCGCACATGCGGCAAGCTCGTGGCCAGAGTGGGCCAGTAGATATGCCCGTCCAACGGTTGTGGCGATGGTTCTGTCGGTGGGCTTAATGGCATCGAAATAGGTCATGCCTTCCTTGACCATTCCTCGATCGGCCAGTAGCTTCGCTACGGCGCCACCGAATGCTGCTCCGTCTGGCGCGTAATTGAGCAGGTCGGCGATCGCACGCAGCGTCTGTGGCTTTGCCGGCAGATTGGCAAGAACGGAAGAGAGGCCTTGCCAGTGTTCCGAAGAGGCCAGTGCTGCAAGCAGAAGCGTTCTGGCCTGCTCCAAGTTTCCGGCCTCCATGTACGCAATAGCAGCATCGCGAATCGCAAAAGAGCCACGTTCTGCCATCATGGACTCGTACAATTGGGCAGCTGCTGACCAGCGACCAGCCTTTTCACACGCTCGTGCCGCGCTGGCGATGCGAGGGGCTGACGTCTTAACTCGAGCGAGTGTCAGCATCTCGTCCGCGGCTCTGTCAGCGCCATATGCGGTTTCGTAGGCGACACGCAGAAAGTCCATTGCCACCGCGTTTTCACCCTCGAAGCCGATGGCTGCAGTGATGATGTCAGTGGCGGCCTGAGGATTCTTGAGGGCGGCGCAGATGTCCAACAGAATGGCATACATCTCGGCACTGTCAGGGGTGGCTGCAATGGCTCTTTTGCACATGCTCAGTGCCACTTCGCCCTTTCCATTGTGGATAAGTGACTGGGTGTAGATGCGGCAGGCCAGAGGATTCGAGGGATCAGCATTGAAGATGGCCGCAAGTTGTGCCTCTGGCGGCATGTAGCCAGCTTTGGTGAGCATATCGGCAGCGATGGCTTTTGTGGACGGGGGGAGATCATCGGTCTTGAGCAGTGCCTCCGCAGCCTTCATCCCGGTATTCGTATCGCCCACAGCAATCGCCAGCTTTACGACATCGATAAGATTTTTGGAAGGCACCGTTGATACATCCAGTCGCTTCAATTCGGTTGTTGCCCAAGTGTGATGGCCAGCGACCATCGCCAATCGCACCAATGCGAGGCGGATGCGGTTGTCGTTTTTGTCTAACTCTGCAGCGACGCTCCATTGTGCGAGCGCTTCGTGAATATCGCCAAAGTCTTCACTCGTCTGTGCAAGCAGTACGCGCAATTGCACGTCACTGGGGGCGGTGGCGACGAGACGCTTGAGCAATGCAATGCCCTGTTCGTCTTTGCCACACCGAATGGCAGCTTTGGCCGCAGACATCAGGAGCTTTGGAGTGGGCGCCTCGCCGACGAGTTCGGCATATATCCCGTAGGCATCACTGTGCTTCCCGGCGGTTGTGAGGATGTCGGCCAGGAGCTGGCGATATTCAGGGGCGGGCGATTGCTTCGCTGCAGTCTTTGCGGCCTTGAGAGCCGCGTCGAGTTGCCCGGTGCTGACATACGCCTGAGCGATCGCCGCGTGCAGTGGTGCGTCCCCTGCGGTGCTCTTCAGCTTTCGATACTGCGCGGTGGCCTCGCTCCACATGGCCTGGTTAAGATATCCTACTATGAGGGATTTCCGTTCGGCAGCTGTCAGGGTGCCGAGTTCATCGAGCCTGAGATAGACTTTGCGTGCCTCTATGGTCAGGCCAAGCTGTCCGTAACAATCAGCAAGCGCCCGCCATGCGTCGCTGTCGCCAGTATGCTTTTGCAGATGGGCTTTCAGCAATAGTTCGGCACTCAGAAAGTCCCCTGCCGCCATTGTGGAAGCGATAGCGGCGCGGAAAAGATCGAGGTCATTGGGGCGCTGCGAGATAGCTTTGCGATACCAATACGCTGCCTCAGCGTGATGTCCGAGGCGCGCCTCAAGCCGAGCGAGCGCAACGACTGTGGCGGTATGTTCGGAATGCATGAGTGCGCTGCGCGCGAGAGTATCGCGCGCTCCCATCAGGTTGCCAGCGCGCTGGTACGAGAGGCCCAGGACATATGCAGTTGCGGCCGAAGTATCGCCGAGTGAGATTGCTCTGGAGAGATGCTTGATTGCCGCGCTGTCCTCACCTTGCGCGTACCTGACTGTCCCCAGCAGCGCGACAGTTCGGACATCATTGGGGTTCAGCGCATAGGCGCGCTTCAGGCTGGCCGATGCCTGCGCGAGATCTCCCTGGCGGTAGTAAATTTCGCCAAGCAGCAGGTGTGCACGGAAATTTGAGGGTTCTCGGATGGTCAAAGGGGTGAGCAATATGGCAGCTTCCGAGAATTTGCCCGCCCTCATAAGTTTTTCAGCAGTCAACAGCCCGTCGGCCCCAGCCGTGCCAGTGAAACATGAAAAAACAACCGCTATCAGGAGCGCATGCACAAGTGCCACTGCTATACGCTGTCGATTCGCGGTTGCCTTCATGGCCATGTTACTCAGTCTCTATCACTTACTGTAAGTTGCATCCGGGTCGAATACTTTTTTCTCTGTGACAACCCATTCGCCGTCTACGAGTTTGCGGAAAAAACAGGAGAAATAGCCTTTGTGGCACGCTGCGCCGTTCTGTTTAACACCGAGCAGTAAAGTGTCGCCATCGCAGTCAATTCTGATCCACTGAATCTCCTGCGTGTGGCCTGAGCTTTCGCCTTTGACCCAGAATTTCTGGCGTGAGCGGCTCCAGTAGGTGCCGATGCCGGTCTTGACTGTCTGGGCAAGCGATTTCTCGTTCATATACGCCATCATAACTACGTGTCCGGTTTCGACATCAATTGCGATGGCGGGGACCAGACCATTTTCATCGAATTTGACTTGGCTCATATCCATTAAATTTCTCCTGTGTGCCAGAGCGTATGACTGATGATGCGTTAGTCAGGACGGACGATAGCAGCCGCGTCTACAAGTGAAATTGTGCCTTCGTACAATGCCCGCCCGATTATCATGCCTGTCACGCCGGCTTCTTCGAGTTCACAGACCGCGCGAACGTCGGCGATAGTAGTTATGCCACCGGATGCTACAACAGGGATTGAGATAGCTTCGGCAATAGTTCGTGTGCTTGCGAGGTTGGGGCCGCTCATCATCCCATCGGTGGCGATGTCGGTGAAGATGATCTTCGCCACGCCAAGTTTTCCAACCTCGGAGGCGAGTTCCATTGCGGTTACATTGCTTTTCTCGACCCAACCTTCCACGGCGACGTAGCCGTCGTGAGCATCTATGCCTACGATAACATGGCCGGGGAAACGTGTAGTTGCAGCCTCTACTGCTGCTCGATTGCTGAGAGCGGAGGTGCCCATGATAGCCCATTCGACCCCAAGCGACAGAACCCGCAACACGTCTTCCACAGTGCGTAGACCGCCCCCGAGCTCCACCGGGATGCTCACCGCAGATACGATGGCTTCGATGGCGCGCAGATTTTTTGATGAACCTGCCATGGCACCGTCGAGGTCGACCACATGTATTATGTCGCCGCCTTGGTCTTCCCAGCGTTTGGCCATTTCGGCGGGATTGTTCGAGTACACTGTCTTCTGTGCCATATCGCCGCGTCGCAGACGTACGCACTGGCCTTCAGAAAGATCAATTGCGGGTAGCAGTTGCATTGTATGTGCTCCATTCGGAGGTCGAGTTGTCTACAGCATGCCCTTTGTGGAGGGCAACTGACCTGCGCGGCGTGGATCGTACATGGTGGCAGCATCAAGCGCCCTGCCAAATGCCTTGAACGCCGCTTCGAGAATATGGTGGGTGTTCTGGCCGTATTGCTGCCAGATATGGAGCGTCATTACCGCATTATCAGCGACAGCGCGGAAGAATTCGAGTGCGAGTTCTGCGTCGAAATCGCCCACCTTGGCTGCGGGCAGCGTCACATCGAAATTGAGATGCGTGCGATTGCAGAGATCCAGTGCGGCACCGATGAGGGTTTCATCCATCGGGCACAGCGCAGATCCGTAGCGGACGATGCCGCGTTTGTCGCCGACCGCCTCTTTGATTGCCTGGCCGAGAACGATGCCGACGTCTTCTACTGTATGGTGCGCGTCGACGTGCAGGTCACCGGTGCACTTCAGCTTCAGATCCATCATGCCATGCTTGGCGATATGTGTCAGCATGTGGTCGAAGAAGCCAACACCAGTGCATATATCGGATTTCCCAGTGCCATCAATGTTGAGCTCGAGGCTGATCTGCGTTTCGTTTGTGTTGCGCTCGATCTTTGCTCTACGCTCGGCCATTCTGGTCACCACTTTCTCTGTTGTCGAGACGTTTCTCGACTGAACACGCGTGAGCGCTCAGACCCTCGGCCTGAGCAAGGATGCAGACGTCGCGACCAATGCGCTTCAAGCCTTCGGGGGAGGCTTTGATAATGGACGATTTCTTGATGAAATCCTCGGTGCTCAACGCGGACGAAAAACGCGCCGTCCCATTGGTGGGCAAAACATGGCTTGGCCCGGCAGCGTAATCTCCGAGCGGGACAGGAGAGTACTGGCCGAGGAATATGCATCCTGCATTTTCAATTTCTGCCAGCAATGCCTCGGGCGACTGAACCAGCAACTGGAGGTGTTCCGGCGCAATCTGATTTGATATTCGCGCCGCAGCGCTGAGATCATCGGCCACAACGATGGCGCCATAATTTGCTAATGATTTCGCAGTTAATTCATGTCGCGAAAGCTGCTCAACCTGGGTATACGCTTCTTCGAGCACAGCTTCTGCGAAGTTTGCGTCATCTGTGATTAGAATGACGGTGTTGTCGCCGGTGTGTTCAGCCTGCGTCAGCAGATCGGCGGCTGCGAGATGCGCTGGAGCATCTGCGTCGGCGATTATGACGGATTCCGAAGGACCGGGCAGCGATTCGATAGCAACCGTTCCGAATACCATTTTCTTGGCCAGAACCACCCACGGGTTACCGGGGCCTACAATTTTGACGACCGGCCTGACCGTTTCTGTGCCGAATGCCAGGGCAGCAATCGCCTGCGCGCCACCGATACGATACACTTCAGTGACGCCGCATATCTGGCACGCGGCCGCGATATATGGATCAATGCCGCCATCTTTCTGAGGCGGTGTCGTGACTACGATGCGTTTCACACCGGCAGCTTGCGCCGGCATGACGGTCATGCAGACGGTGGAAGGAAGAGGGGCGGCGCCGGCCGGAATGTATGCTCCAGCGGACTCCAGCGGGGTGACTTTCTGCCCCAGCGTAATCCCGTCAAAATCGTCTATCCAGGACTGCGGCATGATGCGCTGATGATATTCGAGAACGTTTTGGGCCGCTCGCGTGAACGCCGCAAGCCAAGCCTCGGGCACCTGCGTGCCTGCTGCGGCTATCTCTTGCGGCGTGACGCGGATGTGGGCTTTGGTATAGTCTGGCCAGTCAAACTTTGCAGAAAATTCGACGATGGCATCGTCGCCACGTTCGCGGACAGCATCTACGATCGCGCGCGTACCCCGCTCAAACTCAGCGTCCATCTGGGCCAATGAGCGGCGAAACAGGTCGGCGATATGCTCGTCGGAAGCCCCCCGAACATCGAGTATCCGCATGCGGTCTGTCATCTCAGATCGCCTCCCATCACTGATGTTGACGCGCAAATAGGCGGGGCCCAGTGTTGAGCCCCGCTCCAATCCGCTTGCATTATACGGTGGAACCCTGGGGTTGGCAAGCTGTCGAGTTGCACTGTGTTGCTGCCTTTGCCTTAGGTCCAGACATGCTCGACTCCTTCAATGGCGCGTGCTGCGGCACTCAGTTTGGCATCACAGGCAACTGTGTATTGCCTGCCAAGTCGTACGCTCCGGCAGCAAGAGCCATTGTCGGCGAACTGTAGGATGACTGGTTGACGCCCCGGGCATTCAGTTATTGCTTCTCGGAGCTGTCTGAGGCCTGCAGAGGTGATCTGGCCAGTATTGACTGAAATGTAGGTCTCGGGAATGTGTCTTGCGGCCGCTCTGGCCTCCTCTTGCTGGATGAGCAATTGTTTGGCTTCTTCGGCGCGTTCGCGTCGCTTCTCGCTCAGCGCTCGCGCACTCTTGAGCGGCTTGACTTTGCTGGCCAGCAGTTTGACATCAACTGCCTCGTCGCCGTCGCCAACTATGCGTGCGCGACGCTGGACCTTCGCCTCAACTATAACAATGTCACCTGTTACGCACAGGTCGCGGCACTTGTCATACGTCTCAGAGAAAAGTGTGACCTCAACGGAGCTGTCAAGGCCCTCTAATGTCATAAACAACATCGTTTTGTTGTTCTTGGCGACGTGCGTTTTCACCTCGCCGATCATGCCAGCAACGAGGACGATTTCATTTTCCGGAAACTTATCCAGATCCTCGATGAAGCATGTACAGCAATCGGCCATCTTCTCTCTCGCGCGCATCAGCGGGTGATCGGAGACATACAAGCCAAGAAATTCTTTTTCCATCGCAAGTTTATCTTCGTCACTGAGAGGCGGCACGTCTGGCAACTCATCAGCGGTAACGGCGTCATCATCGTCAAGCAGATCAAAAAGCGAATTCTGCCCGATCGTCTGGTCTGCCTGATATTTCTGGCCCGCTGCGTGTGCCCCCTCCATGGCGCAGAGTAGCGCATTGCGCTCGCCGAAATCATCAAATGCGCCTGCAAGAATCAACTGGCGCAGACTGGCTTTGGTCACTTGCTGCCCTGTCATGCGGCGGCAGAAGTCGTGAAGGCTCTTGAAAGGACCGCCCGCTTCGCGTTCGCTTACGATGGCCTCAGCCGAACCGATGCCAAAGTTTTTGATTGCAGCCAGCCCGAAGACAACCGCTCTATTATGAACTGTAAAAGTTGCGTCCGAACGGTTGACCGATGGCGCTTGCAGATCGATGCCCATTCGCCGGCATTCCATCACGTACTTCGATATTTCATCAGTGTTGTCGATCACTGTCGTCAACTGGGCTGCGAGCAGCTCAGCGGGGTAGTTTGCCTTGAGATAGGCTGTCCAGTAAGCGACAAGGCCATAGCCGGCACTGTGAGACTTGTTGAAGCCGTAATTTGAGAATGTCTCCATTCGCTTGAAGAGCTCAAGCACGTTACCTTCTGTCATGCCGTTTTTGAGGCAGCCTTCGATGAACAGAGGCTTCATCTGCTCCATTTTCTGGTGCTGCTTTTTGGCCATGGCGCGCATAATTATTTCTGCTTGTGGCATCGAGAACCCAGCCATGACTGACGCAATCTGCATGACTTGCTCCTGGTAGAGAATTACGCCATAGGTCTCGGAGAGTATGGGTTCCAGCCGCGGATCAAGGTACGTCACTTTTTCGCCGTGGCGCCCCCTGCAGAACTCTGGCGCATGCTTCATCGGGCCAGGGCGGTACAGGGCCACCAGAGCTATAACATGCTCAAATCGCTCTGGCTGCAGATCGCGCAGCAATTGCTGCATTCCTTCACTTTCAAGCTGAAATACTGCGAGTGTCTGAGCGTTGCTGAGCAGTTCATATGTGGCGGGATCGTCCAATGGTATGTCATCGACGGTGAGATGTTTGCCCTGGTCCTGTGCGATGAATTTCAGGCAGTTGTCAATGATAGATAGGGTTTTCAGGCCCAGAAAGTCCATCTTGACGATGCCAAGGTTCTCGACATCTTTCATAGCATACTGAGTAGTCACAGCACCCCGGTTGCCGCCTCCGGAGAGAGGTACCAGGTCTGTCAATGGATGGTTGGCGATGACCACAGCCGCGGCATGCACGGAAACGTGTCGAACCAGACCCTCGATGCCGAGCGCATAGTCAATGAGTTGCTTGACCTTGGGGTCTGAGGCGAGCATCTCCGCAAGTTCTGCCGATTCCTCAATGCCCTGCTTTATGGTCGCTTTTGGGCCACCAGGCACAAGCTTGCAGATGGCGTTTACCATCTCCATTGGCATTTCCATGACCCGGCCGACATCACGCACCGCTGCACGCGGGCCCATCTTGCTGAATGTTATGACTTGAGCAACCCGGTCTTCGCCATATCTCTCTTTCACATATTCAATGATCTCTTCGCGGCGATCGTCGGGAAAGTCCAAGTCGATGTCAGGTGGGCTGGCGCGCTCCGGATTGAGCATCCGTTCAAAGATTAGATTGTATTTGAGGGGATCAACGTCTGTGATCCTGGCTAAATATGAGACAATGCTGCCTGTCGCAGACCCGCGACCCGGGCCTGCGAGGATGCTGCGACTGCGCGCTTCGCGGATGAAATCGGCCACGATCAGGAAGTAACCGGTGTACTTCGTTTGTTCGATGATGTCGAGTTCATGGTCGAGGCGTTCCTGCACTCGCTGGTGCATCTCGGGAGGATATAGCTTGGGGATGTTGTCTTCGCAGAGTTTGCGAAGATACTGTTCACGCGTATACTCTTCAGGTACTGCCAGGTCAGGCATGTTCAGCTTGCCAAGAGTGAATTCAATATTGCACCTGTCGGCGATCTCCATTGTATTGGTGAGAGCGTCGGGAACATCGCTGAAGATGGCTTCCATTTCTTCCTGTGATTTCAGGTAGAAATTATCACCGGGAAATCGCATGCGATTTTCCTGATTCAGCAGAGAATCAGTCTGAATGCATAGCAGTACATCATGCATCTCGGCGTCTTCGCGGCGAACATAATGGGTATCGTTCGCTGCTATGAGTGGCGTTCCGGTTTCGCGCGCAATTTTTATGATCTGTGGGTTTGTGGCCTTCTGCTCCGGTATCCCATGATCCTGCAGTTCGAGATAGACGTTTTCATGGCCAAAAACGCCCTGAAGTTGGGCGAGATATTGACGCGCAGCGGTTTCGTCCTCATTTATAAGCCTCTGACAAATGCCGCCTGCAAGGCATGCGGTAGTCGCTATAAGGCCTTCTGAGTGTTCTGCGAGGAGCTGAAAATCTGCTCGCGGTTTGTAGTAGAAGCCATCAAGGTGTGCCGATGAGACAATTTGTACGAGATTGCGGTAGCCATCGAGATTCTTCGCGAGTAGCACGAGATGCTCGAGCGAACGCTGGCCCCCGCCACGCTCGCGACGGTCACCTGGTGCCATGTACACTTCGCACCCGATGATGGGCTTGATGCCAGCATCGCGGCAGGTCTCGTAGAAATTGATCGCCCCGTGCATGGAACCGTGGTCGGTAAGCGCCAGTGCTGGCATCCCCAACTCGACGGTTCGTCGAACGATCTCAGAGATGCGGCATGCACCGTCGAGGAGGCTGTATTCGGTGTGATTATGGAGTTGACAGAAACTACCAGGTTGCATGAATCACTGCCTTGTGAAGCATTCGGTAATGCCCCGCGAAGTGTCTTTCGCGGGGCATTGCGGATCCGGACAAAATTCGTAGAAACTAAAGAGCAGGTTGACTGGCAGCCGGACGGGCGGGTGCAGCTGGCGGAGGCGTGGGCGCGACAGTTGCAGCTGGTGCGGTGGGTGTCGGCTGGCTGTCTTCCGCGCTGGGTTGTTCGCCTGCAGATGAAGTGGCCGGGCTGGGTAGTGGAGTTCCCGACGTTTGAGCAGCGTCTGAAGAAGTCTCAGTCTCAGTCTCAGTCGCAGTCTCTGTCGGCTGTTGGACCACTGCGATTGTCTCTATGTTGTCCAACCTTGCAGTGAGCTCGTCCATTTCAGCGGCGACAACGCCCCTTGCGCCCCTGTTCAGCGCCTCTTCAGCACCTTTGCATGCTGCCAGCGCCTTGCGCAGAAGGGAGTTGATCTTATGGCCGGAGGCAACAGTCTGGGCCTCGTCCATCAGACGTCGCGCTGCGCTGGCATCGCCCTCATCAAGTGTTTTTTTGGCCGCTTCGAGTTTGGTCAACACAGGCGGGACGATTTCGGCTGGCTCCACGTGAAGCCCCGATTCCAGAGCTGCCATTAGCTGTTTGGAAGCCGCAGCGACATCATTCTCGGATGGCTGTTCTCGCAGCAATTCGAGGCGCGCGCGTTCAATGTAGGTGGTAATCTGACCTGCAGGGCTCTCTGATTGCATAGCAGCCAGTACGAATTGCAGGCGATGCAGAAGGCCAACGAGTTCTTTTGGGTCATCTGTCTCTTTGGCCTCGGCTGTCAATTGTTGGGCCACGGCAAGATCAATAACTAGCGGATGGGGCCCTTGGCCCGCTTCTCGTGCAGCTTGTTGAGTTTTGATGTCATCGAGCATGCGGGAAATGTCTTGCCCGCTTTTTTTCTGATACTCAAGTATTTCGCGCAGGAGCGGTGAATTGGGGTCGACAGCCTCAGACTGGCCTGAATTGGCGATGTTTGTCGGCTGGCAACCGGCAGCGATTAGCAGAACGAAAGAAGCGATGATGACTGCTGGCAGCGATCTCTTCACGGGGTGGACCCCCTCCATTGAGGTACTCTGACTGGAGCAGCAAATGCACACAATCTAGGCTATTATATTGCAATCTGGGGTCCGAATGCAACAGTGCGCGAGTGCACCACAGACCTCGTCACAGTGGCAGAGCTTGGTAGTGTCCGCGCAGACGCAAAAAGCCCGCAGATGTGTTGCTGCGGGCTCTGTGAATGAAATGTGACAGTGCTTCATTCAGGTTCTTCGTCGCATCTGTCAAACTGGGCTAATGCCTGCTCCGCAGCGCTCCTGACCTTGTCGTCAGAATCGGCTAACAGGCATGCCAGAGTTTCGGTGGCTTCTTCGCCGCCGAGTATACCGAGGGCCGATGCGATTGCTCTGCGAACTTGTGGTTTCGTGTCATTACAGGCTTCGCAGAGCGCTTCGCATGCGCCTTTGCGTATGCCAATGCGCCCGAGGCTATCAACAGCGTGTTTGCGTACACTCCACTCCTCGTCATGCAGAGCCATCAGGAGAGGTTCGATGCATGTGCGGCCGCCAATGCTTCCGAGGCCTTTGACAACGGTCAGGCGAGTTACCCAATCGTCGTCATCCAGCATCTTTGTGAGGTGTTCGACCGCATGGTACGTGCCGACGTGCGCTAAACCTTCGACGACCGCACAGCGGACGTCCTTTGCCGGGTGGTCAAGCAACAGCACGAGATGCTTAATTACAGAAGGTTTTCCGATTTTCCCCAATGAAATGGCAGCGTAATGCACAACTCGGCTATTAGTGTCACCGAGGGCCTGAATCAGGCCATCGCGCGCCGCTTCATCACCGATTTCGCCAAGGATCTCAACCACCCAGCGGCGGACTATGTAATCGTCGCTGCTGAGCTGTACAAGAAGGAATGGAACGGCTGCAGTGCCAGATCCCATGAGGGATTCAGCTGCTGCCCGTTGCACGTCCACACTGGGCGATGACAGCGCCTTTATGAGTGGTTCGATGGAGATGTCGCTTTTGATCTTGCCAAGGGCCTCTGCAGCTGCCTTGGCGAGTTCGACATTATCAGTGTCAAGCACCTCGATCAGAGGCTCAATCGCCTTTTTGTTACGCAACTCACCCAGTGCTGTGACTGCGGCCCGCTGGACCTCAATATTGGAGTCATTCAGACGCTCGACCAGCTCCAGTGCGACCGAGCGGTCACCGATGTCGCCTAAGGCTTCTGCAGCCCACTTGCGAGCCGATTGGTCTTTGCCAATCAGTGCATCCAGCAATGGCTTGACTGAAGGCTGACCGATAGCCGTAAGAGCGGTGGCTGCGCAACGTTGAACGTTCTTACTTGAATCACTCAAACTCTCAACCAGTGCCGGGACAGCACTCGGTTCGGCGATGTAGGCAAGGCAGCGCGCAGCGATCATCCGGCGCTTATAGTCATTGTGCGTCAACGAATCAATGAGGATCTTAGCCGCGTTGGCGCCGCTCTCATCCATCACCTGCTGGATCTCGTCGCTGGAGGCCGAACTTTTGGCTAACAATTGCTCAATTCTTTGGTTGATCTTCTTCCTTGCTCCTGACAGGGCATGGTCCTCCTGTTTCGTCGCAATTCACCCCGATGGCGAGATTGCCTCGCATTTGCGTACGGGCTATGGTATGCACAGTACACTTGCAGCATTCCACATATTGAATGCGAACATTTTCTGGCTGCGCGCGTGATCATATGCGACATAATCAAAGGCTTCGCAACGCCAATAGCGAATGTTGCGAAGCCTTATGCTATCTGGTTTGCCGCACAGCCTATGTGCGGCTGGTTGTGACGGAATATCTCACGAGCTAATCCTAACTTGGTAGGTCCGGACGTTTGTGTATTGTGTCTACCGGGCGGCAGGAAGACCGAGATCCGGTTCCTGGCCCATTATTGGTGAGGCGCCTTGGGCAGGTGCGGACGGAGATTGCTCTGGTGCTGGTGCAACCCCAGCTTCTGGTGCGACCTCTGGCGCACCTCCGGCTTCTGGTGCTGGTTCAGTGCTTTCCACGGTGGCGGCTTCGGGAGCTGCGTCACTCGGGATGCCTTCATCTTCGGCACTTTTAGCAGCATCGGGGTCGGTATACTCGACACCCTCAAATTTACTGCTGAGTTTTACAAATTGCTCACGCACTGTTTCCTTATACGCTTTGTATTCGGCGGTTATTGTATCTTTGGCTTCCAGCAGCGCTTTTTTCTTATTGATGGCGTTGAACGCCCACTGCTGGTCGTTGAAGTCGTTAGCACGTGTGCCAATAATGGTGAGCTGAGCTTCAGCGGCAGCAAGGTAGGCGAGGGCCTTTTCCGTGTCGCCCTCTACCGAGGCTTCGACGGCCTTCTGAACATTCTTAGAGACGGCCGAAAACTGGACTTTGTAGGAGGCTTCACGCTCAATGCGAGCTTTCTCTTCAGCCTCGCGTGCTCTTTTGGTCTCTATTGAGTAGTAGATAGAGCCCGCGGCAACCACAAGCAGAAGGATGAAGAGTATTGCTGTGGCACCTCTGCAGCCGCCCGATTTCTGCGGAGCTGGCGTGGCTGTCGAGAGGTCGATGTCTAAGTCTGAATCATCAACTGCTGGGCGTACATACTGAGCACTGGAGGTCGCAGCACCGCGCTTTGCCGAGGCAGGTATCTCAGCTTTTATGGTGTCCTCAGTTCGCTCTTCCGTTTTGTCTTCCTGGTCTTCTGGTCCGATGGTTGTGTCTTCAGCCATCTTAGGCGCCCTCCCACTTTATTGTAAAACACAACACACTAAGCAGCCAGTGTCCAAATTCACCTCAAAGATATACTATTATAGATATTTATGACCGAAAAGTCAACGATGCTGCATGTGCTCGAAAGCATGTACAAAGTGGTTTTGAACAGGCAATATGGCTTCTGGCAGGTTAATTGGCAAACACGCAGAAATTGTACCAGATGTTGTTATGTGAATAACGCACAGGAAAGCTGGCGGAGTTCCCTCGGATGTGTGGAGAAATGTTGTATGAATAGTGGAGATACACAAAAAGATGAGTTAACAGGTCAATCTGGCAATCCCTATCGGCCTGATCGTGTCGTTTGGGGTATAGTCGCCGTCTACATGATTTTAGCGGTCACTTACAGCTACGTGATGTTGCTTGGACAGGCAGCGGATGAAACCAATCGGCACTATGCATATGTGCGCTGGTTGGCAGAGACATGGCAGTTGCCGATTGATGACCCGGAGGTTACGCATGGCAATCTTGAGCTGCATCCTCCACTGTACTATTTCTTATTGACGCCGGTATATCTACTCGCTCATAGCGGTGGAGATGCCGTGGCCATGCGTGCGCTCAGATGGACATCTCCATTCATAGTGTTGGTGGGCCTTCTGCTCTGGATGCAGGTTATCTGGCGTGCGTGTGGTGGGCGTCGAAGGCCCTTCCTGCTGGCGTTTGCCTTGACAGCATGGTGGCCGAATCTCTTTGTCGAAGCCAGTGCGATCACAAATGATGCTGGTGCTTTGACCGCGTCAGCATTGCTCCTCTATCTCATCGCCGTACGATGGTGGGATGACCGCAGTCTCCGGAGTACAAGTATTTATGGGGTAATCGCCGGCCTGGCGGCATTAATGAAGGCTTCGACAATCCCGACTAGTATCGTCCTCATTGCCGTGGCGTTGGTGTGGCAGCATGGCAAACGCTTCTATAGTAAGCGAGATTTCTGGGTGCGCGCTGGGGTTGCTGCCGCTGCGTTCGTGGTAGTCTGTGGCTGGTGGTACTGGCGAAATATCCAGATGTACGGTGCGCTGACGCCGTTTGCAGTGGGGTACAGGGGCATTCCGGAAGGCATTTCCAACTGGCAGGCAATCAGCTATGGATTGGCCGGTCCACTGGCACTGAGAGCGGTCAATGGTCTCTGGGCGAGTGTTTTTGCAGGTATGGTCTGGTTTCCTGACAGTACGCACATGGTCATCTACACAATTCTGCGCATCATCACAATTGCTGGCATTGTGGGAGTGATTGTCGGGATCATCAGAATGCGCGCCGGTGAAGCGAAAATGGCGCATGGGCAGGCACAAGCCCTCATATTAGCGAGTGTCGGCTTTGCTACCCTCTGGCTGGCGTCGATCTGGATGGCGACTTTTGTTCACATGGGCTGGTATCAGGGCGGGCGATACCTGTTACTCGCTCTCCCGGGCCTGACGATACCGCTGGCACTTGGTCTTGACCAGTTATTTCAGCGGATGAGGTCCAGTGTACCTTACGGCCTCATCCTCACATTTTTCATCGTATTGTCACCAATAGCCTGGTACCACATCGCAACGTTCTGGAATCCTCAGGTCCAGAGAGCCATTGAGGATGCTCTTACCAAGTAGATTGCGACCGCAGCGCAGAATACGATGATACCCCCGGCTTTGCCGAGGGTGATTGTTGCTGATATCTGAGGGGGGGACTGCTAACTGAGTACTGCATCCCGGATGACTTCCCACACGTAGCGAGGTCCGAAGGTGATGGCATTTATCCTCGATATACCCACTTTGCGTCGGTATTCGTGACTTGGAACATTCACAACGCGCCACCCCCCTTTGAGGGCTTTGATTGTCATTTCCTGCTCGATGGTGGTAATGTCTTCAATGAGATGCAGATCGCGCGAGCAGCTCATGCGAATGGCGCGGAAGCCGTTCTGTATGTCAGTCAGGTGCACACCGAATCGCCAGTTTGCTATCAGGTTTATTATCTGTGATCCCGTGTTGCGGCAGAATGAACCCCAATCGCCAGCCAGCTCGTCGCTTCCTCCGGTGATACGGCAGCCGATCACCAAATCCGCCAAGTCATCGGCGATTGGCTGCACCAGTTTCGGGATGTCTGCCGGGTCGTGAGAGCAGTCGGCATCAATGAACACCACAATATCAGTCTGCAGATATTCGAGTGCCATGCGTATGGCGGCACCCTTGCCCTTATGATTGTCCAACCCGACTTTCGCGCCGTGAGCCTTTGCAATGGTGCGCGTATCATCCGTTGAGTGTCCATCTACGACCAGAATATCATTCGCAAAGGGTTTGACACCATCCAGTACTTCGCCGATAGTGGCTGCCTCATTTTTCGTACATATAACGACTGTCACTCTCGGTTCGTTGCC
>CAYSRY010000031.1:10859-19039 GCA_964433395.1 uncultured Armatimonadia bacterium | reverse complement strand
ACCATCTGTGCCGTCACGGACCGGAGGCCGTCACCATCGTTGATTGCTGCGGTAATGCTGAACATTCCACCGGCTGCGTCGAGGTCGTCCGGGTCGATCAGCACCGAGGTAATCTGCGGCGCACGCGACGCGGTGATGAGGACGTCCGCGGAGTCTGTGATTGTACCAGTGTAGGCTACAACAGAGGTTGTGCCTACGGCAAGGCCCGTGAAAAGCCCATTGCGATCAATGGCGCCAATCTGACTGACAACGTACCAGCTGGGCTGGATATCCAGTTCTCCACTTGCAGATTCGATGGTCGCGGAGAACTGAACCTGACCGTTCAGGTCCACTGTCGCCTGACCGGGGCTGACCAATATTGAAAAAGGTGTGCCAGCAGTCAGCGGGAGCACTGCTATAGTCACAGAGGTCAACTGGTTTTTGACGATAGTAACGTTTTCGAGGGTCTGGTTTGTATAATCAGGGTTATTGGTCGTTTCTGCGGTGATGTCAATGGTGCCGTCACCGACAGGGATGTTGGCAAGTGTGAATTCACCGAGATTGTCAGTAGTGGCTGAATATATTGTTCCTCCGGCGTTGATTTTCACCAAGCTGGATGGAATCGGGTCGGTTGGCGAGTCAGCTTTGACAACGCGACCAGTAACTGTCCCGGTATCTGTCGCTGGTGGGGTGGGAGGATTTCCATCGTCCCCGGAACCCGAACCACCGCAGCCAGCCATGAGAACGAGTGCAATAAGTGCGAGCACAATGGCGAGTCGGCTATGAAGCGCCATGCAATTTCAGCCCTTTCTCTGTGCCTCTGTGCAATTCTTTGGTTTGCCAACCATGTCTGATGTGCCGCAGAATAACTGCTCAGGCTTCTCAGACCGGTCACTACTTGGTAATATTGACCATCGACACATGTCTCACCTGCTGACCATTTTCAGCAGCAGCGCTTACCGCCACGAGATAGCGTCCTCCTGGCACCGGTGCTGCCTGGTCGTTTCGACCGTCAAATAATATAGTATGAATCCCCGCTAAGCGCAAGTGTTCCTGTTCAACTTTGCGTACAGTGCGCCCAGCAATATTAAGAATTTCCACAGAAGTCTGGGCTGGCTCGGAGAGAGAGAACACAATTTGCGCTCCACCTGCTCCTGCTGGTTGCACGGACATAGACGTAACCGTGAGCGTGCCTGTGGCCTTCTCCTGGACGGTGAGCTGCAGCCGCCTGACCTGCTCATCCCGCGCTGTGAAGTGGTACGCGCTCGCTGTACGCATGTAGGTGTCGCTGCCAGTCATCGTGTCGTGCAACAGAACAGTGCAGTTTTTTGGCAGTTCGCTGAGATCCGGAAGAGCTACCTCTGCGCGGGTGCCGGGTTGAAGATTGCGCACCTCGAGATCCCACGTCCACGAGCGATCATTGATTGCCCCCAGAGATACGGCATATGGAGCGGAAGCAGTCGAAACAGTTCCCACCCCTTCATTATGGGCGGCAGAGAGGTAGAGCTTTGGCGCGTTGTGGACGGGAGGTGGTGAGGCGATGGCATAGTCGCTGGCTGCCGTCCCAATGTAGCTGCTCGCGTCCGTGACGCCGTTTGCGCGCAATGCAATGCGCGTGTGCCAGCCTTCGGCCCAGACATCGCGGTTGGACGCTGCAGTCGTGATGACGGGGACAGCGGAAACGGATGTGACGTTTGCGGTTTCAGCTGGCCGCGCAATAGTCAGCGTGCAGGCTTCATCAACGAGCACCCAGAAACCGGTCCACGGCGGGATGAGACTGCCCGTGCCTTCGATGTCCGGGTAGGCCAGAACATATTCGCCGGCCTGTGAATCGTAGACCCATGCAAACGCCCGTATGATGTGCGCAGATTCTGCGCTCAGCAGATCCATCACATTGGAATTGTATTCGACGGTCGAATCACCAAAATCAATCGGGCCGAAGAATGGATTGGCAAGCTGATGCCATCCGGGGGTGAGTGCGATGCTGAAATCGCCCGCGGGAGCACTTGTGCCTGTCGGCTGAATAATCGTTGCTGAGGGCAGATTGGCCCAGAAGCCGTGGCCAAGCGCCAATTCTGTATGCGAAGTAAGATTTCCGGCCTCGTAGCTGTCGTAGGTGGCGGCAGCAGAATTCCAGCGTGCGGCCTGGAGTGATGCCGGAGACACATTGAGCATTGTTGCGGGATCCTTATCGGTCGGGACCGCAGCGGGACCGATGAAAATGATACCGGGGCCTACTGTAATGTTATTGTTCGGGTATGATTGGACCGGACCTGTGGCACGCACGAGGCGGTTTTCGTTGTCGGCAGTGTCTCGCACGCCGACGGCATAATAATAATCAATGCCATCACTGGGAGTGGTGTCGAGCCATGTTTTAGTAGTCGCCTCGGTGATGGTCTGAATGACGGTTATCGTTGCGGTGGACGAAAAGTCGCGTGTGGCGCGGTAGATTCGATAGCTGGCGAAATCAGCAGGTGGTGTGTAATCTGACCAGTCGAGCTGGATTGCGCCGCCATCGTCATCTGCCTTGTCGAGAGCCACAAGACTGGTGACCGCATCCGGTTGCGAATCATTGCTGGATACAACCGGGCCGGCAATGCCGGTTTCAGCGTATTTTTCGCCATCTGTGCTGCGGACGGTGTAGTAGTATTCCGTGCCGTCGGTGACAGCCGTATCATCATAGTTTTCGGTACCTGGGTCAAGCGTCGCCATCGTCACAAAATCGCCTTCTGTGCCGGTACGGCGCATGACGATGTAGTTGGCGAGCGAGGTCGTGCCGCCGCCATCGTCACTTGATTTCACCCAGGTCAATGTAATGCTGCCGCCATTGTCGCCAGCGGTATCGTTCGCCTCAAAATCTGTGACAGCAGCGGGAGGCAGTTCCTGTCCGAGTGCGCGCCCGGCGTTGATGCGGCCAGTGCCGAGAGTCCCCGCATAGCCGGGATTGGCGTCGTCGATATTGTCTGTTGTTTCCCGTATTGCCTGGTAGACTTGCGCAGGGCTGTACTCCGGATGGACGGAAAGCACGAGCCCGCAGAGCCCGGAGACAATTGGTGCAGAGAACGAAGTGCCACTGTTGGTGTAGAAGTAGCTGTTGAAATCATATGTCGGGTCATAGTATGCTGGGCCGTAGACTTCCTGCCCGGGAGCAGAGACGTCAACGAAATTGGCGCCCGAGGTGTCGTAATTGGTGAACCAGGTACGCACATCATATTGGTCGACTGCGCCGACGCCGAGGACGTAGTTATCGGTGAGTGGATTTGGCCCGTCATTGCAGACGGGAGATCGCCATGTGCTGGATGAAGCAGTGATTTCGCGGGTCTCATTGCCTGCAGCGCTGACGACGCAGATGCCGGCAGCATATGCGCGGTTGATGGGTGGGGAAAATGAATCAATGAATGACGAGCCGATACTCAGATTGATGACATCAGCGTTATTATCCACCGCATAGTCTATTCCCTCGACAACTGCGGAAACGGTGGTGGTTCCATCATCCGGGAAAATCTGGATGGGCATTATGCGGGAGTGCCAGCAAAGCCCGGCAGTGCCGAAACCATTGTCGCCGACCGCTGCGGCGAGGCCGGCGACGAGTGTACCATGGCAGACCTGGTCGTCTTTTGTGCCATCCCCGTTATTGTCGTAACCATCGGGTTCCGGATTTGGGTCGTTGTTATCGTTGTAGACGTCCCAGCCGCGATAGTCGTCGATATAGCCATTGCCGTCATCGTCGACGCCATTTCCAGGAATTTCGTCAGTGTTACTCCAGATGTTGGCGGCGAGGTCGGGATGATCGAGGTCGACACCGCTGTCCACGACCGCTATGACGACGGAACTGCTGCCAGTGCTTATGTCCCACGCGCCGGGGGAGTTGATCTGCGCGTGATGGAGCTGATAGATATAGTTTGGGTCGGTGGAGACAAGCTGCGTATGGACCGCGAGATCAGGTTCGACATACGCGGCACCGGCGGCGCGGATCTTGGTGGCGGCCGCGTAGAGATCTGACCCGGCGGGGAGTTCCACGACAGCAATACGGCCGCCGGAAAGCATCTTGGAGACGCGTCCATCGGCGGCCGTGGCATAGTATTTTGCGCTTTTGGCCATGTCGACGGCCGAGGCGGTGTTAATTCCCCGTGGCGATACGACGCCTACAAGCAGTCTGTCTGTGACGGCTTCGAGTGTTTCGCCGGGGGCTGGCAGAATTGCCCCGCCATCAGCCCGGTACCAGTGTGGCAATTTTGTGAACTTGTGTGGTGCAGCAAACCCCTGGGGGGCACACAGAATGCCCATGACGAGAGTCAAAAAGGCAGCAACAATCATCCGACTCGCGTGACTTCTCACGAGGCCGACAACCTCCGGGCGATAAATGGTCGGCTGACTGTGTCGGCCGACCATCGTTCGCATCGTGATAGATACAGTGAAGCAGGTATCAGGTTGCCAGCAGTCGTGTTCCTGGCTGTCCCCCCGGGGTCAGTCTTTATTGCACTATCGCTGGACCTGCAGGGAACCGATGGCACGTGCCACGGTTCCATCTTCGCAGCGCGCTGTGACGGTGACCAGATAGCGGCCAGCCGGTACGAGCGCACCGTTTGTCGAGCGGGCGTTCCAGACCACTGAGTTTGCGCCAGCGGAGCAGACGCGGGCTGCAGCAACCTGGCCGACTGTTCGACCGGCAATGTTGACGATTTGCACATCGACCGCGGCGTCATCGGAGAGAGAGAACACAATCTGTGCTCCGCCGTTGCCGGTGGGTATAGTTTGCAGGCTGTTGACCGCAAGGGCAGCAGTACCTCTCTCACTTACGACAACCTCGAACTGTTGAGTAGTCTGTCCGTCGCCAAGTTGGCAGGTGTAGCCTGTGGCGGTCCGCATGTTTACGCTGCGGCCGGTGGCTGCGTCATTCAGCATCAAGCGATAGCGGGCCGGGACCTGACTCAGGTCTGGCCAGTTAATGGCAACTGACTGCCCCGCTGCGGCCGACGTAACATTTACCTGCCACGTTTGTGAACCGTCGATTGCTTTGACGAAATTCGTGGCGCTCAGGTTCCCCTGAACCTGGCCGACAGACAAATCAACCGCGCCATCCAGCATTGGCGGTGCAGCAATTCCGGAAATGGCTTCGGAGTCCGGGTTCACGCCGATGAAGTTGTCGGTATCAGCAGCATCGGCAGAAGATGCGACAAGCTGGAGCGTCCAGTGGTTATCGTCGACAACAGGTGCTGTCGATTTCTGAATCGAGGTCACTCCGACCGGGCGTGCCATTGTGAGTGTCCCTTCCTCAAACGCGAGGAAGTAGAAGCCACGATTGCTTGGCAGAGTGTGTTCGGCGAAGTCGATGTATGGGCTGACGAGCTTGTAACTGTTTGTGAATGTGTCAAAACGCCATACATAGTCGCGCGCCAGACCAGCCGAGTTTGCCTCTTCGAGCGAGTATTCTTCACCGAAGACATGGACGCTGGCGCCATCGAACGACATAGTCTGACCATACGGGTTACCGAGCTGGTTCCAGCCCGGCTTGAATGCCACAGTAACGCTGCCCGCGGGGGCAGGTGAGCCACTGAGGTTCAGCACTGTTCCGACGCTACTGCGGAACCAGTAGCCACGACCAAGAGCCTGGGTCAGGAACGTCGATGTGGGCGTTTGTGAATAGATGACATACTGACCATTTGTCCCAAGTTCCGGATTCCAGCGCGCAAGTGCCAGATTCGCAGGATTGGTCACGCCGAAAATGCCGCCCATGCTGGTATCTATCGGCATGGCACCGATTGATATCATGCTGAGGCCCGGCGGGTAGATGACCGTGAAGTTGGGATTCGCGACAACCGGGCCAACTGCCAGAACTTCCTGGATCTCGTTGGGCTGCGGTTCGTCATCGGTGACGCTGACAGCATAGTAATATTTTTTGTTATTCACGACAGGCGTGAGTTCGGAATCCTGGTTGGTGAAGTGTTTCTGGCTGGGATCGGTGATGACCGCCAACGGTTCACCCAGTTGGGCGATGCTCGTGAAAGGAGCATCGGCTCGCCAGATGCGGTATGAGCCGAAATCGCTGGGCGGTGTGTAGGTGTTCCATGCGAGCGCGATTGCGCCACCATTATCTCCCTGCACATCAGCAGCGATGAGCTGCCCTTGCGTGAGTGCGACGGGAGCCGTGTCGTCGCGAGCAACTGCAGGGCCGGCCACGGAAGTGAATGAGGACAAAGCCGCGTCGTGGACGGAAACCTGGTAGTAGTAATCGGTGTAATCGGCAACCGGCGCGTCAGTATAGGATACCGTGCCGGGCGGGAGCATTGTCGAGTTGAGCTGAACGAATGAGCCCGCGTCACCCGTCTCAGACCGGTAGACGTTATAGCCGATGACGTCATTGTATCCGCGGCCATCATCGGCTGATTTTGACCACGTGACAGAGATGCTTCCACCGTTGTCACCTGTCGTATCGTAGGCCGTGATTGAACGCGGAGCAACCGGTGCCAGATCCGCAAGGGAGACAAGTGAATTGACGCGACCTGCACCCATCATACCTACGGTAGAAGGATTGATCAGGTCGATGTTTTCACATGCGTCGCGGATACGCTGAATAACACTTGCGGGACTTGTAGATGGGTGTTCAGCGCGAACGAGCGAGGCAAGGCCGGCGACGACCGGGCAGGCCATTGATGTGCCGCTCATAGTGCCATAGTAATTGTTGAAATTATTGGCCGGATCGTAGAGAAGGGTGCTGTAAATATCTACGCCTGGCGCCATAACATCGACAAATTTTCGTGATGAACCGTCGAGATTTGTAAAGTATGCGGTTTTGTCACTGATGTCAGTGGCGCCGACGCCGAGGACGTTGTTGTCCGCGAAGTTCGGGCCATCATTGCAAACCGGCGAAGTCCAGGTATTGGGGTCATCGGTGAATGTCCATGATTCGTTGCCAGCCGCAGCGACGACGACTACGCCAGCCGCCACCGCATCGGCAATAGGTGCCGTCCATTCATTGCCATAGCCGCCACCGATGCTGAGATTGATAACATCAGCGCCATTTGCGACGGCATATTCAAACGCTGCCACGATGTCACTTCGCAGGCCCGAGCCTTCGTCGTTGAGGGCACGCACTGGCATGATCTTGCAGTTCCAGTCATGACCGGCAACGCCTGTGGAGTTATTTGTCGCCGCGCCGATGATGCCGGCGACGTGGGTTCCATGGTCTGCGCCATAGTCGGTGTAGCCATCTCCGTCATCGTCAGTGCCATTTGGCGTTGGATTGGGATCATTGTCGCCATCGACAAAATCCCATCCATGGACGTCATCAATGCGGCCATTGTGGTCATCGTCAATGCCGTTACCGGCGATTTCACCGGGGTTTGTCCAGATACGAGCAGCGAGATCGGGATGAACAAGGTCGACGCCACTGTCGATGACAGCGACGACGATGGATGAGCTCCCTGTCTGGACATCCCAGGCTTGTTCCGCGCTGATTTTTGACCAGTGCCACTGCTGGGCGTACTGGGGATCATTGGGAACAGCGAGGGTGTACATGGTGCGGTCAGGCGAAACGAGTTGCACTTCGGCGCGCCCTTGCAGGCTGGCCGTCGCTTCATTGATCGTTTGCCCTTGGGGTGTCTTCAGGAGAAACATTCCACTGGTTCGGAACTGGCGGATGACCTCGGTGCCAGTCGAATCAAGGAAGTGCTGGAGATTTGCCTGCGAAATACCGGGTGAGAGCTGTACGATAACCTGACCGGATGCGGCGACGTCAGGTACGGATCGGAAACCTGTGGGGCCGCTCATGCGGAAGGTGCGGGCAGAAACCCGTTCGGTACCCACTTGCGCGGGTGCCTGGGCTATGGCCACTTGCACGGCCATAACCGAGAGAATCAAAACGGTGAGGAGTGCAGACACAGTCAGCTTTCGGACGCCAGAACATGGCCTCGAGCTTTGGCCGGGAATGATCACGACAGATCTCCCCCTGTGCTATAAAATTTTCCCTGTCAGCGAGGGACAGTGATACCTGTGGTAGTATAACCTACAATAAGTGGAGTCAACAAGATGCACATGCAAAACTCATCCTGCAATGCCAGTGCCAGATGGAATCAATGGTTGTTTACTACGCGAGGAGGCGACAAACGTGTCAGTACTTGAGGTGTTGAAGGAAGCAGGTAGCATTAAAGATGCCGCGACTGTGAAGCGCGTTTTTGGAGAGCCTATGGAGATCGGGGAGA
>CAYSRY010000031.1:0-10759 GCA_964433395.1 uncultured Armatimonadia bacterium | reverse complement strand
CAGCCGCGCCTGACAGGGCGCGGCTGTGTGTTTGCGGAGGACTGTGTCGCGATTATATTTTGTGCGCAGGTCAGGAAAGCTTTGCAAAGACCTGCGGGATGTGATGGAGCAGATCAGTGGCGATATAGCCCCGGGGGCCCATGACATCTGCGGTTATATCGGCTGCGGCACCATGTACATATGCGCCCGCCACAGCAGCGTCGACCGGGTCTGCGCCTCCGGCCACGAATGCGCCGATGATGCCGGAGAGGATGTCGCCCATTCCACCGCTTGCCATGCCGGAGTTGCCGGTCGTGTTGATCCATGCTTCGCCCGTGCTGGATGCCGTGACCGTTCCAGCGCCCTTGAGGAGCACCGTGGCATTGAGGACAGACGCGGTCTCTTGTGCGGTGGCTATCCGATCAGCCTGGATTTCGGCGATAGACTGCCCGGTCAGGCGCGCGAGTTCGCCCGGATGAGGTGTCAGGATAACTTCGGCGGGACATTCGGCCAGCATCTGTGGTTCCGCCGCAAATGCGTTGATACCGTCAGCGTCGATGAGTACCGGCGTCTCAATGTGGACCATCAGATCACGAATAAGTTGGGCTGTGTCCTTGGATGTGCCGAGGCCCGGACCGATTACGACTGCGTCCGCCGCATCGGCCATTTCGAGGATACGCGTGAGACTTGCAAGGTGAAAATATCCAGTGCCCAGATCAGCAACGGGTGCGGTCATGACCTCGGTGCATTTAGCTTCGAGAACAGAGTTGAGAGTGGCCGGGCATGCGAGGGTGACAAGGCCCGCTCCAGCGCGTGCGGCAGCCATCGCAGCCATCGCAGCGGCGCCCGTGAAGCCAACTGAGCCTGCGACAACAAGCAGGCGCCCCGCATCGCCCTTATGGGCATCTGCAGCACGCGGCGGGAGCATCGCGATGACATCATCAACGGTCGTCACGTTGCAGTCAAAGGCGGGATTGGCAATCGCAGCAGGGGCGAGGCCAATGTTTGCCACACGGATCTCTCCACAATATGCGCGGCCGGGATAGAGATAAAGGCCCTGTTTTGCGAGCCCGAACGTGACTGTAATGTCGGCGGTGGCAACGTCTCCGAGGAGAACTCCGGTGTCGGCGTTAACGCCTGAAGGAATATCAACCGCGATCACAGGCCCCGCAAAATCTGCCATCATGGAAAGCACGGCAGCGGCCCGGCCTTTTACTGCACCTTTGATGCCAGTGCCGAGGACCGCATCGACGATTGCGTCGGCGTTTTCGAAGAGATCTGCAAGCAGCTCATCAGTCGGGTGCTCGTGAACAGTCACATCGAATTCGAGCAAATAGCGATAATTGGAAGCCGCATCGCCGGAAAGATCGGCTGCGGCCGCGAGGAGAGCCACTTGCGGGAAATATCCGGCTTCAGCAAGATGACGTGCGGCCACAAATCCATCGCCGCCATTGTTGCCTTTGCCCGCAATAATGAGCACCTCGGGCCCCGGGGTGATTTCGGCCACAGCCTCAGCAACCGCTCGCCCCGCGTTCTCCATGAGTATGCTGCCGGGGAGAAGGTATGTTTCGATGGTCTGACGGTCGATTTCCCTCATCTGTGCTGCGGTTACGGCTTTCATGTTTGTCATCCCTTTTACAGAATAGTCTCCCAAACTTTTTCGGCCCTGGAGCGGTGCCTTCCTGCCGGTTTTCAGAGTTACGTAAATAAAATGCACATGTCAGTATGCGGAGATGAAAGCGCCCGTCCAGATCTGGACGGGCGCAGAGAGCATGAGACTGTGAAGTCTATTGTTCGGTCACCTGGGGCGGGGTGCCGTCGGGCCAGAGGTTGAGTTCGTAAATGTCGCCACCGATTTCCTTGACGAAAGCCTTGTTGCGTGCAAGCGCAGGCCTGCGATCGGGAAGGTCGGTGTTTATGTATTGGACGACCATGCGGGCTGGCTGGTCGTTCTGGCCCCGGAATACATGGACAAGGACGAAGCCGCTGTCGCCCGGCAGGCGCGAACGGCAGGCGGAACCATCGTTGATGCACAGCGCGCCGGTGGATTCATATCCGGGAAGTTTCTGGCGCAGGTAGACATGGGTTGTGGCTGAAACGCATATGTCGCATTTGTCCATGACGATTTCGCGTCGCTCTTCGGACAACAGCGGTACCCAGACGCCGAGAAATGTATGGGCGCAGGCGATGACAATGTCATTTGGTCCCTTGTCGATTGAGTTGAGCGTGTCGATGAGAAATTGCCGGGTATCTTCTGTAAATGCCAGTTTGGGATCGCGTGGCGCATCGGGATAGTGTAACTGGATGAGGTGAACAGTGAATTCTCCCACTGGGATCTTCGCATAGTATTCAGCGCCATTTTCGCGGATGACTACGCCCGGACGAGCAGCCAGATCCATGTGGTCAAGCAGTGCACCGCCAGCGCCCCAATCGCCCTGGCCTGTGCCATAGAATTCGTTGTCGCCATCTGAAATGCCGGGGTAGAAATGGTCAGCCCAGAAATCGTCATCGCGTATGAAGTCGAGGAACGGGTTTTCGAATGCCTTGCACAGATGGTCGCCCATGCCGACGACGAACTTGCAGTCTGACTGCTTAATCCATTCGGCCATTCGTGTCATCTGGGGACTATTGGCGGGCGCGAAACCGTGGTTGTCACTCATGATCGCAAAAGAAAAATCGCATGTCTGGTCAAGGACATCGACGACATTGACCTGTGGCACAAGCCCCTTGTCAAAATCTTGCGCGAAGGCGCATGAGGCGAGCATGGCAATGGACAGAAGAATCAGTATGCGTTTCATGTCAGACCCTCTCTGGATGTTCGTATACGCACAGGGGCCGGTCGCATTGACCAGCCCCCCTCGCAGCCCCATATAGTAATGTAATCCGGGCAATCCGCAGCATATATAGATTATGACACTTATAGGCGCGATATGATGCGCAACGATGGCGTCACGTCAGTCGGCGAAATCAGCCTCGCAGATGTCCTCGATTGGCTGATGATTTCCAAATGTACGCTGTGGGCGATTGACTGGGGCAGCCCATTTGACAGCATTGTAAATGACCCGCTGGATCTTGGGATTGTGAAAAATCGGATAGGTTTCGTGGCCGGGGCGAAAATAGAATATCTTCCCCATCCCGCGATTGAAGCACATTCCAGAGCGGAAAACTTCGCCACCGGAGAACCAGCTTATGAATACGATCTCGTCGGGAGCCGGGCAGTCGTGATGCTCTCCATACATTTCGACATGTGGAAGCTCAATGTACTGGTCGATGCCCTCGGCGATGGGATGGCCGGGTGATACAACCCACAGGCGTTCTTTTTCGGCAATCTCCCGCCACTTGAGCTGGCATGTCGTGCCCATGAGCTTCATGAAGATTTTTGATTTGTGTGAAGAGTGCAGCGGAATCAGCCCCATGCCAGACAGAACCCGGGCGTGGATCTTATCGACTATGTCGTCGCGGACTTCGCCATGAGCGCAGTGCCCCCACCATGTGAGGACATCAGTGTTTTCGAGCACCTCGTCCGTAAGGCCATGTTCGGGTTCGTCAAGCGTTGCAGTGCGGACCTCGATTTCGGGATGCTTACCAAGGAAAGCAGCAATGGTACCGTGCATGCCCTCTGGGTATATCTCGCCGCACAGTGGCTTCCGCGTTTCTTCGCGCCCCTCGTTCCATACCGTTACCCGTATACGCTCGGCCATGAAAAAGCCTCCTGAAGCGTTGGCGTATTGTACTGTTGGCGGAAAATTTCGCCGTAATGGTGAGAAACCCTTCACTCGGGTAGGGGCGGTGGAGCAATTCCAATTGGGCAGGCAACGATGAAGAGATCGGAATCCTGCCCTATCGTGGCCAGCTCCAGAGAATCCCAATCACCGCGATATGCGCTGAGATCCAGTGGTTTGCCGCAGACCTCAAAATCCCGGAATGCGCCGAATGCAGATGGAGTAGTGTACTGGCCGATTGTGGCTTCAACAGAGATGATCTCACAGTCTTTACAGTAATCAAGAGGCATGGAGAATGGTTCCACTCCCTCCATTGAATAGGTTGCGACAACAATACCATTCTCATCGGGCGCTGCGCAGGAAATCGAGATAGGGATTTCGTATGACCAGCCAGTGACATCAGAGAGGACGCGGTAGGTGCGCGAGCGAGCAGCAGTAGCGGGTGCCTCAAGGACACGGGATGCACTCGAAGTGAGGGAGGCTTCGTAGATGACATATTTATCTTCGTCAATTAGCCGGCCGCCGATATCCGGACCCGGAAACAGGCCAAGAGCAGTCGGATCAGGGTTGAGCATCAGGGAAACTTCAAAGATTGCATTGGCGCAGCGGAATCGCATTCGCCGCAGCGGTGACGGATTATCTGGAGAGATTTCTGGTGGCAGAATGTGCAGAGTGCACGAGAGTTGGAACGGTTCTTCCTTACGTTCGGGCTCCACCATGTAAAGCATCGGATAAAGGGTCTGCTGCCACGAAACAGCATCAGCAAGCGGATCCGCTGTGCTGCCGCCACCAATATTCGCGATCAGTTGATCCCAGCATTCACCTACATATTGAGGATTGCATATGCAGCACAGCACAAACACGAAGACCGTCGAACATACCACCCCCGCCACCACGGATTTCACTGCTGAGGACATGCATCAGCCCTCCTGAGGAGAATCGCGTGTTGGAACGCTGTATAGATTTTGCAGACTGCCCCAGAGATTACGTATTGGTATAAGTCTGTGTGACTCTTATTCGGCCGTGCTCTGAGGCGTTTCTCTAAATTGTACCCGAAATATTACAATGTTTCAGTACTAAAGCAGTTTTTTGAATATTCTTCAGGGCAAAATTTGGATAAGTACGTGGTGAATAATGAAGAGCTGGTCAGATGTGACGGGGCATGAAATCTGGTTGGTTGCCTTCATGCGCAGGAAAGATGTACTCCATACCTGCCACTATGCATAGCCAGATGATTGGCGGGGGGGTAATGTCAAGCAAGTTACTGCAGACGGAAACAGAGCGGGCCGGTCATATGACCGGCCCGCTCAAACTCTCTGGGGCGGATGGGCGAGGCATCTTAGTGACCGACGCCATCGCGCGCCATCGTTTCAAGGCGCGCCACTCGGTCCTGCAGGGGAGGGTGGGTACTGAAGAGCTTCGTGAGCCCTCCGCCCGAGAGCGGATTTACGATAAACATATGTGCGGTGCTGGGATTGGCCTCCATCGGCCGCATCTGCGTACCCATTTCAAGTTTGCGCAACGCTCCGGCGAGGCCGAGAGGGTTACCAGTCAGCAATGCGGCGGAGGCGTCGGCCTCGTATTCGCGCGAACGCGAAATGGCCATCTGAATGAGCAGAGCGGCAATCGGGCCGAGAATAAGCATAAACAGGGCACCGAGCCCGCCACCGTTGCGATCTCGCCCCCCGCCGAAAAACATTGCGGAATATGCGAAAATGCGCACAAGCAGCATCAGTCCGCCAGCCAGTGTGGCTGCAATGGTGCTGATGAGCATGTCGCGATTGCGGACATGAGAGAGTTCATGAGCAATGACGCCTTCGAGTTCGGCAGGTGCGAGCATGCCCATGATACCCTGCGTGACGGCGACGACTGCATGCTCCGGGTCGCGCCCGGTTGCGAAAGCGTTTGGCGAGGCCGAAGGGATGATGTAGACTTTCGGCATCGGGATTTCGGCCCTGTCGGCAAGTCTCCGCACCATCGCGTAGAGCTGCGGCGCGCTGGCTTCGTCAACAGGTTGTGCCCGGTACATTGAGAGGACGATTTTGTCCGAATACCAATAGCTGATCAGGTTCATACCCGCCGCGAGCGCAAGGGCAATGAACATGCCCTGACGACCGCCAGCCATGTCGCCGACCAGCAGGAACAACCCTGTCAGCAACCCCATGAGCAGAACCGTCTTTACCGTGTTCACTGCAGATCACCACTGAACCGCATAGTTGCAACTTCAATACATACAACGCTTTAGACGCGCGAAAGTATCCAATGTTTGCATGAATCTTTTCGCGTCATGAGACAATGTCACCCACCGCTCCCGTTGAACTATGCGAGACCCACGCGAAAAAGAGGGCCGGTCATATGACCGGCCCTCCCGTATCTTCTGTGGCGCGCCTCTCCCTATTTCAGGAAAAGCTCGATAACCGGAACCGTCACCGGCGGTTTCTGCACTGGGATTTCGATGATCGCCGCATCCTCGGAACCGGCTGGCAGTCGGTGGTGTATGCTGGTCCCCTCCGGCAGAATTTGCACTTCCGAGCCATCGTTGAGCAGTTGCGCATAGTCGATCTTCCCCGCCAGTCCGGGCAGGTAAATGCGCTTGAATGGCCACGAGAACATGTGCAGATAGAGCCGATTGCCGTTCTGCGTGTAGCGGGCGTCGGCTGGTGGCGTGAATTCGCTTGGCATGGTGCCGTAAATCGAGCGGCCATTCACACGGAACCATTCGCCGATGGCTTTCAGGCGGTCGACTGCGCGCGGCTCAATTTCGCCACGCCCGTTCGGGCCGACGTTGAAGAGCATGTTGCCACCTTTGGCGACGCCGTCGATGAGGATTTTCAGAATGAGCTCGGGGTCTTTCCAGTCAAGCTGGTCGCGATAATAGCCCCAGCTTCCCGAGAATGTCTGGCATGATTCCCACAGAATAAGTTTTCCATTTTCGTCAAAATATGGCTTGTCAACCTGTACCTGCTCGGGTGTCACGACATCCTGAGGGATTTCGGTGCGGTCGTTGATGACGATATTCGGCTGGAGTTCGCGAATCATTTCAATGAGTTTTTCGGACTGCCAGTCATCGCGGCCTTTGCCGGGGGCGAGCAGGTCAGTGCCGGGAGTGGATGAGTATGAATAGTCGAAAAACAGGTAGCTGATCTCGCCATAGTTGGTGAGGAGCTCGCGGACGCAGCCGTGGAGGTAGTCGACGTACTGCTGCCAGTCGCGGCCCTCGCGATTTGCGCGTACCCACTCGTCGTCAGCAGCGCGCGGGTGCATGCGGTCCAATGTGAAGTGCGGATGCGTCCAGTCGATCAGCGAATGGTAGAAGCCGACTTTCAGGCCCTCTTCGCGGAACGCGTCGACCATCGGGCGGATGAGATCGCGGCCTGCCGGGGAGTTGGTAACGTTCCAGTCCGTGAGTTTGGTATCCCACATGCAGCAGCCGTCGTGGTGCTTAGTGGTGATGACGAAATACTTCATGCCAGCCTCTTTTGCGAGGCGCGCCCATTCGCGGGGATCGTACAAATCGGGGTCGAAATGGTCGAAGTATCGCTGGTATTGCTCATCGGTCATCTGCTCGTATTTTTTCAGCCATTCGTGGCGTCCACCGGCGGCATATACGCCCCAGTGAATGAACATGCCGAATCTGTCATGGAGAAACCACTCAGTATCTCCGGGCGTGTCAGCGTACTGATATGCCATGTCTCTGCCTCCTGCGAAGGCGTGGGATTGTCAAAAGTTGCAGACTCATTTCCCCACCCTTTCCCCAGTACCTGCAACCCCCACTTCGGCAAATCCCAAAAAGAAAACCACAGGATTTTCCCTGTGGTTTTCTGCAATATACCTTTTTTCATCTGCTGGTAACCGATTGCCTCTCGAGAATGCCGCTCGTAGAGCAGATGCGGCTACTTCGGTCGGTCGAAGGTGCGGAGGAGCTTCAGTGATGGGCGGTGAGTCGGGGCCTGACGAAGCGCCTCACGAAGCGATTTCAGGCATGAAACCGTTTCGCCCCTGTCCTTATAGGCGACCGCGAGCAAGTAATAGGAAGTCGGCAGATCGTGCGAATGCAGCAGACTCTGCTTCAGCGCGTCCATGGCCTCGTCAATCTGACCGAGTTCGTACAGCGCACGGCCCATCCCCTGCAGAGCGTGCCCCAGCATCGGATTCGATTTGCTGACAGCGGTAGCGGCTTCGACAGCCTCGCGATACTGCTCGAGTGCTGCCTTCGCGTCGCCAGCGGCCATCAGGTGGTCTGCCTCGCGCGAAAGTTTGGACGGAGACGGCCCGTCGAGGCGCATCGTTGTCCCCTCGGAAGCCCGGGCGGTCAATTGCTTGTTGTGGCCTTTGCGGGCGCGTGAAAGTCTGATATGCGAAGAACTTGCCGCCAATGCGTCTTTCGGCGCGAGGTTGACGGCGCCCGAGCGGGATTTTCGGCTGCGGATTCTCTCGCGGGAGGCGGATTGTCCGCGGAGCCGTGACAGGCCGCTGGTGCAGTTATCGCAGTTGTCGCATGGCTGTGCAAGTTTTTCGTCAAAGTAGCGCAGCAGCTCAATCCTGCGGCATTCAGCGGAATCGCAGAACTCCTGCATCGCATCGAGTTTCGCCTTCAGGACCCTGCGGTATTTCGTGGTGCTCTGATCATCGTTGTCAATCAGCCAGCGGACCTTGTCGACATCGTCGGGATCGTATGTCATCCACGCGTCGGATGGCAGGCCATCGCGGCCTGCGCGCCCGGTTTCCTGATAATATGCCTCGATGCTCTGTGGCACATCCAGGTGGCAGACGAAGCGCACGTCAGATTTGTCAATCCCCATGCCGAAAGCGACCGTGGCGACGACAACGACGCCTTTGCCGATGCAGAACATTTCCTGCCGGCTCTTGCGGATGCTGTCAGACAGTCCGGCATGGTACGCAACTGCGTTGATGCCGCGATCGCGGAGCCATTCGGCTGATGCATCACATGCGTCGCGAGTGCGCCGATATACGATGCCGGATTCGCCCTTATGTCGCGTGTTGATGAAATGGTGGAGCTGCTCGTCCGCGTCGGCCTTGGGCACGATGTGATACGCGATATTCGGGCGGTCGAAACTGGTGACAAACACCTCGGCATTTGGCATGTCGAGTTGTTCGAGGATGTCGTCGCGCGTGTCCGGCGTCGCGGTTGCAGTCAGGGCGATGCGCGGAACATCGGGGCATGCGTTATGCAGCTCGACGAGATCGAGGTAGTCCTCGCGGAAACTGTGGCCCCACTGTGAGACGCAGTGCGCCTCGTCAATTGCGAAAAGCGCGGGATTCATGCTCGGCAGGGCTTTGAGGAATGCGGGCGTCATCGCGCGTTCGGGCGCAACATAGAGAAGATCATAGTTGCCCTTCTCAAGGCCCTCGCGGATTTCGCGCTGCTCCTCGCTGCTCTGCGAAGAATTGAGATAGGCTGCTCGGACGCCGAGCTTACAGAGTGCGTCGACCTGGTCTTTCATCAGTGCGATGAGAGGCGAGACGACAATGCCTACGCCCTCACGCATAAGTGAGGGAATCTGGAAGCACAGAGATTTCCCGCCACCAGTAGGCAGAAGTGCAAGCACGTCACCGCCAGCGGCGACGTGCTCTATGATCTGCTGCTGATGTCCCCAGAATTCATCGTGGCCGAAAACGTCATGGAGTATGTCTATTGATGAAGAATGCATAGTTGTCCTGTGGGCGTGACTTTGAACGGTTATCATTATAGCACAAAAAACGCGGGAAAGCCCGCAGGCTTCCCCGCATGTCGAATATTTGCTGCAGATGCGGCTTACTTTTCGGCCCCCTCGGGCAAAGTCAGGCGCCAGACATCGTTGAGCACTGGCCATGAATTGCCCGCAGCGAGCCAGAGACTGCCCTTGTAGACATAACACGTAGGCTCATGGCGACCGGAGAAAGAATTCTCAGAGGTGGCCTCTGTCCAGTTGACGCCGTCGGTGGTGCACCAGACATCACCGAGGTTGGCGGCGTTCACGTTATCATAGCCGCCAATCACCCAGAGCTTACCCGCGTATGCCCGTGCAGTAAACCATTGCCGCGGTGCCCACGAAGCATGCTCGGCCACGCGGGTCCATGTGACGCCATCCTCGGAGCACCAGACATCGTTGAATGTGGTATTCGCCTCGTAGCCCTTCTCCGGGGGATCATTTGGCTGCTTGAGGCTGCCGCCCATAAGCCACATTTTGCCTCCAAAGACAGCGACCGCAGCGGCATAACGGTCACCATATGGCAAATCATCAGCCACCTTCGTCCAGTTCACTCCATCCGTCGTATTCCAGACATCTTTGGCGCTGCCAATCTGCCACATTTTGCCATCATGAACAACGAGCTCGCCATATCCGCGCGTGCCGAATGGGGTCTTCGTGGCGACCTGCGTCCAGTTGATGCCATCGGGCGAATTCCAGACGCTGCTCTTTATAGCCCAGAGTTTGTCCTTGTACACGATAAGTTCGGCATAGCCATCGTAGGGCGTGGCATCGCTGACTTGCGTCCAGCTTATCCCATCAGTCGAATTGTAGAGGTCTCTGTACAGCACATTCCCATGATAGTAGCCATTGCTGAGCCACATTTTGCCGAGGAATACTGCGTCTTCCGCAGTGTCTCTGGGGCTGAACGCGGCCTCTTTGGTCACACATTCCCATTGTGCTTTCATAGTTCCTGGTGCTCCCGCTGCGACGACCGTATCGGGAGTCGCTCCTTTTGGATCTGTGCCTTCAGAATATGCCGGCATCACAATGATCATTGCAATCAGCAGCAGTACGCAGGTCAGTTTCTGCATGGAAGGACCTCCAGAAAAGCGGTTGGCGTTCTCACTACATCTTTCGCGCCAGCAGGGCGGCTTCCTCCGTATCAGTGTATTATCTGTCCGTGCCGCGCCAGTCGAGCAAGCGTCCGTGCGTCAGTTCGGCGCGGCATGTCGGCATGAAACAATATGTATCGCCCTGACGCAGAAGTGCAGCGGCGTTATTGCGAACAGCCGCGACGGTCGCCTCATACATCGCGTCAGCTTCGACAACGCGGGTGATGGCATCGCCGATAAGCCCGGCCTGCAT
>CAYSRY010000030.1:15912-19288 GCA_964433395.1 uncultured Armatimonadia bacterium | reverse complement strand
TCGGGAACTCTACCCCTGCATCAATCTGAGCGAGCATTCGCTTGGCCCAGCGCGCATGCAGCGGGCTTTTCCCGTCGGCAACTGGCTGCAGCGTCTCCCTGGTGACGATTTGATCATAATCGAGGTCAACAAACTCAAATGCCGTCTTCAGCCCTGCCGACACTTCAGCCATTGGCTCCGCCAGCACTTTCTCCACTGAAGCCGCCAACATCTTCCCATACTTCTCACACAATTCCAGCTTACGCCGGGGGATCGGATTCGCATCAGCCCCGCAGGCGTTGAAAAACATGGCAGTCGTTCCGGGCAGTTGGGTTTCCAGCTCTATCTGCGCAAATCCGGGGTAATCACCGCACCACTGATTGAAACTCAGCGTCGTCGGATGGCAGGCATAGCCAAAAAGCACCGCCAGAAGTGCGTCATTTTCGTCGCGCACCGCCAGAACCGGCACATAGTGCTCCACCACGCCCTTCAGCGGCTCACCTGCAGCTACGCCCTCTTCCGTATTCTCTCGGCGATTAACTGCAAAAGTGCACTCGCCCTCTCCGGTGAAAAGCGATACTGGCTGCAGGCATTCGAGGGCTTCTGCTGTCGCAGCCACTATTTCGCCTTCCATCCACCGCGAATACTCCGCCACCACCCGCCGCTGCTCATCATCTGCCGGGTAGTAGTCCACAAGATCATCTTCCAGACACGGCCCGCAATGGTTGTGCGAAAAAGTCAGCATGAATTCCGAACGCTCCAGCCCGAACTGCTCGGCAACCGCAGCATACAGCCGCTCATAGATCGTTTTCGACATGCCCATATGGTCAGTCGTCGCCATAACAACCGTCTTGCCATCTGGCGCGCGAAGGGCGACGATTTTCGCCCACAGCTCATGGATGGTGCCTTCTGGCGGGCGTTTGCTGCCATAGCCTGCCAGCCAGACATCTGTCTGCGGAGTAATTGCCCGACGTGCAGTCCCTGCTTGCCAATTCATATCAGATCACCCGGAGAAAAGCGTCTATGGAGATGCTTGTTATATGATCTGATATCTATTCCCCATCCCCATAAAACGAACCTGCCCCGGCAACCAACACACCGGGGCAGGTCTTCTGTCTACCGATTGTCTGCGGCTTCTACACTTTCTCGAATTCGTCTTTACCAACCTGGCATTCCGGACATACCCAGTCTTCCGGTACATCTTCCCATGCGGTGCCGGGTTCGACGCCATTATCGGGATCGCCCTCGGCCGGGTCATAGATGTAGCCACACACCAGACATTCCCACTTATCCATGCTGTAACATACCTCCATATAAGCTACACTCTCTGCATGCTGTACGAATCTTATTGCTTGGTCGCGTCCTTATAGCTCTGTAAGCACAGAAACCAGTCAAGACAACGATATCGGGCGCTCTCGGCGCTCTGCACTCGTTCCTTTGCAGCCCCACACGAGCCGGGAGGCGGAATGATGACATCGCCGCCAACTTCCCAGTTTGCGGGGGTCGCAATGCCGTACTTGTCACTGTGCTGCATAGCGACCAGAAGGCGTTTGATCTCCTGCATGTTCCGCCCATTCGACAACGGATAGTACAGGATTGCACGCACCTTCGCATTGGGGTCGATCATGAAAACCGCCCGCACTGCCTGTGTAGTGCTCGCATTGGGTTGAAGCATTCCGTATTTTTTGGCTATCGACATCGTTATGTCTTCGATGAGCGGAAACATCACCTGAACGTTGCTCATACCATTGTAGTTGAGCTCCTGAATCTTCCGCAACCATGCTATGTGGCTGTAGGTGCTGTCGATGGATAACCCGATTAGCTCACAATTCAGTGCCCGGAACTCTTCGTGCATGCTCGCAAAAGTCATGAACTCCGTTGTACACACTGGCGTGAAATCTGCTGGATGAGAGAACAGTATGACCCATTTTCCCTTGTAGTCATCCGGAAAGGTGATCATTCCCTGCGTGGTTTTCGCGTGGAATGATGGAGCGTCGTCGCCGATCAAAGGCATCCGTCCATACTCACCTTCTGCGAACGCGCTTCCAACGAACATGGTAAACACAAAAATGCAAATCAGCAAAGCTATCAGCTTGTGATACATTTGCGTTCCTCCGTTCGTGGTATGTGAACCGGAGGCACTCAGATCACAAGCGCCTCCGGGGGGGCACACCTCACCAGGCTATATTCACTTGTGGCAGCATTTTTTGAAGCACAGGAACCAGTCCAGACAATAATAGTCATCGCCGGCTCCCTCAACACGCTCTTTGGCTGCGCCACACGAACCTGGCGGTGGCACGATAACATCGTCACCGATCTCCCAGTTCGCCGGTGTCGCGATATGGAATTCGTCACTGTGCTGCATGGCGACCAGCAAGCGTTTAATCTCCTGCATATTGCGCCCGTTCGATAGAGGATAATAAATCACCGCGCGCACTTTTGACTCCGGGTCGATCATGAAAACCGCGCGCACCGCTTGTGTCGTGCTGGCCTCTGGTTGCAACATGCCATAGGCCTTCGCGACTTCCATCTTCAAGTCGGCAATAACCGGGAAGTTCACCTCGACATCCTTCATCCCGTTCCATTCGATTTTCTCTTTGATGGTACGCAACCAGGCAATGTGGCTGAAGGTGCTGTCAATCGACAACCCGATCAGCTCGCAATTCAATCCTCGAAACTCGTCCTGCATGCTGGCGAATGTCATGAACTCTGTCGTGCATACCGGCGTAAAATCTGCCGGATGGGAGAACAGAATCACCCATTTCCCCTTGTAATCCTCGGGAAAATTAACTATTCCTTGAGTGGTCTCAGCCACAAAACTTGGCGCTGTTTCGTTGATCAACGGCATCCCACGGCTTTCACCTTCACAGGGTGTGCACATGCTTTCCACTCCTCCTGAATTGGCTTCTCAATGTCCAGAACTATCGTTTGCCTGTTCCGCCACTACACCTCGGCATCTGCTACTCAGCGGTACCAACTACCCATGTCATTTTCGCTGGTCTGGCGCCAAGTTCGCGGTCTATCATTAACAAACCGTGGCTGCTGTCGCCAAGGAGGCGCAGCTGCTGGACTATGCCATCAGCATTGGATTCTTCCTCAACTTGTTCATCAACATACCATTGCAGGAAACTCCGGCTGGCGTGATCTTTCAGCTCTTGCGCAAGGTCCATCATGTCATTGATTCTGCCGGTAATATACTGTTCGTGAGCGTAGGCTGCCTCAAAAATCGCCAGAGCAGATTCCCATTCCTTCTGTGGCTTTTCAATGGCATAAAACTCAACGCGTCCCCCGCGTGACAGCAGATAATCATGGAATTTCATTGCGTGAAAAAGCTCTTCCGAACCTTTCCTGATAAGCCCGGAGGGAACAATTGTGGCGAAAGATTTGAGAGGAAAAG
>CAYSRY010000030.1:0-15902 GCA_964433395.1 uncultured Armatimonadia bacterium | reverse complement strand
GTTTTGAGCGTTGAAATGCGCGGACATTGAAAGATACAGATACGATGAGAACAGCTCAGCATTGATCTGATCGTTAATCGACTGCTCCATCTTGGCGTCTATCATTAGATTTTCCCTCCGGTATATGCTGTGCTTTCCAATGTGTACGTATTCTCCCGCTGTGCGAAACGCCGAGATTTGCTCAGCTCAGCCTATGCGAGCGATGCCAGCGCCGCCGAAATGCGGGTAACGTGCTTTTTCTCTTCTGCAATAATGACATTCACGCGCTCTGTGTCAGCCGAGGCGACCATATCGCGCATCTCATACAAAAATATGATGGTATCTTTTTCAAAACTGAGGGCCAACCGCAGAAGCTCCTCAGCACTTTTGCCTGCTACGAGGGCAACCGCGTCACCGGCTTTGGGGACAAAGCGTGAATAGACGAGGTGACTGATGAATTCATGCCGTTCCGGCCCCCAATTGGTGAGTGAGCCTGTGGACGCGATCTCGACCTTCATATTGCGAAGAAGCCGCTCATGCGCCTCTTCAGCATGTCCAAGCCATTCGCACAAAGCATGAACCTGGGCATCTTCCGTTGCCGCGGCTGCGGCCTCATAAAATGCTCGCCCAAGCTGTTCGGTCTCAATCGCTATGTCAAATATGTCGTTTGCGGAAAAAATGCCAACCTCAGACATGATCGCTCAATCCTTTCATAATCTGGAGGCTTCTCCAGTCGAATTCAGGTTAGTCCTGTGGGTGGCATGTTGCAGGTGTCCATTATGTTGCATCAGACGCACCCTCTTTTTATGTTGTTCACGTAGCCACAGAAGTTTCCTGCAAAATTTTCCACTCCACAGATAACAAAAAAACTACATTACCAATATCCAACATGGTCAATATGTTTCAATATTTCAAGTGCTCCCGCTTCCACATCGGCAGCCCGCTCCAGCATGGCAGCCCATTCCTCGCGCGTACGTCTTTCGCGCAGCAATACCGCAGTTTCCGGCGAAAAAAGCGACGGTCGGCGAGCTTCAAGCATATCTACGACGCGCCCGAATTCGTCGGCGGCCCGCAGCACTTCCTCTCCTGCTGCTTCCTCAAAATCATCTGCCGCACTTATCAGAAATCTGCATCCCGCAGCCCGCGCATCCAGGAGCGCGTTGGCCAGCAGCTCCTGCCGCATGATCTTCTCATCGCCTGTCGCCCCACTTGGGAATACATCGCCACCGCGCATGATGTCAGCCCATTTACGGTAAGCATCAATCGGATTATCATCCATACTCTCCATGTGTGCTGCCCGCCTCACCCCTGCACGTCTGGCCGCCGCGACCTCCCCCACGCCTTCCCGCCCCCCTAACAGCAACGCCAGTCTACACGACGGCGGGCCTTTCACCTCTATCGGATTGGCGCAGAACTCATGCCCCCACCATATGTCGCCGCTTTCGCTGACTGCACTCACCAGTGACCAGTCAGCCTGCAGGCCGCCCCAGCGCAACACCGCGACCGGACGACCGGCTGCAATTTCCTCATGCATGTCATCAGGACTCGGCACACCATCAATCAGCCGTGCCCCGGCAAAGCCAAATTCTTTCAGCGTTTCAACAGCCCGCTCCCAGCGTCCCTCTACGCCTGCTGCAAGCTCAAAATCTGCGTCCACACGCAGCATGAAAGCCGCACCGAGCAGCCCCATCAGGTCCGCATAATTCGCCTCTGCCCCACCTGCGGCCATGGCCGACTGCAGGCACACTGCCACCCCACAGGCCCCGTGGCTACGTGCTGGAAGCATAATCTGCTTCTCAGACACGCTGATTCGCTGCGGCTGGTGTCTCGGCTGATCAAAAAGTCTCTTTCGCGCCATTCGCATCTATCCTTCACTGGCGATGTATGCCACCATGTATCCCGAACCAGAAAGCACGGCCCCTCACGGGACCGTGCCTCATTATCTCTCCTCAGTACAAATCGCCGTCAAAGCCCCAGATCATCAGCGATCCCCTGCATGGCCTCCAGCACTATTCCAATGTGTTCTGCAAGCTCTATACCGAGCTCCTCGGCACCCTCTGCTATATCTTCCCGACTTACTGCGGCGGCAAATCCCTTATCCTTCATTTTCTTCCGCACTGATTTTACTGCTACGCTCGCCAGCTTCTTATCGGGCCGCACCAGCGCGACTGCCACCACCAGCCCCGTCAATTCATCCACTGCGAAGATCGCTTTCTTCATCAGGGTATCATGCGGTTCGCCGGTGTGCCGCGCATGAGCGAGGACGCCACCAACTATCTCTTCATCCACGCCTCGCTCGCGCAATATCTCCGCACCCTTGAACGGATGGTCTTCCAGACGCGGATATTTCTCATAATCAAAATCGTGTAACAGCCCCACGGCCCCCCAAAGTTCCTCATCTTCGCCAAAATGCCGGGCATAAGACCGCATCGCTGCCTCAACGGCCAGCGCATGCCCGATCAGATTCTGACTTGTCGTGAATTCTCGCAGGATCGCCATCGCTTCGTCGCGCGTCATGGGTTGCCTCCTGTGCTGCATCTCAAAGTCCAGCCCGGCATCCGGCAGGTCTTTTGCCTGTCGCTGTTGAATTTCCAGATGGCTTATGCAATTCCTTCATCCACACTCCGCTTTTCACGGTGTTACAATGCCCTCAGGTCCAGTTACAAAACATGTTCACGCCGTCGCGCTGCTGCTTCTCTTCACCCTCGGGGTGAATTATCAGCTCATCCTTGGCCGCATGCCGTTTCAGGATGACGCGGGCCGCGAAACCATCCCGCAGATGCAATACTATGGTACTCAACTCCACCAGGGCCGCATTCCACTCTGGAACAACGACCTTGGCAGTGGCTACTACGCTCACGCAACCGGTCAGAGCGCCATGCTCTATCCGCTCAATCTTTTCCTCTACCGCGTTTTCAACTGGGCAACCGCATATCGCCTCTCGCTCATTCTGCATTCTTTCGGCGTCGCCCTTTTCGCATATCTTCTTGCAATTGCGCTGGGCCTCGAAATTTGGCCTGCCCTTTTCTTCGGCCTCTGCATGGCTGGCGGCGGGGTGCTCTCCGCCCACCAGATACATCTCAACATCATCCTCGCGCTCTCACACTGTTTTTGCATGATATGGTTGGCAACTCGCTGGATGCGTTCCGATCACCAGTGGCCATGGGCGCTGGCTGGCGGCCTGGCGCTCGGTCTTGCATTCCTCGGTGGGCAACCCCAGTATGTCTGGCTTGCCGCCCTCACGATCATCACTTTTGCCATCGCAGCACATCGCACCGCGCAAGCCAGCTTCTGCGGCCTCAGAACATTTCTCGCCCGCTTTGCGCTGGTCGCTGTGACGGGCATTGCTCTCGGCGCGGTGCAACTCATCCCGCAATTTCTTTATGCGCGCATGTTTCCGCGTCCCGAGCCGGCTGGCCATTACGCATTCATCACCGCCGGCAGTTTCCAGTGGGCTGATTTCGCCCGCTTCATTCTTCCCGGTGCCGGCCTCAAAGCTGATCTCGGCATGACCTATTGGGAGACGCTCGGCTTCATCGGCATTGCCGCAATCATGCTTGCCGCCCTCAGTATATTTTCGCGCTCTTCATGGAATCTGCGCAAACGCTTTGGCGTCTCTCTCGCCGCAGTCGGCACGCTGCTCATGCTTGGCTCATCCACGCCGCTGTATCATTTGCTGGCGCATGTTCCGCCATTCTCAGTTTTCCGGGTACCCGGTCGTAATGTCTTACTTGTCTCACTTGGCATTGCATTGCTGGCTGCCGACTATCTCCAGCAGCTCAGTTCCGACCATCGCCCCCGCAAACGCTACATCGCCGCGGTCAGCGCTGCTACTGCCCTGCTGGTCATAGCCGTACATTTCGGCCATTCTGGTCTCCCAGGCGCCAATCTCGAACTTCTGCTCGCAGCCGCTGTCATCATGGCCATCCAGTATACCCTCATTCACCCCACAAAATCCGATGCGTCCCGCAATGTGATTGTCATTTCCGCCACTGCGGCCCAGCTCATGCTGCTCTGGATCATGCTCAATCCCACTGTGCCGCTCACATTCTGGACGCAGCCACCTGCGGCCGCACAGCTTTGCGCCGCCCGGACTGTCTTTCCCGGCGAGAAAGTCGCATGTCTCGAAGCTGGGCAGCCCGCATGGCCTTCCGACGCATCTGCGCCAGCCGATTGGCGCGACAGACTCGCCGCCAATGCTTCTGCCATGTTCGATGTTCCCTCGGCACTTGTCGGCGAACCGATTATCCCGGCTGGGACACTCTACACAAAAAACCACCTCATCGAAAAATCACGCGATGGACGCGAACTTGCAGATTTCGCAACCCGCCTTGGCGTCCGCTGGATTACCATGCCACCTGCTCCGCTCCCTGCGCCATGGTTCAATCCCGACGATACGATGCCGTATCTGTGGGAAAACCCGGAATGCGTGGGCTCATATTTTACATCCGACGAGGTAATCTACAACACGCAGGGCCACCCGCGACCGGCCGAGCTCGACGCTGGCGGCTACGACCTTACGCCTGTCCCGTGCCAGATTCTCGGCCCGGGTGAAATCGCCCTCGCGGTCAACTCCCCCCGTGATACACATCTCTTCGTGATGCAGGGATATTACCCCGGCTGGATGGTCACAATCGACGGTCAGCCCGCCCGCGTTGAAATTGCGTCTCCCGGCTTCTTCCTGCATCTTCAGGTCCCTGCCGGTCAACACGAGGTACACCTGCTTTTCACGCCGTGGGACTATGACATCGGCTTTGCCATTACCATCGCCGCTGCAGTCATCATGCTTCTCGCATTTTGCTTGTGGCTCTCCGCCCGCCGCCGCACAGCTTCTCATTTATCTGCGCAGCATAAACCGCTCTAGTATATTGCAAGAGGTGTCTCATCTATAAAAGCTAATATAGTAACTGTTCCAATAGTATATAGAGAGCCTTTATGTGCCATATGTATGAATTGCATCTGTACTGTAATATTACTTCTCACTATGGAGGTACAAGATGGCACGGTATCCGCGACTGTCTCCCCCCCCGGAAAAAAACGTGGAGACCACCAACACTGTGCAATGTTCCGTAGGATGTATTGTACTGATTGTGGTTATTGTGTGCCTATTGAGGGCAGGCTGTGGCGGAGGTGGTGCTTCTGCTCCGCACGACGCTGAAACAGTTTCTGCCACGCGCGACGCTGGAGCAGAGCAAGCAATCGAGGCAGCATTGCGCGGTTCCTCGTTCCGAGTACTTTATGTGTCTGTGACGTCAGACGCGAGGATTGATGTTGACTTTTGTGGTGCAATGGATCGAGATACTGCGTTTGTCCTTTGTGCTGCTACCTGTAAATCAGCACATGACGTTTTAGCAGCTCGTGGCAAGAGCGACATGTCCGTCTGCGTGATGGGAAGGAATCCGCGCGTCACTGCAGAGCGCACATGGTGATCTCTCCCCCCCTCAATCTCAGGCACAAAAAAAGCTCCAGGCACCCGTAACAGGGCATTCTGGAGCCATCTCAATCACAAATTGGTGCCGGAGGCGGGATTCGAACCCGCACGCCCATACGGACTTGGGATTTTAAGTCCCATGTGTCTGCCATTCCACCACTCCGGCGTATGCCATAAGATTAGCATAACACCCCGCGTGTCGTCTACCCATTGAATGCTATTTGAATTTATGCCCCTCAGTGCGGCACTTTTTCAGATATCCTGGTGTTATTACATTCTCGAGCGCACGATTCCGCCTCCAATCTGCCGTATTGTTGAATATAGAACCTTTTTTCGAATATAATTGTCTAAACAAACGTCATAACACCCAACCTATGAAAAATATACAGATGCTATATACAATTCCGAACGTGGCGCGCGCACTCATACTCGTGTGCCTCGTTTCATTCTGCCTGTACGCATTCCCACCGGATGCATCTGCCATGCAGGCATCACTCACCATTCCTCAGGACTGGGGCGCCAGTCAGACTGCCACGCGGAAGGCCACACCGTCAACTCCTGCGCCTGCCACTCCTGCCGAATCCACCATGCTCATTCCCAATGGCCACGTCATTGTCGGCCCCGGCACAGTCGACCCGCGAACGTATATTGAGCGTCGCAGCACTTCCGGATCTCATTACTCAATCAAATCTCCGGTAGCTGGGATTGTTGAGTATCTTTTCAAAGCCCGCAGCTTCTTCGCGGCTGGTTTCCCGCTCCTGCGCATCTATGATGCTTCTCTGTTGCCCGACATAAACAACGCTGAGGCTGCCGCAAAACGCTATCTTGACAGGCCTGTGACAATTCTTGGAGCACGCCGGGACATCCAGAATTTTCCGGAACCGACGCCCGCTCAGGTCGCCCGCATTATGACACCGACGCCAAAGCCGGTTGCGCAACTCAAACCAAAATCCGCGTCGTCTGCCGGCATTGCGCGCATTGAGAAAACGCAGAGGCTCGTCGGCGATACGCCAGAGACCACGTCTGCTCCTCAGGATGAGGCGGTCCCAGCTCAACCTGTGGTTGATACCGATGCTCTCGTCCGCCGAATTGCCGCACAGAAGACAGACATTGACGGTCTTACAAATGAGGCCGCCAGACTTGATAGCCGCATTGCTGACCTGAAAGAGCGTCTTGCAAAAGCAGATGCTGAGGTTGACGCACGACAGGGCCTTTTCGAAAAAGGCATTCTCGCGCGTGTCAAAGTTGACCAAGCCCGAGCGGAGAAAGCCAGCATCGAATCTGACATCGCTCAGCTTCGCAGTGAACGCTCGCTTGCCGAACGTTCTGCTGACGTTTCCCGCCAAAAACTCCAGAAGCTCGAAGACGAACTCCATGCTGCTCTCACTGCGCCGGCCCCAGTACAGAGACCGGCGCGTGTTGCTGCACACCCGACTATTGCCCGCAGCGTCTCGCAGCCAGCGGCATCATCCGGATTGCCGGTTCCTTCCAGACAGAAGGTGTCGGCATCGAGTGCCGCGACGACGCCTGCCCAGCTGCGTGAGCAGCCGGACACCAAGCGAGCTCGTGAGATGGTCGCCAGTATCAATCGTCTGACGCAACACGAAAACACACGTAGCATCTCCATTCCTGCCATGCCGCAGGCTCTCACAAACCTTGCTCAGCCGCGGTGGGACAGCGTAATGGCTCCTACCGCTGGCATCGTCGTTGACCAGCTTGTGGCGCCGGGCGAGAAAGTCGAGGCAGGCACTGAACTCCTCCGTGTTGCCAACACGCAGTGGGCCCGAATATACGCCGACCTTGACCCTGAGCGCCTCGGCGAATACCGCCAGGGGAGCCCGGTCGTCATTCTTTTCGATGAGTACCCAGGCACACGCTTCGAGGGATGGATTAACGCAATCACACCAAGCCCCGACGGCATGAGTTTGCGGGCCGAAATATACACCATATGCACGGAAGGATATTTCGGTGCCGATGCCTACGCGACCCTGCAGTGGCTTGCGCAGGCAGCCCCGCTCGACATGGACCATTCAGACACGCAGTTGCAGCCCATTACGCGCCAGCGTCCAGCTACATATGCCGGCGCACCTGACGTCTATGCCATGATGCCCGTTGTACCTGGCGACTTTGGCCCCGGCAATGCCACGGTTGAAGAACGCGTCGAGGGGCAGTTTGTCGGCAGTCTGCAGGTCGCTCAATTGACACCGGGCACCTCTGAAGAAGCGTCTTCTGCAAAGAACAAGGAACGCCTCAAAAAACTTGCAAACTGGCGCCGCACGTTCACCGAGGGCATGACTACCTCACTGTTTGGCAATCAGGTGGTACTCACATATCCGGCCTCTGGCCCATCCAAAGATGCCATAGAGAAAATGGCCACTGGCAGAGTAACGCATCAACCCAATCGCTGCGCACGCACAATGCGCGAAGCATTGGGCTGGGGCCTCGGTGACGCTGCAGACTGGGCTGTCCGCCTGCCGGATCGCGGCTACAAGGTGCGCGAAGATGGGCTCTGCCGCCCCGGCGACATTCTCGTATGGCCCTTTACGTATGGCTCCCGACACACGCAGCATATCGGTTTTTCCGTCATGCAGGGCGGTCGATTGATGCTCCTCTCAAATCTCTCCGGAGACCTTGGCACGACCGAAATCATGCCGGGCTACCTCGCCTTCTATAAACCTGCCGGCAATGACAACCGGCAGGCGTCCACCGCACGCTGAAACGCTATATCACGCTGCCACGAAAGGCCCCGTCACCTGACGGGGCCTTTTTTGTGCCCCCAATTTCTGTTTTCTCACATTTATAGAAGGCCTCCGCCTGCCTTGGAAGAATATCTCTATTACGTTCATCAGTGGCTCAAGCCCGTATGGGTTTGAACAGCCATTTTTCGCAAGGAGGAACAGCGCCATGAAAGAGATCGGCGTAGCGATGGTGGGATACAGTTTCATGGGACGGACGCACAGCAATGCGTACCGCCAGGTTGGATTTTTTTATCCCGACGTGCCACTGAAGCCTGTCATGAAGGCTGTATGCGGTCGAACCAAAGACGCTGTCGACAAAGCTGCGGCCGAAATGGGCTGGGAAGAGGCTGTCTATGATTTCGACAAGTTGCTTGAACGCGATGACATCGACCTCATAGATATTACCACTCCCAACAATGCTCACGTCCCCATGGCCATCAAGGCCATGAAGGCTGGCAAACATGTCATCTCCGAAAAACCGCTCGGCATGACTGTCGCCGAATGCGAAGAGGCGGTTAAAGTCGCTGAGGAAACCGGACGTATTCACATGCTGTGCCACAACTACCGCCGTGTTCCCGCAGTTACCCTCGCAAAGCAGCTCATCCAATCTGGCGCAATTGGTGACATATACCACTGGCGCGCGCAGTATCTCCAGGATTGGCTCATGGATCCCGGCGCGCCGCTATTCTGGCGCTGCAGAAAAGAGGTCGCTGGCTCAGGAGCTCTCGGCGATCTCATGGCCCACAGCATTGACCTGGCCCTCTGGCTCGTCGGAGACATCGACAAAGTCTCCGGCTCGATGAAGACATTCGTCAAGGAGCGACCGCTCCTCACCAGTACCGACGGAGGCTTGGGCGGCGGCGCGTCTGCCGAGATGGGCGAAGTCACCGTCGACGATGCCGCGATGGCCTTGGCTCAGTTCAGCAATGGCGCAGTCGGCACGTTCGAGTGCACCCGTTTCGCCGCCGGCCATAAGAACTACAACTGCTTTGAAATCAATGGCTCAAAAGGCAGCATTCGCTTCAATCTCGAGCGCATGAACGAGCTCGAATACTACGACGGCACGGACGCGTGCGAAGAGGCCGGCTTCCGCACGATTATCGCCAATGACACATGCCATCCATACCAGGGACTCCCTGGTGGCGGCCCGCGTTTCTGGCCGGCTGGCCACAATATCGGCTACGAGCACACGTTCATCAACACCATTAACGATCTCCTGGTCGCCATCGACACAGGCGTGCAACCGTGGCCGAATTTTAATGATGGCCTCAAAATCCAGAAGGTTCTGGCAGCGGTTGAAGCATCAGCAAATAGCGGCGGCTGGGAGCAGATATAACCTGGCCGTCAGCACAGAAATCATTCGCATAATTCTGGGGAGGACACAAAATGAAGATTGGTGCATTGTCAGCAGCGTGGAGCGCTCAGCCGCTTGAAGAGGTGCTCGACTATTTCGCATCATGCGGGCTTCAGACAATCGAAATCGGGACGGGAAACTATCCCGGCACCGCGCATTGCGATCCAGCAGAGCTTAACTCATCCAAAACCAAACGCGAGGCATTCGTGAAAGCTGTCGAAGATCGCGGTATGGCCATTTCAGCCCTCAGCTGTCATGGCAATCCGCTCCACCCGAACAAAGAGGTCGCAGAGGCCGCCCACAACGCATGGCGCGACACGGTCAAACTTGCCGAAAAGATCGGCGTAACCGAGATTAACAATTTCTCTGGCCTGCCCGGCGGTTGCGCAACCGACAAAACCCCGAACTGGGTCGTAGCTCCGTGGCCCGAGGATCACCTCGAAGCACTCGAATACCAGTGGGGCGTTGCCATCGATTACTGGAAAGCCGAGAACAAGTTCATCGATAAAAAAGGCATCAATGTCTGTTTTGAGATGCATCCGAATTTTCTTGTCTACAATCCCGAGACCCTTATCAGGCTGCGCGAGGCTTGCGGCGAGCGAATGTGCTGCAATTTCGACCCCAGCCATCTCTGGTGGCAGGGCATCGATCCAAGCGCTGCAATCCGCTGGATTCAGTCCAAGGGCGACATCATCAAACACTTCCACGCTAAGGATGTCTGCGTCTATGACTGGAATTCCAAAGTCAACGGCGTACTCGATACCAAGCATTATGGCGACGAAGTCAACCGCTCATGGATCTTCCGGGCTCTCGGCTACGGTCATGGTCCGGAGGCATGGAATGACATCATCAGCACGCTGCGCATGTGCGGCTATGACGGTGCGCTTTCCATCGAGCACGAAGACAGCCTCATGACCCCCAACGAAGGCTTTGAGAAGGCCATTGCGCTCCTCAAAGCCGCTGCCATCTTCGAGGCTCCCGGCGAGATGACCTGGGCATAGTTCCCCCTCATCCACAGAACACGACGGCCACACCATATTGGTGTGGCCGTATCATTTTGTGTGATCTGAACACTGTGCGCGGCTATTATTGATTGCAGAATTCTGCAAGTGACTCGTATCAGGTATAATGGACGCAATACCTGCGTGGTATAATAGCACTGACGATTCGCACGTTTGCATTCGGCCATGCCATGGAGGCGTTTCATATGCAGAAAATGCGCTTCGCTGTTGCCATAGCCACCATCCTCATCACGGCTGTGGCTCACGCGCAGCCCGCTTTGCCCGGCTTTCCCCCTGCCCCGCCATTCGAAGAGCTTGCACTGCAAGGACCGCAGATTGGTCTGCTTGCCAACGCGCGCGAAGCCTTGCCTGCAAAATCCCTTATGGTGCTCGGACGCCAGCTGACGCCTGAGGAGCTGAAGGCCATCAGCCGCGCAGACGAAGTCGCCGAGGTCCTCGGCATCCCTGGCCAGAACTACCTCGGCTCCATGGCCCATCTCGCGGTTGCACCCGGGGCTTTCCAGTATGGTGTCATTGCTTCTCAGCGTGGCGACAATGCCCAGGCCGCCGAAGCGCTCGAAGTAGCGGCTCGCACTTTTCCTGACGCGAAAATAGTCCATCGCTATCTTGGCAAGGTTTACCGAACCCTTGGTGATACCGACACCGCAATGCGCCATCTCACCACTTCGATCGGCTACATCCCGCTTGAAGACGAGATATTCGCCACAATCATCTCCAGCAACGCGGAATTGCTGCCTGAACTTGGCCCGCCTCCGACTCAGGGAAGCTCAGCAAACCCTCCTGCTTCCGTAGCCACACTCGCCCGCTCTGTTGCGGCATTACTGATGTTCGGCAGAGATACCGACGCCTCACAAATCTATGCCGACATCACCGCTCGCAATGCAACAGATACTACGTATCCGGAACTCGCTGCCGCTGCGGTCACAGAACTTGCATCTATGGCGATGGAGCGTGTATTGGAGATGGAAGAGCTCGAGGCGCAGGATGAAGAGGCCAGCGTGAACTTTCTGATGGCTGCAATCGGGGCGTGCGATGGCCGCTGGCGTCAGGATTGTCTTCCTAATCTGGATATTGCACTGACATTGAGCGATGACGAGGAAATACAACCCCTCATCATCTGCGCCATCGAAATAGCGTCCCGCGTCATTTCTGGTGCATGGGAGGGGCCACATGGCATGGTGCCTGACAGTGCCCGCACTGTGGCCGGCCGTTACCCGGATGCGTTCATTCTGCAGAAGCTCATTGATGCGGGGAGCTGATTACTGGTCGGAGTGAAGTGCCTTATCAGTCGACGATTCCGGCAGCCGTCGCTCATGTTTATATGTCTCGTGCGCCAGGCGCGCATGATACAGGCCAAGCAATGCCATAACGCCAAATACGACCCATGCCAGCTCAGGTCGCAAACCAAGACGATATGACGGGAATGCCATCAACCACCCCAGCAGCACGTATGCCAGCCAAGTCTGCAGAAATGGGTCCCGTCCATATGTATATTCATGTGTCCTGCAGGTTCCCTCAGGTCTCATACCTCGACATTACCTCATTTAGCCATTGTGCGCAACAGTCTCATTTTCCCCGTCCGCTGGTCCATTGCCCAGCCTTGCACACAAGTTCATCTGCATCCTCTGGCGTCGCTGCGCCGGTGCTTATCAGCAGTCCCTCAGGCCGAAGTTCACGTATGAGCGTTTCCACCTCTGCCGGACCATCGGCATACAGGAAAAGCCCCTTCCCTTTCGCCTGCACCTTCTTCAGGTGCTCCAGCCAGTGCACTGCAGTGGGATTACCGGCTCCCGGCACCCACTGGATCGCATTGATGCCTGGAATTTCCAGCAGCAGATCCAGATGCACCAGCGCGTCCGGGCCATCCAGATGGAACACCGCATTATCCAGATATTCCGTCTCCATCCGCAACCCCGGCATAACCAGCTTCTCCGACATGTGCGGCCCGATTAGCGCCAGAAAATCGCACTGCGTAGTCGCCGTCTTCCCCGGCCCCCACGCTGGCACAAAGCCGCACGCGCCATTCTGATATGCGTGAAAAATCGGATATAACCGCTCATAATACCGCAGATTCTGCGCATCCAGCGTCGCCACTGCCCGCAGGACTTCCTCTGGATAGTCGATCATGTCCATGCAAAGCTGCTGCGGACGCCTCAGAGCCGCGAGCCCATCTGCCCCACCGTGTCCGTCCGGCAGCGTCACGAAGAACTTCCCGCGCGCATACTCCAGCGCTTTGCGGCACATGCTCTCCATTTCCTGCCACCACGCCGCGGCAAAATCCAACTCCAGCGAAGGCGGATTCTCCCAGTCCGCAATAACCGGTTTGGCCCACGTGGTTGTCTCCGAAAAGACCAGCTCTGACCCAAGGTATCCCGCGAACGCATCCGGCCCCAGATTGGGCATCAGCGTTGGGATCGCTTCACCCGCATAGTACGTGCAGCGCATGCGCTCCTCTGCCACTTCGAGCACGTACTCCATATTCAGCCACCGATCGATTATCTCCGCCGGGGCCGCTATTTCCCGCGGCGTGCATTTCGGAGCTGTGACCTGCAGGCAGACCCTGTCAGTCACCTCACATGCCCACCACGCCGTCATTCTCTCCTGCACTGCCTCAAAATCGGGTCGGTATTGCATTTACCAATCTTCCTCTCCCCAGACTCCAAGCATATTCCACTCATCATGCTTGTTTTCCTTCACTCTGCCCCACGGAGGATTCCGCTTCCACCGTTGCGAAATGTATAATCTACACTATCCAGACTATTCCTGTTCCGGGGCTGGAAAACGGGGAGTTCGCTATCTATGAGTATGCCAGAAAATGTCTCCATTACTCTGTGGATTTCCATCCAGATCTGTCTACTGGGGTTGATTTGTTTGTCCGCTCAAGCGCAACCGAATACCACTGGTTTGCAGGAGCATCCGTGCGTCCTTGTCAACAGCGATATGTTGCCGGTCATACGTGCGGCGGCCGCAGATGCTACGCCTAATCGCTTTGGGTTCAACACCGCCGAAATATGGCAGGAGTTACTCGCCCAAGCGGACGCGTTTCTCGTGGCAGAACCGTACCACTACGAGGTTAACATCCCATTGGGCGAAGGCAAAACTGCGCCATGGTCCTACACGCTCAGCGACGAAACACCGCCACCTCACGACGATACCCCCAGCTATCCGCCGTGGACTGCTATGACGCAGGAACAGCGCGACGATGCAATCACAGTACGCCTCAAAGCGCTCTCTGCAGCCTACCTTGTCACCGGCGAGCGCAAATACGCCGACCGCGCTAAAACCATCGCCATGCACCTGACGCATTGGGCCGCATGGTCTGACCCATCCTACACCGCAGGGGCCGTCAAAGCCTGCCTCGACACCGGCCACCTCACGAAGTGCATGGCACTCTTCTACGACTGGTGCTATGACACCCTCTCCGAAGACGAGCGCGCGGCCATCCGCACCGCCATTATTGAGAAGGGCATGGCAGCCATAGAAACCGATGTTGACCGCTACGCTCCCGAAACCAATGGCTATGCAGTCCTCACCGCTGGTCTCGCCTGCGCCGCAATCGCACTGCGTCCCGAAGACCCGACGGTGGCCCAGAATCTCACCAATGCTCTCGAATATACAAAACATTCCCTCGACTTGTGTGGCAGTGACGGCGGCATGTTCGAAGGCCCAGGATATGGCACATACCTCCTAGACAGCTTCGCTCATGTTTTCGACGCGGTAACCGCTGCCAATATAGAAACCGATCTCTTCGAGCATCCCTTCCTGGCCACCATGCCATATTACACAATCTCCCACACTACTCCCGTCGGTGGCGTCATGCCTTGCTTCTCTGACGGCAGCCCAAGCCGCGGCTATCCCGAAACTATGTCCGTCCTCGCACTGCGGGGATCAACCGATGCGGCATGGTATCTCGAACAGATCGACGCTATCAGGCCGCGCACGCTGCATCAGTTCCTGCGCTTTGACGCCGATCGCATAAATCCAGTCCAGCCCAGCTTCAATCCGTCGCTTCCTTTCGTCGACATCGGCTACGCCATCCTCCGCGACGGCTACAACCAGAACGCGCCATATCTGGCCTTCAAATCAGGCCCATTCGACAACAACATTGGCCACAACCATTTCGATCACAACTCATTCGTCATCAGCTACAACGGCGACTGGCTGGTCACCGACCGCGGCTACCATTATCGCTACGATCCGGCCATGCGCAAATTCAGCCTTGGCACCATGGGCCACGCCAGCATGGTCATGGACATTGACGACGGCTACATGAACCAAACCGACGTGCCAGCCCCGGGGCACGACCAAGTCTCACGGGCGGGTGGCCACATCGAAAAATTCTACTCCTCCCCCATCATCGACATGGTGCAGGGACAGGCAGCCAAAGCCTACAATAGCGATGATACTCACGTGCTCGACGATTTCACCCGCAGCATCTTCTACTTCAAGCCAAACTTCTTCGTCATGGTTGACCATGTCGCGGCCCCGGAAGCGCACAGTTACAACTTCACCCTTCAGGCCGATGCGATGAGCGTCTATGAACAGGCCGAGCAGGAAGATGCAAATGGTGAAATGACGACGAACCACTGGAATCTTCTCTCACGGTCGACCGAGATGGGCTGCTGGATGTACAGTCCTGAGGGCATCTCCACACAGGCTTTCCTCTATCCGGGGGCTGAAAAGTATGGCCAGGTGCTTCGCGCCATAACTGAGCCGGTCGAAGAGGCGACGCTGATTACTGTCATGCAGCCCCGCAAGGCTGATGGCAGCACACTTATCCGCAATGCCGGCTTCGAAGCGGACATCAGCGGATGGCAGCCGCGCGCGAACGAAGATCTGCCTAATCACGTGGCCGACCCCGAGGTCAGCCACAGCGGCAAAGCATCAGGCCGTATCGACAGAAGCGGCTACTACTATGGGCCGAAGGTCGCCATTGACGCTGGCACTGCCGTCAACGCCTCTGTCTGGGTACGAACTGAGAATACCCCTGTGCCAAAAGCATACCTGGCATTCCATTTCTTCAACTCGGCCGGCAAATGCTTCAAAACCGTAGCCACTGAGTATTTCGCCGGGGAAGAATGGACGCAACTCTCCCTGGACGCCGTGGCGCCGGAGGATACAGACACCGTGTGCATTGGCCTCTACTACTCAGGCCCGGGGGCGGCATGGTTTGACGATGTCACTTTTGAAGCTGTCGCAGAAGATGGCGACGATGGAGCTCCGGCACCCGTTGAGCCACTCATTGCGACGCCCATAGAAGATGGTGCCCGGGGCGTCGAAATAGAGCTCGGAAGCGACCGGTACACCCTGATTACTGCGGGCCAGCCAGTCGATGCAGCCGGTATGGAGATATATCATGATGGAGCATTTGCGGCGAT
>CAYSRY010000029.1:0-19646 GCA_964433395.1 uncultured Armatimonadia bacterium | reverse complement strand
AGGGATCCCCTGCTCAATAAATGGCAGATGGTCGTCGGTGATATAGCCCCTGTTATCCCGCACAAATGCCGTATTTCCGGCCGTTTCAGCAGCAGTCCAGATGGCATTCACGAGAGTGGGCGCGTTCTGAAGTGAGTGGCTCTCGACGGGGAAATCCAGATAGTCATTCGAGCCGTTTGGCGTGCCGATTCGGTCGTTATGGTCAGTGTCCTGGCCCACGAGGTCGAGGACGATGACGGCCGCAGGAATCGGGATTCCAGTTGGCATATGGCGCGACATATAGGTCGATCCGATGATCCAGCCGTCATGCTCAAATGTCGTCGCTCCGACCTGGCCCGAGTCCTCGGCGTCAAAAAATGCCAGGATGATAGGCGGGCGGTTCTGGTTCGCCTGGCAGACGCGCCCAAGTTCGAGGAGGACTGCGACGCCGGAAGCGCCGTCATTCGCGCCCATAACAGGGAGATTGCGCTTTGTCACGTCCGGATCCGCATCCGCTTTTGGGCGGCAATCCCAGTGGGCGCCGAGCATGATGGGATCCTGTGTGTTATCGCCCGGGTAGTAGGCTATCACATTGGTGAAGTTGTATGGTCCGCCGAACGGTGTGGAGGCAGAAAAATCCTGCTCTACAACCGTATCAGCGGTCTCTCCGAGCTTTTGGACAATCCATGCGAGGCAGTCGTCGTGCGCCTGGCTGCCCGGTATGCGTGCTCCGAAGTCACACTGCTGCTGGAGGCTGGAGAATGCCTGATTACGGTCAAAAACCGGAATACTCGGAGGATCTTCCGGACCCTCTGAAGGCTGAGAGCCACTGGTGCACGAGGGCAGGACAAATGGTATAAGGAAGGCGCAGAGCAGGATTGTAAAGCGGTATCTGGGCATGGTTCTGTCTCCCGGGATTTTACGGTCAATTGGCATAAGTATAACAGAAAGCAAAGATTTCTGAATAATAAAACCCCGCTGTAATTCCGCAGCGGGGCTCGCTAATCCTGCATTATGTTTATGTGAATAACACTATCTGATGATGACGATCTTTCCGTCAGTGACAGAGGATGCCATGGCATCAGCTTTTTTGCTGACCCTGTCACGTGATGCCGCGAGGTGACTGGCAAGCGAATTGCTCGAAAGCGCCACCGAGTGTGCCGGCTCTTCGCGGACAGGTACATAACTGGTTTTCACAATGTGCATGGGCGCTTCCGACATTGCAGCAGAGGCGACACGCATCGGGACAAAACTTGTCTTCTTCTCAATGCTCGGAAGCTGGACATTTATGTCCGGCGTGGCTTTTGCAATGGTCGTGCGCTCAATCTGTGGTGGACGCACTTCAGACGGAGCAGGCACTGGGACACTGTTTCTGGTCGTTGTAGCAGCATTCTGGCCTGTTACGGCAGTGTGTCTGGGCGCAGCAGGCGTCTCAGTGGATGCACTTGGCCGGATCTCTATCGGAGCGGTGCTGAGCTGTGGACGCATCGAGATCGCCACAGGCGCTGCGGGCTGCACTGTTGGGGGTATGGCAGGTGCCGGAGCGTATGTGGAGGCGTCATGTGGCGGCTGTGAGATGTTGGCCGTATGAATGGTTGCATGGTAGGATACCGAATTGTTTTGTGTCGGCGCATCTGAGACAGCTTTCGCAACCATGACATCTGGCTTAGTGAAGCCATTCGCATTTCGTGCAGCAGCAGTTGCGGGTGTTGGCTGCGGCACGCGCTGAGTTGCTGGTGTGTCAGCGTGTGAAACTGGTGCAGCGGCGATGGTATGTGATGTTGGTTGATCGACCACTGCCACCCCGGAAATTGGCGCAAAGTTGAAAACGACGGCGAAGAAGAGGGCAGCCGCAGCCGCTATGCCTGCAAATGAGGCGATGCGGCGCGGGAGCTTGCGCTGGAAAATGTTGCCGACACCGGCAGCCCTGTCGACCGCGGCCTCAATACGTGCCTTAAGACCAGGCAGCGGTGCAACATCGGGAACCGCGCGGAGGGCAGACGTCAAGAGCCCCATGCGTTCGCTGAAGTATCGGCAGTCGGCGCAGTCCTGGAGATGTGCGTCGAGAAGAACAGTCTGTTCAGCAGTCAATTCACCGTCGATACACGCAGAGACCAACTCATGGGCCGAGCTGCAGGTGATACCTTCTGCACGAATACCAATGGCGCCAGAGATGGCCTGCATGAGGTAATCTGGGGGAGCTATCGGCGCCACGGAGGCGAGGACGTCATGGGAAATACGCATTGCTGCCACGTTATGGCGGCAGGCTTCACATGTTTCAAGATGCCTGGCAATGAGCCTGGCCTCCTGAGCAGTGAGCTCATTTTCGGCATATTCAAAAAGCTTGAACTGGTCGGGACATATCTTCATTGTATCGTTATACACCTCGGGTTGAGCGTCATACAATGACGCCACCCATACGCAAACGCAAAGCATTTTAAAGAGCACACAACATATATCTGCGTGCTTGCAGAGAACCTCTCAAAGGTAATAGACAGGCGTCGAAGTTGAAAGTTTCCGGAATGTCAATATTTTTACCAAGGCAGATATTCGCGGAGCCTTGCTACGACGTCAGCGAACCATGAGGGGGCTTTTTCTTTGCTCGGAAGCACCGGTTTTCTGCGTGTGGTGAGGATGGCCGGTTTCTCATTGTCGCACGCGATGAGAGCGAGACCGACACCTGTTGAGAAGATGGGGCTGGTGACGAGATCCGCACGCCCAGTGAGGTTGCGGGGCTCGCTTGTACGGACTGGCAGATCGCCGAAGATGCTGCTGGCAAGTTTGGCAGTGCCAGGAGCCTGGCACCCGCCGCCGGAAAGTACGACACCGCCAATCTTGGGGACGCTTGAATGGTGCATTTCATCATTGACCATTTTGAAGATTTCGATGAGGCGTGCATTGACAATTTCAGCTACGAGCTTGCGCGGCACACGGTCGGTGTCGAGGCCATCCGCTTTGTTCACTTGTACGAGGTCAGTCTCGGAAACGAGTTCCGGCAGCGCGGCGGCGAATTTGCATTTCAGCTGTTCGGCATCGTCTACGGAGATGCGGAGCACTTCGGCAATGTCTCGCGTAACGCGATTGCCGGCGACGGGTATCACCGCAGTGTGGCAGATCGATTTGTCGATGAATACGGCTACGTCGCTGGTTCCGCCTCCGATGTCGATGAGGAGGACGCCGAGATCGCGTTCTGCGTCCGTGAGCACAGTGCGGCCTGTGGCAATGGGTTCGAGAACATGCTCGTAGACATGAAGGCCTGCGGCCTCAACGCATTGGCAGACATTCTCGATGATGGTGCCCATGCCAGTGACGACGTGCATGAGAACATCGAGTCTGCGGCCAGCCATTCCGACCGGGCGTGTGACGCCGGCGGTGCCGTCGACGGAAAAGTCACGCACGACAGAATGGATAATCTCGCGATCGACGGGGAGCGATACGCTGTCGATTGCGCTTTGCTTAACCTGTTCAACATCGGTAGGGGTAACTTCGCCCTCAGGGCCCGTATGGACGCGGCCCACCACATTGGCTGAGCGCGTGTGATCACCGGTGATGCCGACATATGCGGCTTGAATTGTAAGCCCTGACATCTCTTCTGCTGCGAGTACGGACTGGCGGATTGAATCGATAGTGGCTTGTCGGTCGACGACGATGCCGGATCGCAACCCCACTGAGGGGGCGACTCCGACGCCGAGTATTTCGTGTCGTGTGTCATCGGCACGACGAGCGACGACGGTGCATATTTTTGTAGTGCCGACGTCTATGCCGACCGAGTAGTTTTCTTTGTCCACCGTATCAGTCTCCGGAAACCTTGTGATACGCAGGGCTACTGCAGCTTGCCCCCGCGTTCGCCAATCTCGCGAAAAGCCGGTCTCTGCTCAATCCGAACGTCAATGTACTGGATCTTTTTGCCTTCGTTCTGCAGTTCGGTGAGCAAACGTGCAAAGAGCGCCGTTTTGCGCTCGATATTGCGCCTGTCACCCAGTTTTCCCACCACCCCATCGGCAGTTTTAATGATGGTGAGATAGGGATGCGTGAAATCGACCTGCAATTGGCGTGCGATTCCGCCGAACTGAGCGCCTCTGATCGCGGCCATAATAAGCTGCACATCGGCCTCTGGCAGCGTTGATCCGAGCGCATGCCGCTTTGTGATGAGCCCTTTGATGACAGGCAGATCGGCTGTAGTGTCTGTGTTTATCAGGCAGATGCCCTCGTCACTGATGAGAGTACATCCGACATTGGTCTTTACGGCAGCTATGGGCTGTCGTTCGTGAACGTGTACGGCAATCTCATTAAGCGATCTGCGTTCGACGACGAGTCTTTCGACACGATAGGAACGTTCCGCGATGTCAGCGAAATGTCTGATCGGCAGCAGAAGAGTGTTCGCGCCCGGCGCCAGTTTGACCTTCTGCGCCACCTCGACAGCGGTACTTTGCGAGGGCGCGATAACCACTACGCGGCGTATCTCGCAGACTGGCGAGAACGCTATCCCTGCAGCAGCGCCGATTATTATGGCCAGCAGCATAATGCGCCTGGCCACGAGGTAGTGTGCGCGCATGTGGGCAGCCCCGTGTTTCAGTGCGCCCTCAGACGATCTGCAAGAGCGCGGCTGGCCGAGTTGATATCTCCAGCACCGATGAACATAATAATCTGTTCAGCATCAATATTGGAGTACAGGTAATCGACAATATGGTTGTGGTCAGTGAAGTAGAGGACTGATTTACCAGGTTCAGCCGCCGCTATTCTGTCAGCAAGGTCCTGAGCACTGAAGCCAGGTATCGGCTCTTCACGGGCCGCATATATGGAGTTGACTATGACGGCGTCTGCGTCAGCGAATGCCTGCGCAAAGTCATCCAGGAAGAACTTCGTGCGGCTGGGCAGGTGGGGCTGAAATACCGCGGTGATGTGTGCGTTCGGGAATGCAGTACGCGCGCCGGCAATGGCATTTCGGACCTCTGTCGGATGATGCGCGTAGTCGTCATAGAGCCTGAGATCGTCGCGTTGGCAGACAAGCTCAAAGCGGCGCCCCGTTCCAGAGAAGCCGGCAAGGCTTTTGAGGCATATTTCGACGGGAACACCGATCGAATTGGCCATAGCAAGCGCAGCAAGCGCATCTTCGATATTGTGGCGTCCGTAGACAGATAGATTGAGCGCGCCAACGGGCACACCATTGACGGAGATGTCTGCCGATGCGCCAGTGTCAGTGGTGCGCAGGTCTGCAGCATAGAAGTCGGCCGCAGGGTCCTTGAGCGAGAATGAACGTGCCTTGCCGGGGGCGGCTGCAGCCAGCTCCAGGAGAGCCGGGCAATCTGCGCCGTAGATCAGAAAGCCATCAGGATCGCCGAGTTCGATGAAGCGCGCGAATACGCGCTTGACCCCCTCGAATGTGCCATGTTGATCGAGATGATCGGCTTCGACGTTCGTGATGATTTGCGAGCAGCCGATGTATTTGTGGAAAGTGGCGTCGCTCTCGTCAGCCTCGAGGACCATGTACTGGCCTGCACCGAGACGATAATTGTCGCCGAAATTGAGCGATCTTCCGCCGATGAACACAGTGGGATCAAGCCCTGCGTCATAGAGGATTTTGCCAAGCATCGCGGTTGTGGTTGTTTTGCCGTGCGTGCCTGCGACTGCGAGCCCCCGCTTTTCGGCGACAAACATTGCGAGCAGGTCAGATCGGTGGATAATCGGGATGCCGGCATTGGTTGCGGCGACGAGTTCGGGGTTGGCATCTTTGGCAGCGGTGGTGCGGACTACGACATCAGGGTTCTGGAGATTTGCAGCGTCGTGGCCAATGGTGATGAGTATTCCGAGGTCCCTCAGCTTTGCGATGGCCTCAGAATCCCGAATGTCAGAGCCAGTGACGTCCACGCCCCTGTCGCGCAATGCATGAGCAAGCGCACTCATGCCCACGCCGCCAATGCCGACCATGTGGACTTTTTTCATCGCATCAATGTCTGTCATTCATGTACTCGAATCATTACTACTGTAGTCAGTGCTATATCCATAAATACGAGACCGCACCCCGGCAGGCCAGGTTGCGGCGATTGTGACGTCTTCGGTCGACTGTCTAAATTCTAATCCGAGAGCCGCAACTTGGCAAATCTAATTGATGTGTCTGCAGGCTTTCGTCCGGAGCATTTATGCCGTGGATTCTGCCTGCGGAGCGACAATTGAAACGATGTTTGTTACGATTGCGTCCGCAGCGGTGCGTGAGCCCACGGCAGCGGCCGCCTGCGCCATATTTGAGAGGCGGTGCTCATCGCCGCGCAATGTGGCGATGGTGTCTGCAAGCACGGGAGCGGTGAAATCGGCGTTGTCAATGACTACCGCCGCGCCCGCCTGCCCGTAGATGTCGGCGTTGAACCGCTGGTGCCCTCCGGCATGCGGGTAGGGGACAATAATCATGGGGCGTCCCCATGCGCCAGCCTCTGCAAGGCCATTGGAGCCGGCACGCGTAATGACGAGATCCGCACTTGCCAGGACGGATTTCATGTCGCTGCGCGTTTCTTCGACGAGGTAGCGCTGGCGTGCATCACCGAGTGCGGAGATCACAGCGGAGTCGGGCAGTTTTCCACGTCCCGCGAGATGGATCAGCCATGTATCGGGCTGACTGAGCAGCATGGGGAGCGCGCCAGTGACAGCGTCATTGATGGTCTGGGCGCCCTGGCTTCCGCCAGTGATGAGTATCACAAATGCGGAATCAGGTATGCCGAGCGCAGTGCGGGCCTGTGCCGGATCGGCATCAAGGACCTCCGGTCGAACGGGTTGTCCAGTGACCACAGTGTGCGCGTTGATCTGGTCGCCGGCCGCAGGTGCGACGGTGGAGACGAGACGTGCCCAGCGCGCCAGCAGGCGATTTGTGCGGTCAGGCATGACATCGGATGCGTGCAGCATCACTGGCACGTGGAGAAAATGTGCCGCAGGGACAACCGCAGCGGAGACGAATCCTCCAGTTGCGAAAACGAGATCGGGTCTGAAGCGCCGGACGATGCCGAAGGCCTGTGAGGCACCTCCTGCGAGTTGGAAGAGGCTTTTCATCGCGGCTGGCGAGCAGCCATAAGGCATGCCGCTGCCGGAAATCTGGTGGCCGATGAATGAGCGAGTGGCAAGCATCTGTGCGTCATTCTGGCGACGTGAGATCACAAATTCGACCACTGCATCAGGGTCTTGTGCCTGTAACGCCTGGGCAACGGCAATGCATGGGGAAAGATGCCCGGCAGTGCCTCCCCCGGCGAAAAGTATCCTCATTTTTGTACTCCTGTGGCACGTTTGAATGGATGGCGCGAGATTGAGATGACGACACCGATAGCGGCGAGACACGTAAACAGACTGCTGCCGCCGTCGCTCATGAAGGGAAGAGTCAGACCCGTTATGGGCATCAGATGTGTGGCTGCGCCGAGATTAATGAGAGACTGCAGCGCAAACATGGCAGCGATGCCGCTTGCCATGAAATAGCCTACATTATCTTCAGCCTGAATAGCTATGCGGACACAGGCCATAATCAGGGCCAACAGCAATATGAGCACAAAGAGTGAGCCGAAAATTCCCAACTCACCGGCAAGCACGCAGAATACGGCGTCCGTATGGGCCTCAGGCATCTGTCCCCATTTTTCAGGACACCGCGCAAGTCCGACACCCAGTAATCCGCCATGGGCGATAGCCGTTTCCATGGTGAGAATATGCCATCCGCCGTTGAGGCGATTGCCGATGGGGTCGACAAAAGCCGTGAACCGTTTGATACGGTATGGTTCAGTGAGTGTGACGGCAGTCCCCACTATAATGCAGAATGCGACAAGCGCAGCGAGATAGCGTCCTCGCAGTTGGCCGAGGAATGCCATTGTCAGGACAAGCAGAACGATGAGCGTCGCCATGCCCTGATCCTTCTGCAGTACAAGCGCTCCAGTGAGCGCCAGTGTTGCGATTGTAATTTTGAGGCCGACTGGTTTGAAATTTTTGTACGTCAGCGGGCCAATAGCGAGTTTTGAGGCGACATAAAGGATAAGTGCAAGTTTTGCAAATTCTGATGGCTGGAATCTGATCGGTCCAAATTTGAGCCACAGCGCAGCACCGTGGGATGCATGTACGATTGGCGCCGAGGTCAATGTGAGGAGTGTACCACCCAGCATGATAGCAAACAGAGGGAAACTCCAGCGGCGGATGGTGTCGGGATGAGTGATGCCGATGATGCACATGAACACAATGCCAATTATGGCATACAACGCCTGTGCAATAATGTCGGCAGTGCTTTTGTTATTGTTTGGAAAAGACGCGGTATAGACAGCCACCAATCCGAGCATGACCGCAGCGATGGTGAGGTAGACCAGCATTCCATCAGCCGGGCGTCTTTTGGCTCCATCGGCAGTGCTGATGGATGGTTGCGCCAACTCCTCTGGCCGTCTGCGGACACGGTTTCTCGGCTGGTCCGCTTCGGCCCGCTCTGCCCGCGTCAATCTTGGCGGCTCGCGCCGAGGCGGTGGTGTCACCGTTCCAGCTCCTTTTCAAGTTTTTGTACGGCCTGAGCGAAAACGTTGCCGCGTTCTGACATATTGCGGAACATATCGAAGGATGCGCACGCCGGAGCAAGCATGACTGTTGACGCAGGCGCGGCATGGTGAAACGCGACGCGGACGGCCTCGTCGAGAGAATTGGCGGCAGAGACGCGGGTGCGCGTCCCAATGGCCTGTGCGATCTGCGGCCCACTTGTGCCGATAACTATGACGTGGTCAGCACGTTTGGCGGCAGCTTCGGCAAAAGGCGTGAGATCAACGCCCTTGGCGTCGCCTCCACATATGATGGTGATCGGGCCTTCGATGGAGTGGATATCTGCGGTTGCGGAGCCGATGTTGGTGGCCTTGGAATCGTCGATAAATGTGATGCCACGGACCTCGCCGACTGGCGTCATGAGATGCTCGGCAGGGCAGTGGCCCTGTATGGCAGCGAGCATATCAGCGGGTGAGACCCCACATGCGGCGGCCGCCGTTGCCGCGAAAAGTACGTTGGAGACATTGTGTGGTGCTTTGAGCGGGAGTTCTGAACGATTGCATATAGTGAGCGGCTGGCGGTTGGGGAGAGTGACAGTGAGCTCGTCGCCATCAAGGCGCGCCGCAGCATCTGATGCGGAAAGGGAGACATGGAGTTCGGTACCCGGAAGCGAATCGGCCAGTGAAGCGACATGTGGGTCGTCGAGATTCAGGAGCGCGAAATCGCTTTTGGTTTGGTTCATGAAGATGCGGGATTTGGTGTTGAGATAGTTCTGCATGGTTGGATGGCGGTTGATGTGGTCGGGTGAGAGATTGAGAAACATGGCGATCCAAGGGCGGAACGCATCTATGGTTTCGAGCTGAAAACTGCTGCATTCGGTGACAATGACATCGTAGGGGATGTCGCCGAGAGCCACAGAGATGAGCGGAGTGCCAATGTTGCCGAGAGCGGCCGCGCGCACCCCTCCGCGGAGCAGCATGTCACGCGTGAGAGTGGTGACAGTGCCCTTGCCGTTGGTGCCGGTGATGGCGATGAGTGGAACCGAGCAGACACGGTACGCGAGTTCGAGTTCGCCGATGACCAGTGCGCCGGATTCGCGCGCGGCCTGGAGGAACGGGTGCGCGGAAGGAACGCCCGGGCTTGTTATGACAAGCTCCGGATTGCCGAATTGCGCGTAGTCGTGGAGGTCAGTGACAATCGTGACGCCAAGCCCGGCCAGTTCGTCAATCCATGTGGCGAGTTCACAGGCAGGCTTCTGGTCGACGATGGTCACGTGAGCTCCGCGGCTGGCGAGATAGTGTGCAGCAGGCACGCCGCTTCTGGCTATGCCGAAGACTGTGACGCGCCTCCCCTCAACCGGGAGGGGAGGCGGCGTGGCTGCTGCAGGCAGGATGCCGTGGCGCTGGGAGTTCACAGCAGACCTCCCGGGAATGGCATGCTGAGGGCAGCGGCAATGGCAATAGCGAGAACGGCGCAGAGCGCGCCGATGAGCCACAGACGGAGGACGACCGTTGGCTCGGCCCAGCCGCTGAGCTCGAGATGGTGATGGAACGGCGCCATTTTGAATACACGTTTGCCATGTGTCAGGCGGAAGTAGACGACCTGAATCATGACAGAGAGAGTTTCCCATGCGAACACGGCGGCGACGAGAGCGAAAAGAAGCTCGATGCGTGATACGACCGCTATAGCAGATAATGCTGCGCCGAGTCCGAGACTTCCGACATCGCCCATAAAGATTTTTGCCGGATGAGCGTTGAGCCAGAGGAATCCTGCGGCGGCTCCGGCGATCGCGAAGCAGAGGACAGCCATGGATGTGTCACCAGTGATGAGCAGGATGACGCCCATTGCGGTGGCCGCAATTGATGAAAGGCCGGCGGCGAGACCGTCGAGGCCATCGGTGAGATTGACGGCGTTGGATCCGCCCACGAGTATGAAGACACCAAATGGGGCCCAGAGCCACTGGAATGAGTCTCTCCAGTAATGGAATGCGTCGCCTTTGCAGATAACCAGAGCAGTCATGAAGATGACCGCGAAGATGAGTTCGGTGATGATTTTGTAGCGTGCCTTCCAACCATCGGATTTGCCGGTAGAGACTTTGGCGAGATCGTCTTTGAGGCCGACGAGGGCATACATGAGCATGATGCCAGCGACCATCAGCATGTGCCATGATGCAGGTATTGCGATAAACGGCCCGACATACCAGATGAGGACACAGAAGACAGCAATAGTAGCGATGATGGCAATGCCGCCCATCGCGGGGGTTTTGCCTTTTTTCAGGTGTGATTCCGGCCCGTCTTCGCGAATAGCCTGTTCGACGCCGCGGCGGGACAAGGCCCGGAGCACAATGGCGGTGAGGACCGCGCAGAACAATCCGGCGAAGATTGCGAATATTGAAATCGGCAGCCAGACGCTCATGCGCGCAACAGCTCCTCAACGACAATTTCCAGATGCATTCCACGGGATGCCTTCACGAGTACGGTATCCCCGGATGTCACTATCTCGCGAGCCATGGCAGCGGCCTCTTCGGCATCTCGTGCGATGTGCGTCTCCAGGCCCGCAGCCTGTGCTTCCTGTGCGGTGAACGCGCCGAGCTCTCCGGCCACGATGAGGACATCGACATTTTCCGCAGCAAGCCTTCCAATGTCGCGATGCGCCTGTTCGGCCATAGGGCCAAGTTCGAGCATATCGGCAAATATGAAGACCTTACGGGCGGGCGCCTGCGCGAGAATTTCGAGAGCCGGGGGGACCGAGGTCGGACTGGCATTATAGGCATCATTGATGACAGTGAAGCCGCGTGGCGCATCGATGACCTGTCCGCGCATGTCGCGTCCGCGGAATTTACAGATGCCCTGCCGGATAATGTCTGGCGCTATGCCGAGGGCATAGGCAACCGCTGCCGCTGCAGTTGCGTTGAGCGCATTGTGGCGGCCCGGTATTCTCATGTGAACATCAATTGATCCTGAAGGAAGTGTGATTGAGGCGTTGCTTCCCGAGACCCCAGTGAGAGTAACGCGCTCAAGAACGACCGTTGCGACGCCAGTGCCAAATGAGATCACCGGTGCGTTCGTCATGTTTTCCATAAGGTGGAAGAAGAAGTCGTCTGCGTTCAGCACCGCCGCCCCGTCTTCAGGAAGATATGGAAGCAGCTCGGCCTTGGCCTGGGCTATGGCCTCACGCGAACCAAGACGGCCGATATGGGTTTCGCCAATATTGGTGATGACAGCAATCTCCGGCATGCTGATACGAGCGAGATAGTCGATTTCTCCCAAGCCCCGCATGCCGAACTCGAGCACGCAGAAATCGTCATCTTCGCGCATTCGGAGAAGTGTCTGTGCGACGCCGATTTCGTTGTTTTCGTTAGCGCGCGTCGCAGTCACCGATCCCGCCTGTGAGAGAATGGAAACGATGAGGTCCTTGGTGGTGGTTTTGCCCGCGCTGCCAGTGACTGCGACTATGGTTGCGGGGCATTGTCTGCGCCAGAACCGGGCGATGAAGCCGAGGGCTTTTACCGTATCCGGGGCAAAGATGACAGGGACATGCATATTTTCAGGGACGGCCGCACGCTTCTGCACGACAATGGCAGAAGCTCCCGCGTCGATTGCAGTCTGCAGAAAATCGTGCCCGTCGAAGTTTTCGCCTGTGAGAGCGACGAAGAGAGCGCCCGGGGTTACAGTGCGCGAATCTGTTGAGACGCCCGTGATGGAAATACCCTCGGGGACGCCTGAGATGAGCTCAAATCCGCAGTCGGAGATGACCTGCGCAAGTTTCAGTTTCATAATGACACAACCTTATGCCGGATTGGTCCGGCCATATCCGAGTTCGCGCAGCGCCTGTGTGGCCACCGCGCGGTCGTCAAAATCAATGCGTCCATCAGCGAATTCCTGGTAGGTTTCGTGTCCTTTGCCAGCTATAACGATGACATCGCCGGGCTTTGCGATACTCATTGCATAGGTGATCGCTTCGGCGCGGTCGGTTATAGTCTTGTACGTGCCTTCTGTCGCACCAGCGATAACATCGGCAATGATGTTTTCTGGTTTTTCGGAGCGTGGATTATCGGATGTGATGACACACATGTCGGCGTAAGCGCAGGCGGCTGTTGCCATACGCGGCCTCTTTGTCCTGTCACGGTCTCCCCCTGCGCCGAAGACGCATATGAGGCGTGTCGGTCCGAGGCTGCGTGCCGCCTGGAGAACATTTTCGATGGCTTCAGGCGTGTGTGCATAGTCGACAAGGACGGCGAATGGCTGGCCAACGTCGACAGGCTCAAAACGACCATCGACGCGTGTGACCTCAGCGAGGCCTGCGGCGATGTTTTCAAGCGAAATCCCGAGCGCATAGCATGTGGAAGCGGCAGACAGGGCGTTGTAGACGTTGAAGCGCCCGACGAGGCGAGTGGTTATCAGAGTGGAGCCGGTTGGCGTCTGAAGCGTGAAAGTCGTGCCAGTGGGGGAGAGTTTCACATTGGTGGCGCGTATGTCAGCGGCTGCGTCGACGGCAGACGAGGTGACGCTGCATGTGGCTATGTTCGCGAGCCGCGCGCCCCATGGGTCGTCAATGTTAATCGCAGCGACCATGTTGGGATTGAAATGAGTGTAGTCGGTGAAAAGGACAGATTTTGCGTCGAAATATTTCTCCATTGTCTCGTGCCAGTCGAGATGATCCTGGCTGAGATTCGTAAACGTGGCGGCTGCAAATGATGTGTGATATGCCCTGTGGAGATCGAGGGCATGTGAACTGATTTCCATTGCCGCATGGGTAACGCCTGAGTCGCGCATCTGAGCGAGCAGCGCCTGCAGTTCGACGGCATCCGGAGTGGTGCGATCGCCCGGAATGTGTTTGCCCGCGATGGTGGCACCGAGTGTGCCAATGGTCGCGGTGGTGTGGCCTGCAGCGGCAAAAATTGCGTCGAGCAGGTTCACCGTGGTGGTTTTGCCATTGGTGCCGGTGACGGCTACGAGTGTCAGGTCACGTGATGGGTGATCGTAGAATCGATCGGCGATGATGCCGAGAGCCAGTCGCGTGTCTGGTACGCGTATGGCAGCGACGCCGTCGGGGATTTCGGCTGAGAAATCCTCGTTTGAATACAGCACAGCGGCAGCTCCGCGTTCGACCGCAGAGCGGATGTATGTGTGGCCATCCTGTTCGTAGCCGACTATCGCTGCGAAAAGTGAGCCCGGTGAGACCTGGCGTGAGTCCGCAGTTATTCCGGAAATGTCGGTTGCGAATTTCGTCATCCGGAGCGCGTTGATGTCTTCAATCAGCTCCTGAATGTTGATTGTGCAAGTCATGTTGTTCACTTTCCATGCGCGGTTCTGCCATTCAGGGTGTCGTCAGATTGACAGCGACATTGCGCATCGCAAAATCGGCAATTTCCTGTGCAGCGGGGCCGGCAACGTCCGAGCCATGCTGGCCCACCTGGGGTTCATCTACGGCAACGTAAACGACAAACTGAGGATTGTCAATCGGGCATATCAGAACAAATGACGCGAGGTACTTGTTAGCGGGAAACGAGTGTGTCACCGGGTCCCATTTCTGGGCGGTGCCAGTTTTGGCGCCGACGCGAACCCCCTCAATAGCGCCCTGGCGCGCAGTTCCGTCGGTGACAGCAGCCTCCATCATCTGAAGTACGCGTTGGGCGCTGGCCTCACTGCATATCCGTATGGGCGCAGGAGTCGGAGGACGGCGGAATACCGAGCCGTCTTTGTTGTAAATGGCAGATATGATGTGAGGGTGCATCTTGACACCGCGATTGGCCACAGCTGAAATTGCAGCAACCAGTTGCAGTGGGCTGACGCTTACAGTCTGTCCGAACCCCATTGTGGCAAGATCGCGTTGAGCAAGTTTGGCAGTCCGAGGCAGATCACCCACCGCCTCAGCGGGGAAGCCGGCGTTTGGTTGCGCACCAAAACCGCACGTATGCAGGAAGCCGAGATATTTTTCCTGTCCGATTTTGACAGCCATACGTGCTGCAACAGTGTTGCAGGACATTGTGATCATTTTTGTCATGTTGACGGCGCCATGACCTATTGTGCCATATTTTCCCCAGCATTTGATGGGGGCCCCGCCGAGCCTAATGGATCCGGAGCAGTCATATGTTTTGTCCGGGTCGATGCCAGCGTCAAGTGCAGCAGCGGCAAGAAGGACTTTGAATGTGCTCCCTGGTGCCATATCACGCTCGACACATAGATTGCGCATGTCAGCGAGTGAGTGTCCAGCCCTGTGTTCAGGAGAGAGAGTAAATCCCTCAACTTTTGCGTTTGGATTGAATGCCGGCCTGGCACACATCGCGAGAATTTCGCCAGTGTCAGGACGCATAACAATTGCAACAGCGGATTTTGGCCGTTCGCGCGTGAAGACTGTATCAAGCGAGGCTTCGACATATGATTGCAGCGCTATGTCGAGAGTCAGTTCGATGTCGAATCCCGGTACAGGAGGAAGACTGTTCTCTTCCTGTTCGAGCGTCTGCGGGCCTGAGCTGCCAGTTCCAGATGCAACGGCTGAGCATCGGCCGTCAATGAGGAGTCTGAATTCGTACTCGAGTCCACTGAGCGGAGTGTGGAATTGGTTTCGGGCGCCGATGATATGACATGCGAGACTGCCGTTAGGATAGTCACGCCGGAAGCTGCCTTTGAGGTTTATACCCTTAATGCGGGCATCACGAATGGCGTCGGCCTGTTCAGTGGAAAGCCATTGCTGAATGAGACAATACCTGGAATCTTTGTTTTTGTCGAGGCAAGCAAGTATGTCGTCGGCATCTTTTCCGATGATTCCGGCAAGCTGCTGGGCTACACCAGCATACGATTCGCCAGCCTGGCGCATGTGCGCTGGGTCTACAATCAGGCTGTAGGCATAGACGCTCGTGGCCAGCACTGAGCCGTCTCGTGCGAGAATACTTCCGGGAGTAGCCATGTCAGTGGCGGGGCGCGCGGTGACGAGAGGGCGAATGTTTTCCATGTAATAATCGCGTGCAACGACCTGCAGCCATACAAGTCTGAGAGCGACTACGGCGAATGCAGCGCATGCGCAGACCAGGAGCCACGTTGCCCGCTTGCGGTCTGGTCGGTACCGCTGAGAACGATGTACTTGCCGGGAATAGCCCCGGGGGTTTTCGGCGTCCCGGGTCAGCACAAGGGTGCTCCCCTCACGTTTATAAGATACAGCATAATGATAAAAGTGACAGACGGGTGACAATACTGTCAGCGGGTTGCGACAGACAGCGTGCATATGAGCAGCGAATGTGACCTCAGGGGGGCTATGGCGTCCGCAATATGGTCGCGGCCATGGAAGCCTGCGCAGGAGCAGGCTGCGCGGCCAGCTCTTTTTGCGGTTCGATGCCGCTTGTACGGGCCTTCAGAGCGTCAGGCGCATCTGGTTCCGGCAACGCCGCCACAGTAATCTGCCGAGGTGCGATAGGGCTTTTAACCATTCCGTGTGGTTGAGCGAATTTTTCGAGCTTTGCCAGATTACATATTACGGCGCGCTGTCGGGCCAGTTCACCCTGTCGGAGCGTTTCGGCGGCTATGAGGCGGTCCAGTCGTCTGCTTTCATGACTGAGTTCATCAACGCGCGCCCAGCAGGCCACGTAGATGATCATAACAATGCCAACAATGACGATTTTTGCCACCACGCCCCACTGCGTGCCTATATGGGGATTTCTGGTAACCACGATTCCTCGCTCCGGTCGTATGACGTAGTACTCTTCCCTCGGTTTTCACATATCGAGGGGATCGGCGGTATGTGTTATCAGATAGCGTTGGTGGGTGGATAGGACGGGCTGTGAAAATTGTGGTGAATGCTGTTGCAGTTATTGCTGTGATGAAATGCTGCGAATGTGGTTCAGAAGTTGCATTGACGTCTGCGGTGACTATTGCTATACTACTTTTGCTTGAGTTGCGGCTGCGATGTGTTGCTGCTGTTCATGCTGCGTGAGTAGCTGCGATGTATGCTGTGATGGTTGCTGCGAGATCTGGTGCATCTGTTGTTTTGACTTGTGGTATGATTGTCATACCCACCCACCTGCTCCCAGGAATTCCGCCCGCCGGCCTGACGGAGAACGGATTTCTCGGGATCAAAAATCTACGCTATTTGTGAAGGTTCATTGGGAGCCGGGCCATTCTGGTCCGGTTTTTCTCATTTTGATTTCAGAGAGCCTGTGCGGCGAAAAGACGTACGCTTCGGCATGTTTCGGGCTCGTCGGCTGAAGGTTTCAGCGGTTTTTTGACAAGCCTCGTGATGACAGGGTCCGCATCTTGTGGCTCTGGTAACCAAGGTGGGGCATCATGTCCCCGCTCGAGTCTCTCGATGACTTGCCGGGTCGTGCGAAACTCCAGCGAATGGTACGTAAGAATGACCATCCTGCCGCTCCCCGGTCTCAACGCCCCGGCAATCATCGCCACCCCTGCCTGCAGGTTTTCAAGTTCGTGATTCACATGAATGCGTATTGCGAGTAGGGCAGCAGTGGCAGGATTACGCTTTGTTTTGCCTTTTTTCCTCAATGCAGACGATATAATCTCCGTAAGTTCGGCGCTTGTCTCAATTGGTTTGCGGCCACGCGCCGCGCATATTGCCCGTGCAATTGATTTGCTCTCGGGCGGCGTCTGCGTGAGGCGGAAAATGTCCCGCAACTGCTCAAAAGATGCGGTATTGACCAGCTCGGCAGCAGTGATGTCGTCGCTGTCAGTGGCCATGCGCATGTCGAGCGTTGTCCCAGTGAAGCCGAAGCCCCTCTCGGGATCAACGAGCTGGGGACGTGAGACGCCTGCATCAAGGATGGCAACATCGATAAACTCCTGACCGGCTTCCTGGAGGATTTGGGGGATCTCCGTGAAGTTGCGGTTAAAAAGCATGACGCGATCGCCGTATTGCTTCAGTCTCTCTCGTGCAATGGAAAGAGCTTTCGGGTCGCAGTCAATGCCGATGCCGATGCCATTTGGTGCTGATTTCTCAAGGAGCGCTATTGTGTGTCCGCCCATCCCAAGTGTACAATCAAGAGAGACATCGCCAGGTTTTGGGTCGAGCAGCTCAATTGTCTCTTTCAACATGCATGGTTCATGGAAATACAGCTCATCATGCATTGTGTGTGCCTTCCGCAAGCTTTGCATCGCGCTGTTCGCGCATCCTGTCGCTGAGGAGACGGCGAGCCCGGTATACGGCGTCCGTGTCGTCAGCGGCTTTACCAAGATCGTCGGAGGGCCATATTTCCCAGAAACCGAATCGCGCTCTGTATATGACCTGGATTTCGCTGTCTGCGTCTACTGCGAGGCCAGCATGTGCGATGAACGCCGCAGGGATTCTCAGGCGGCCTTGCCCATCAATTTTGCACGCGACCCGGCAGTCAAGGAGCGTACGCTGTATGAAATCCCAGTCTGGGTCGAGATAAGTGCCATCCCACATTTGCATAATGGAGGCTTCAAATTCGTCGAATGCCTCAGGTGTGAACATGCGGATGGAAGTGGAATCACCGTAGGTAAGATAGACTTCGCCGCCCAACAGCTCGCGCTGTTGCTTCTTCAGCGTGATACGACCACTCTCATCAACAGCATGAGTGGTCATGTCTACCCTGATTGGATTTTCCCTATGGGCGGGGCTTGGCATATGGGTTTCCAATGTTCGGTATTGCAGCAGGAGGAGTTATCCACTTATCCTCAGAGATTTCCACATTCTCCCGCTGGTATCCAGTGTCAACCATCCACAGCCCAGATTGTACATGCCGCAAGATAGCATGTCAATACTTTGTGCTGCAAAATGGCAAATAAATCCCGCGATTCTCTTGCAGCAAGACGAGAGGTCGGTACATTTTCTGATGAAGAAATGCTCTATGGGGCAATCAGAGGGTGCTGGGGCGAAATTTGTAGCGATCAGCGGTTTGGAAAACATGTATGTGATGGTATATATTTCCGGGTAAAAATAGAGAACTGGGCAGGCAGAACAGGGCGGCCCGACGCATAATGCGTCGGGCCGCACGTGTGAGTTATCCCCGTTATACACAAAATCAACCGTGTGATTAATCCACAGTCGTCATCCCAGTATTTCCAAACTCATCCATAGAGATGCATGTGAACTTGTAGTCGGTGTCATCACACAGGAAATCAACGCGGACAGAGTGTCTGGTCGTGAGCTCAGCGTCTACGAATGTGCGGCGGATGAGGTCAGGCGAGGCGCTGAATTCGACGCGTGAAGTTGCAGGTACATTCGTTTTCCATGTTACGGTTGCGAATGGCTGCCCTGCGCCGAGGCCCTTTTGTGCGGGATGGAGCTCTACGGCCGCGTTGGAGATTTCGATTGGAGCGAGCGTGTTGACCGCCGGGAGAGTGATGGTTTGTGCGTCGAGCTGGGCGGGCACCTCGTCACCCGCAACGAGTACGCGTGAGGCATTGTTGCGCAACAGAGTGATGCCATGTGGTGCGAATGTGTCGAGGGTGACAGTGTCGCCGGACCAATCGGCGGAGAATGTGGTGAGCTGGTGTGTGGATGTCACGAGTGGCTGGTCGCCACGCGTGAGGGTTGTGCCATGTTTAATGAGTATGCGGGTGATGTCGCCAGCGGAGTTCGTGCGGACGACAGCGAGCTCGCCATCGAATGTGAAATCGCCATAGCTGCGAGTGGTGGCGGGCGCGTTTGAGATGAGGTAGTAATCAGTCCATGCTTGATGGACAGTCTCGGTGCGCATCTGTTGTGCGCGGGCGAGCTGATCGGCTGGTATGTCGTGTGCGGCGATCTCGCGCATGGCAATGCGGCCGCCGGAGGGACGCTTGACGGTGATGCTGATGCGCGCAGTCTGGATGGGGGCGAAGACGCTCTGTGAGAGGCCCTCGTCGCCCCATTGCGTCTGAACGTCGGTGACATCAGTCCAAGTATCGCCGTTCCAGTATTGTATGGTCATTTCCTCGGGGATATAGAGGATTTTACTCCCGTTCCACGTGCCATGATGGCATACGATGGCGTTGATGGTGGTGGGCTTGGCGAAATCGACTGTGAAACGGCCCTCAAGTGGCGTGCCCGGCACGTATGGTGAGGATGACCACGACATCTGGGTGTCGCGGCTGGCCGTATCAGTGTCGGTGAGGCGTGACGCGCCGCTGCTGCCGAGTGCGCCTTCGTTCACTTCGCCAGAGACGGTTTTGCCTGCAGCGAGGTTGTCGCCCATGTCGACAGAGATTTCATCTTCGCGGTAGCGAGGGCGGGTG
>CAYSRY010000028.1:11073-19684 GCA_964433395.1 uncultured Armatimonadia bacterium | reverse complement strand
CTGATGACGCTGCAATCGGCTCGACCGTGAGCGTGACGGGGCTTCTGCACATTGGTTCGGCTGGGAAAGAGACGACACTGCGGACTACGCATAAGATGGTTGTGAAGCCCGCGCTTGAGCTGTCGCTGATGAGCCAGGGCGTTGATACGAGTACGGGCGCGGCGCGCCTGAATGCTACAGTGCGAAATAATCGCGTCCGCAACATGACATCAGTGCTGCGAGTGGCTGCGCCGGAGGGCTGGAGAGCCACTGTGCCAACGCTTGGAACAATCGCCGGTGGCGCAGAAAAAGCTGTGGAGATTGCGATGAAACCGGTAAAAGGTACGCCCGGTGGAGCAGTCGACGTCCGGGTGAGTGCTGAGGCAGAGGGTGCGTCAGCTATGGAGCAGACACGGCTGCTGTACATTCCGCAGGAGGCAAATCTGGTTCGCAACCCGGGATTTGAGGATGGCGCGCAAGGCTGGGGAATCCCGAATGAAAATGGCGGGGTTACCGATGAGGAAGCCCGGAGTGGAAAGTTCTCCGCAATGCTGGTCAATGCGACACCAGCGCAGAACCAGATGTCGACAGCCGTGGCGCTCAATCAGAAGGCGCCATGTCCAGTGCTGATACGCGCGGCGTCGAAGGCCCTGAATGTGAGCGGCGGGCCGGATCACGGATATGCACTGTATGTGGATATTTATTATACGGATGGCACACCAAGCTATGGAAATGCCGTCGCGTTCCAGACTGGCACAACTGATTGGCAGATGGCCGAACTGTATTTTGAGCCTGAGAAGCCAATTCGTACGGTCAACCTGTACCTGCTTCTGCGCGGCAAGAGCGGGAAAGTGTGGTTCGATGACGTGGCGGTCATGGAAGACCCGCGGCGACAGGGAAATCTGGCGCGCGGGGCCGAAGTGAGTGTGGACAGCAGCTACAGCGGGTATGACGCCAGCCCGATTGTGGATGGAAAAGTGGAAGTCGAGGGGCTGCACTGGACAAAGCAGGCATGGGCATCGGCAGACAATGCGAACGACCACTGGATTGAGATGGTCTTTGCAGAGCCGATTGATGTTGCGAAGGTGCAGATCCACTGGGCACTGGATGGTGGCGTCATGCAGACTTCTCGCGAAGTTCAGGTGCAAGTGCCCGATGGCGATGGGTGGAAGACCGTGGCCACTCTGGGGCGAAATACGCCAGAATCGGATTCTATGATTGCGCTGGATGCACCGGTTGCGGTGGAGCGGTTGCGGCTTTTGCAGCCGGGTAGTAAGGGGCCCGAGAGTCGTCCGGGGTTGATGTGGATCCGCGAGGTGGAGATTTTCTGACGTGGAGTAGATGAACGAGTGTGGAAGCGCCTCCGGAAATCCGGAGGCGCTTTGTTTATATGGGTGAGGCGCGGCTATTTCATGTGGTTGTCAAACCACGTGATGATGCGGGTATACCAGTCGAGCAGGTGCTGGGGCTCGTGGATGCCATGGCCCTCGCGTGGATAGGTGACAAGCTCGTGCTCGACGCCGAAATGTTGCATAGCGAGCGCCATCTGGAGGCTTTGAGACGGGTGGACGACCGTGTCATTGTCACCGTGGGTGAGCAGGATGGGGGTTTTTGCATTTGCGGCGAAAGTGAGCGGTGAGCAGGCACGGTATGCCTCGGGATCGTCGAATTGCTGAGCGTCGAAGTAAACGCTCAGCAGTGGTCCTTCGTCACTCATTGTACACAGCGCGAAGACGTCGGCGATGCCAGCGTGTGATACAGCGGCTTTGAACATGTCAGTCTGTGTGACCGCCCACATGGTTGTGTATCCGCCGTAGCTGCCGCCATAAATGCCGAGACGGTCTGGATCGGCGATGCCATCGTTGATGAGGACTTCAAGGCCATCAATATGGTCACGATAGTCGCCACCCATCCAGTCGGCCTGGTTGGCCATCTGGAAATCGAGACCGTAAGCGGAAGAGCCTCGATAGTTGACGGAGAGGACGACGTATCCGGCACTGGCGAAGAGCTGGCGAGGCCAGAGACGGAGCTCACGAGAATGTACACCCCACGGCCCACCGTGTACGAAAAGAATAGTGGGATATGTGCGCCGCCTGGAATACCCCGGCGGTAGAGTCACGATGCCCTCGATGTCAAAGTCGTCGGATGATTTCCATTTAATAATGCGAGTGCGGCCGATGCGCAATCCGGAGACGAAAGCGTTGAATTTCGTTACCTGTGTGACGGTACCTGTCGTGAGATCAGCGCGCCAGATTGCAGGCGGACGATCGGATGCTTCGGCGACGCAGAGAACAGTCTGGCATTCGGCGCAGAGATCTATTGAGGTAATCACGGCGGGCAGCTCTTCGCAGACTCGCCGGAGCTCCCCAGGGGCGTCAAATGAGACTATGTAGAGGGCTGATGATACCCCCTCGTTGATATGCAGGAGGAGGCTGGCGCTGTCCTGCATCCATTTGAGTGCGACAACATTGCCTTTGAGGTCTGGGGTAAGGTTGGAGGCTGCGCCAGTTTCAACGTCGATGACCCATGCTTCGTAGCCGAACGGAACGCTGCGATCATTGGCGCGGGCGGCAATGTACTGGCCGTTGGGGGACGGTGCCAAATCAGTGGCAAACTGGAGCTTCACGTTCAGGTCGCGCACTGTGCCCTCAGCAGTGTTGAGGATGCCAATTGACGGGGCGAAAAAGTGCGTGCTCTCGTCATTGGTCGGAGTGTGGATGATTGCGACTGATTGTGAATTGAGCCATGCGTAGTCCCACACGCACACTTCGGGGGGCGATTCGGGCCGGACATTACCAGAACGCAGGCATGCGCTGAAAATGCGGATGTTGGGCGCAGGTTCGGAGTAAATGCGTGCATCGGCGCCAGTCTGGGTATTTTTGCGAGTTCGTGCATCGGGCTTGGATTGCGCGGTGAATGAGATGCGTCGGGAGGCTGGCATGAAGCAGAGATTTTTTGGGTTGAGGTCTGTGTCCGTGAGGACACGGGTCTTTGTGCTGCCCTCGGGAAGGGTGTATATCTGTGGCGAGCCATTTTCGGGCGTCGGGCCGACAAATGCGATTGCATTCTCGCGTGCGAGCTTGTTTGAGCCACACGCCCAGATTGGTTCGGTGTCGCGCGGCCCATCGCTGAGCTTCTCAATTTTGCCATTGAGCAGATCAATCAGCCAGACAGCCTGTTCGCGGCTGCGTCCGTCCGTGCTGAGTGTGTTCTTGACGAACATGGCGCTGGAGCAATCGGGGGAAATGCTGGGTTGACTGAGGCCGATGAGCTTGAGGCAATCCTGCACCTGTACTTTGCGCAGCTTTTTTGGGGCCATTGTTTTGCCTCACCGGGAATTTGCGTATAGTTACTGCTGAAATTTATTCTTCGCGGGCGGTAATGATTCCTTTATATTGGCGACTGCGTGAGGGAGCGGTGGCGGAACGCGCTCTGACAGTGTAGAATAAATTGGGACCGGTATAACCGGCATTTGATCTGCAGGGAGAGAGATACGTTGTCGCAGGAAAACTGGGAAAAAAGACTGCTCTGGAACATTCGCGTGGCCGAGATAGCGCTTGCAAAGTACGAATGGCTGCTTGGAGATGCAGGGCGTGAACGCCTGAACGATCTGATCATCGCTGGGAATAACGCGATTGAGCGTGAAGACGCCACAAATGGTGCGACTGTTGAGCAGGCGATAGATGAGGTCCTTGAGAAGCGCTTCGGCCCGCTCGTACTGCTCCTGCAGGCGGAGATGCGCTGCAGACATCGCACTCTGGAGCCAGAGGTGCAGGCGGAGATAGAGCAACTTGTGGTACAGATTGCCACAATCGTGCAGTTGGACGGGAATCCGGCGGAATTCGCCATGGCATCAGCGCGGCTTGTGGCGTTGATGCACGAAACAAAAAGATCCTGACTGCGAAGGAGTGATGATCTGCCGTGAGGAATTGGAGCTATGGGTATATACCAATTCCGAACGCATCGGGGAGTAGAGCAAGGATGAATTATCTTCTGCCTGTCGCAGTACTTTTGACCCTGACATGTGGCGCCATGGCCTCTGATTCGCAGTGGAAAGAATGGCCTCCACGTGATTACCTCGTCGCAAGCCTTGTGAACGCAATTCCGCAATACATCAGTCTCTATCACCCGGAGACCGGTAAATTCAACAGTGAGCCCTGGGGATCGGGAGATCAGAACTACATCTATCCGATGGCTGTTGCATGGTCGACCGAACATCCTGACAATCCCTATTATCATGACCCCGAAATATTGAAGATCATTGCCCGCGCCGGTGAAGTTCTGACTGAACAGCAGGACGCGAAAGGCATGTGGCTTTTCACGAAACGTGATGGCTCCACGTGGGGCATGATCCATATGCCGTGGACATACAGCCGCTGGATTCGGGCTTACCAGATAGTGAAGGACGCTTTGCCCGAAGATTCGCGGAAAGTCTGGGAAACAGGCCTGAGGCTGGGTTACAAGGGTATTCGCAGCTACGCGGATGGTGGCGTTCATAACATCCCGACGCATCATGCGATGGGGCTGTATATCGCAGGCGAGGTGTTTGAGAATCCGGAGTGGCAGGAAGCCGCGAAGAAGTTCATGGCACGTGTTATTGACGAGCAGTCATCTGCTGGCTTCTGGTCAGAACACTACGGGCCAGTGACCGGGTACGGGTCGGTCTATGTCGAAGCGCTTGGGATTTATTACAGCTACTCTCACGACCCCGTCGCTTTGAAAGGGATAGGGCGCGCAAGCGAATTCTATTCAAATGCACTATTGCCAGATGGTTCGACAGTGCAGTGCATAGATGAGCGGACGCTCTACAGCTCAAGCGTGAACATTGGTAATCTCGGATTCAGTTGGACGCCAGAAGGACGTGGCTACCTGCTGCAGCAAGTTTGGCGCTACAGCAATGGCGGGAAGAATTACGTCAATGGCGAATATGCGGCTGCCATGCTGATGCATGGCGTGAGCGGCGACGCCATCATGCCGTCGAGTGCCGGGGATTCTGCCGTCACGATCATTGGTGACAATGATGCAGCCGTCACGCGTGAGAAGCCGTGGGCCTGGGGTTTTTCCGGCTATGTCTGCGATCCGCCTCAGAATCGTTGGATCCAGGATCGCATCAACCTTATAGATGTTTATCATGATGAGCTTGGGCTTGTCATCGGTGGAGGCAATACGAAGCTGCAGCCGTACTGGTCGACTTTCACTGTGGGCGATCCGGAAGTTTTGAAACATAAGGACGGCGACGAAGCTCCGAATTTCACGCCGGATGTAGATTTGAAATGGACGGCGGACAGCTCGCGGCTTGCGACAAAGACTGGCTCGAGCCGGATGAAGCTGATGTATGGCGATACAAAATGTGTCGCAGTGGCACAGGCGAATGAAGATGATACGCTGACGCTGACATATATGGCACCCAAAGGTCAGCGCGTTGAGGGACATATTCCGCTGATGTATCGCGGCCCGAAGATAACGCTCGGGACTGGTGAAATTGTGCGGCTGACGGAAGAGCGGATGGATGTAAGCAGCGAGCAGGCGGGCGGTTATTTCGTGTACCGCAACCTGAAAGTGACGCTGCCAAAGGGCACTCGGTTGATGTGGCCGGCGCGCCAGCACAACCCGTATACGAAGGATGGACATTCCGGGCTTTCGGCTGCAAAGCTGGTTATGGTGCTTCCGTTTGAAAACTCAGATCGCTATGATGTGACGCTCTCGTATCAGGCACCCGAACCCTTTGACGGGATCGCTTTCGAGGCGCGCGATATCCCGTTTGTAAATAGTGAAGGCACCTATACGAAGCGGTTGGATGATCTGGGCTCGCAGTTCATCGGCAGTACAAAAATCGGTTCGACGCTGACTTTTACGCTACCCGAGGTGAAGCCTGGGCGTTATGAGCTGCTTGGCGAGTTCGTACTGTTTTCTTCCTATGGCATTGTGCAGGTTCGTTTTGATGGACAACCTGTGGGGCAGCCGTTCGATGGGTATTTCGCCGATCTCGATGCAGAGGGGGCTCAGGCGTCTTTTGGGACTGTGGAAATCGGCCTCGGCGAGCACACTGTCGCTATTGAAATTATTGGGCAGAATGAGCGATCTGCAGGGCACATTTTCAGTGTAAAGCGGTGGCTTTTGAAGCCGGTGGATTAGTTGCAGGCATCAACCTACGGCTTGTTGCTGAGATAATTGCGGGGGGAGGCGAATGCCTCCCCCCGCATTGCGTTTGTGGCTGGCGTTGTAATGAGGTGAAGCGTGTATGTTGGTCATCTATCGGTGTTTGTGAATATTTTTGAGCAAAAGTTGAGGAAGTTTTGTCTATAATAACATGAAGATGCTCTGTGTGTGCATTTGTGTTGACCTGGTGTTTGGATGGGGGTGGCTCGATGTTCAGAGCATTTGCGGTTTTGTGGCGGGATGAGGGCGGGCTGACTACGGTTGAATACGCCCTGTTACTGGCAATGATTGTGGTGGCAGGCATTGCAGCTTGGCGGCCACTTATGAGTGCCCCTGTTCCAGATCAAGTGAGCAAAGCATTGACGTGTCGCAGATAAGCGATTGGCCGATGTCCCAGCGCATATGGCTGAGCATGTATTTGGTGTAGTCGCGTTTTTGGTCAGTATCTTCGATATATGATGGCTCCTCGCATAACTCTCCATTCTGTACAACCATTGGTTTATAGTTTTGTATTGGCATCCCTACGGTAGTTATCTTTTCCCCCCTTGTTATTTCAATTTTATCAATGCAGAATTTACATTTCCACAATACTGTGTGCCGATGAATCTGATGAACAATCAGCTCGCCAACACATATGGCGAGGTTCGTGTTGAGTAAGGAGGAGAAGGCGATGTCAGTACCAATACGGGAGTATTGGAACGATCAAGCCGGCCTCACCAGCGTAGAGTACGCCGTACTCATGGCCGTGCTTGTGGTTGCCTGCATAGCGGCTTGGGGAGCGGTAGGGGAGGCACTGAGTGGAAAAGCAAGCGCGTACAAACGTGTTGATGCGGTACTCGGTAAATAGTGGTGATACCGACAGAACAAGGCGGAGGGGGAGGCAGAGAAGCGCCCGCGTATAATAATACGCGGGCGCTGATTGTAGGTGAGGCCTTCAGATGTTATTCGTAGGCGGAGTCCCAATATTGATTGCGGCTGCTTGACGGTGCGACGACATCGCGCTTCATCCATTTTGCATGCCCATCACAGAAAGCGATGTTGAGGCCCTCATTGTGACGCGCGTCGATGAGGCCCCAGTAGCCGCCGCTGGATGAGGCAACGCCGGGATCGTAGATTGTGATATAGGAGGTACCCTCGGCGACTGCGATGATTTCGGCGGGACGTTTGATCTCGGACAGTTTGTCACCATGTTCCGGTGGCCATGATGAATCATGTTCGAAGTTTGAGAATACGAAATAGTAGTTTGCTGCATAGCTTGCATAGTATGAAGTTGTGCTCTGGCTGGGGCAGATAAACATCTGCCAGTTTTTGGTATATGGCTGAATGACGTCATTCCAGTAGCGTGCTCCGGCAGGCACGGTAGAGCCAAAATTATAGTACGCCGGGTACGTCTCGTCATAGTCCTGAACGTACATCATCAATGCAAGGCCAATCTGTTTCTGATTGGAGAGACATGAAGTCTGGCGAGCTTTTTCACGAGCTCGTGCGAATACTGGGAACAGGATTGCTGCAAGGATTGCGATAATCGCAATTACGACCAGCAGCTCAATCAGCGTGAAACCTTGTCGCTTTTGCATTGGAGCTACCCCTCCTTCATACACGTAAACAGCATATATAGCGTATTAATACTATTTTCCTTCATGTATAGGAAGAATCCTCTTTAGGGCAAAACAAGTAGTTGCGGGGTGTCTATGAACGGAAATGCCCGCATCCTGAAGAGGACGCGGGCATTTCCGCTCATTTGGTTGGCTGCGGCGCGGTTGGCTAATCTCTGGTGATTACATTGGGAGCTTGTATGCCATTCCATGCGTCGTCCGCGGCGCGGGTGAGCCACGCGAAATTGGCTATTTGTACTGTATCGCCGGGGCCATATTCGTACATTGCAAATGTGGCCGCTCCGTCGCTATTGGTATCGATAAGCATCTGGCGCAATGCATCAGCATCTGCAACGTGTTGGCCGTCGCGCAGAGAAATGCGGGTGCCTTTGGCAGCTGCGTACCAGCCGCCCGCGGCATCTGAAACTGTCCACGAGGAGTCGCGTGACTCATTGTAGAGACGAGTTCCTGCCATGAATGAGGGCAGAGCCCACGGGCTTGGCGCGCCGTCGCGGAGATAGTGGTCGCCGATGCCTGACGCAATGCCAGTGTGCACAATCGCGCTCGTGGCGAACGTGAGCTTCGCGCCACCGTCGACCTGTTCGACAGCGGTAATCGTGTGCATGATGCTGTGCAGGTCGTTGAAGATGCGGGCCGACTGGCCAATGAGAGCATCCGAGGCCGGAATGCCAGGTACTGTGATTGACCAGTTATCGTAGTCGCAGGCGACGATGGTTCCCTGCATGTACGGCGCGTCTGCGGTCAGTGAAATTCCGGGTGCCTCAAGCGCGGTGAAGCCGTATGCGCAGATCATCTGAGTAGTGTCAGCGTCAGTTCGGACGAGAGCTGCGCGGCCTGTGAATGAGACGCCATCTGCG
>CAYSRY010000028.1:1944-11063 GCA_964433395.1 uncultured Armatimonadia bacterium | reverse complement strand
AAAGAACAATGTGTCATAGCCGTTTGCAGTGGCAATATGCAGCGCCTCGCCACCGTCGATCCCTCCAGCGACAGGGCGCGAGATGTCGGTGATTTTGCGTGAGCCGCTGTAGGGCTCGATAAGTGAAACGTAGCGTCCGCTGAGGGGAGCTTCTCCTTCGCGCATCTGAAGAGCGTAGCGGACCTTGTATGCGTCCGGCTGGGACGGAGGCATGCCAGTGCCCAGTGCGAGTTTGGTGCCCCCCTCGGGGAACATCTGCATCCGTACGTGGGTGTCCTGTTCATCGCCGAGCTTGTAGTCGAGGGAGAATGGCGCGACAGGCTGGCCGCGTTGGACGTCTACCATGTGCGCGAGTGGCGTGTAGACGTCTTTTCCGTCAGAATCTTTGATGGGCTGGCCGTATTCAATATCGGGGCCTTCGATGGTGCCACCATTTTGAGCGGTCAACTCTACGCCCTCAGTTGTGACTTCGGCCTGCGGGCCATGGTAACTGAGCGTGTGTGAAGAGCCGGCGCGCACATCGTACAGGTCAACAGTGTAGAAGTCCTCATCATCTATATCGACAAGCGCGAGCATCCGGCGTGCGAAATTCGTGCCAGTGCCATATTCGCCGCCCTCGGCTTCGACGAGCTGCAAAGGTGGGGGAGTATCAGCGCCGGTAATGGTGCCGAGGAAGCTGGCCCGCCCGCGAGCCTCGCCCGCAGCGAATCCGTTGCCATCCACGACTACCATATTGTGTACGAGCGGATTGGATTCCCATCGCCAGGCATGCTCCCATGATTTCGGGTATCCGAGATCTGGTAGCAGAGACAGTCCCTTGCCGGCAAGCTCCCAGTTGAGCTGGTCGCCGTGAGCGTGAGAGAGCAACTGCCCATACCACACGCACAGATCGCGGGCATTCTCGCCGGAACCGCTGCGCAGGAATGCCAGTCCGTATGCGTCCTGAAGCTGAGTTTTACGCTGGATTTTGTCGGGAGCCTGTGCGCGCGATGCGGCCAGCTCGTCAAGCTGGAAATCCCCCCATAGTGATGGCAATGGGGCCTTGTCATCCCAGTCATAGGCGAGGCGCGCAAGTTTGGGAGTGTGGTAATATTGCCATGCCTGCAGGGCGACCCCGGGGCTGACGACACTGAGTTTGCCCGGCGGAGTGCGCTCGGGTGCGACAGGCCCACCGGTGGCATCCCCGACACCCGGCAGCCAGCGGTCGAGCATGATGTAGTCGGTGTAGTAGTCGAATTGAGCGGCGAAGCGCGGGTCGCTCCATACGCTCGGGTAGCGGTCGCGCGGAATGTCCTTGCCCTGCTCACGGAAGAAACGTTCGAGCACATCAAGGGCTTCAATCATGTTGAGGCGTGCAGAGTTGTAGCCGGTGCTTTCGTGGCCTGAGCCGTCACGCATGAGTAATTCGGGGAAATAGGCGACCGGCCCGTTGATGCGATAATACATGGCTTCGAGCAAATCCATGTCGTCGGGGAAGCGGCCGGATTTCAGGTCGCCCATGGCCAGAAGCAGCCATGCCAAGCCCCGCTGATGGTAGCCGGCGTTGCCTTGAATGGCGCCGTCACAATACATCTGGCCAATGCGGCGGAGAAGGTTCTCCTCAATATATAGTCGCAGATCCTCGCCATTTTGTACATCGGGAATCTCGCGACGGGCAATGTCAAGCAATGCCTTATCGTCATCCAGGAATGGCCACGCTGCGTCGTAAGCCTTGCCGTAGTTGCGGCCGTCGTAGCTGGACCATATATAGTCAGTGATGGCGCCTGAAGCGTAGCCAGTTTTCTGCTTGTGGGTACGGAGATAGCGGTCTTCGGAGTTCGGGTATTGCTGGGCGACGCGAACGAGCATGACGCCGAGCTTGTGGGCAAGTACCGGGTCGTCAGTGAGCGCGACCGCTTCGGCAAGTGTGTTCATGTATGGCTCGAAATACTTGAGATAGACGAAGTGCACATATTCGCCAATAAAGCAGTATGTGTCATCGCCGATTGTGTAGCCGGTGCCATCGTCGGGATAGTCTCCGCCAGTCATCTGGCCGGCGGCAAAATCATTGGAGGGAAAATAGCCTTTGCAGACCGGGCATTGCATTTTGTATGGGTGCTCGAGCGGGTCCATAATCCATGGGTGATAGACGTCGAATTCCTTGATTTTGAGACCGCAGACCGGGCAACCCTTGTTCTGATTCACGTAATATTCGCGCTTGATATTCGTGTCAGGAAGCAGATTCCAGAGCTCTTCATCTGAGTGTGCAGCGATTTTGCGTGCTTCAGCGATGACGTCATCCGCGGCTTTGCGGACGTTTTCGTATCGTTCCATGCGATCTTTGGCGCTCTGAACATATTCCGGTGTCCAGATGGTGCGCGCGGTTTTGGTGGGTTTGGCGTCGGTCGGCAGGAATTGGCGCGCCGGATCGACGCCGACAGTGGCGACCGCATCCATATCATTTGTGACATGGACGGAGTCTATGATGATGTAGTCGCCAATATTGTTTATTGCCTCAATGGCGAGACGGGAGGCTGGGGATGATGGGGTGAGTTCGACGGCTTCATTCCACCCCGAGCGAAGAGGAGTAGTTGTTGCGCTTGCGTCACCGAGGGTCAGGCGAATAGTGGAACCAGGGGTAGTGCAATTGACGAATATCTTGTAAGCTCCTGCGGGCATTGCGGAATCGAAGTCGGTATAGATAGTACCTTCGCCATTTGTGTTGACAGCAGCGCGGTGGCCGGAAAGTACCCAGCTTGAGTACCATGTCCACCCTTGTGCGATGCCGAGATCTTCACCGCCGCCGACCATGCCGGAGAAGTCCTCGGCCTCAAAGGTCTGATGGATCTCGCCGGGGCGTAATCTGCGCAGCGGTTTTGCAACCGCAAGCGGGGAAAGCTGGCCTTTGATCTCGACTTCACCGACGACGACGCTTTGAGGCGCACCGTCTTTGGTGACATAGCGGATGTGCACCCATTCGTTGCCGACTTTGTCGTAGTGGTCGAGGATGACGCGGTATTTGCCCTGTGTGGCGTCAGCGGGAACTGCAACGGTGAGTGATATTGAATGCGTGGTGCCGACGGGCGTCTGCGAATTGAATTGTGATTTGACCGGACCGGCAACGTATTTCTGTCCTCCATCGACCGGGACCAGTTCAGCGCTGACGCGCCAGCCATCTCGGAGTGCTTCGACAACCGAAAAGCGCACTGTGATCGGCACAGCACCTCCGGCTGCGGCAGTCTGCGGGATAGTGACCTCTTCAACGCGTAGAACATCGCCTGCAAAAGCCATCACAGGGAGCAGCCCCCCAAAAATGACAATGAGTATGGTTGTTCCATAGCTGATTGCACTCGCATTGTATCTCCTCACGTCGGCAGACCCCTTGTCGCAGTACTGTCATCATGAATTCTTCGGGTAAAGCACATGCATCGTGGCGTCACGCAGCACCAGTGGAGCCGACGCTTTGCCACGCAAGCGGAATTGCAGCAGATTACTGCCGTGGCGCACGATATCGGGGGGAACAGTATACAACAGCCAGTTTTCCTCTGCGCCCGTCGGTTCAAGCTGGATGTCATTCATGCGCATCTGAAAAAGCTCAGTGCCCTCGAGGTTTTCGAATTGGAGCTTGAGAGTGACTTCAGGGATACTGACTTCGCAGATATCCTCGCCGACATCGAGCGTCTCACTTTCAACTATGCTTGGCTGAAGCGTGATCGGTGCATCAGGGCAGAGGCTCGGGTTGGTGTAGAATTGCATGCCATCATAGTAGTAGCCTCGTACCATTCGCGAGCCGAGATATGTGACGAAATAGTGCTTGTCGGTGCCCTTCAGGAATTCCGGATCGCCGAGCTGCGTCCACAGCGGATGCTTTGGATTGAACACGTTGAATATCTGGATGCCATCGGCACCAGCATCCCAGACATTTGTTGCGCGGGCTCGGTAGGCTTCGAGTGTGCCACGCAGCGCCCGATTGCGCAAATCGCTCATTGTGCAGTTGCTGAGGCATGGATAGCATGCGACGCCATTGTCATGGCAGAGCTTGACGCTCTCACTCCATGGAACGAACTGAACGTAGCCGCTGGGCTCAAAAATGTCGATGATATTCTCTGTGATGAGGGTTTCCAAGTCGATGCCGACAGCATTGGCATAGCCGATTGAATCGGGCGCGCGCATCGCGATGAGAATCGGTTTGCCACGCTCTGCTGCCACGCGGTCACACATCTGCCTGACGCGGCGCAGAAGATCGGTAAGCAGCGCCATGTCCTCGGGATCGGCCTTGCCTTTTACAGCGTGGCTGCGGAACAGCACCGGATGACGGTAAAAATCGAGTTCGACGCCATCGATATCATAGCGCGTCACCACATCCTCGATGATTTCGTACGCTTTCTGGCGTACCGCGGGGAGCGTATAGTCAACCGATGACCATTTGCCATGTTTGAAGCGTTGATCGCGCGTACCCATGATGTAGCCGGGATTGTCGAGCTTCCACTGTGGCAACAGGAAGTCGTTGGTGGCATCGTGTGTATCGTTCATGCGCATGCCCCAGAAGATGTCGAGGTCGTTCTCCCGGCACGCGTCAATCATTACCTGCAGCGGCCCTTTACCTTGACGGATGAGCTCGCCGGGGATATTCAAAGGGTGCTTTTCATTGACGTGGTCCCACGGTTCGCAGACTTTGCTGTCATGGGTGAAAAGACCGAAGCTGCGAGTGGTGGAATAGGTTATCGCGCCGACATCAGAATCGAGCAGCGCGGTTGTGCGCACAGCCAGCAGCGCTTCGGGAGTAGCCTCCGCTGCGCCGAAAACATCGTCGCCATCATTGTTGAATATGAGCCTGCGTTGCTTGAACGCGGCCTCTTTGCGCATCGTCTTCACTTCCTTGCGAGACAGTGTCTGTGCGAGGGTTGGCAGGGCCAATATGGCAAGCAGCGCTGCTGCGCATGCAACAGCTATCGCGGGTCTTTGCATCGTTGTGTTCTCCTGTGTCACCGGTTGTCACGTGCACTGTGGAGCGCGGAATGGGGTAGATTTCGCCCTGTCGTTGCGGTTTGCCTGCCTACACGATTTGATTGCCTTTTTCGGGGGATGATTTCCGAGGGATTCTCGGTGGTGTCGAGGAAATGAATCGTTTATGCACTGAATGCTATGCTAATCAGACCTGCGAAAGGTAACAGCTTATGTATAGGGTAGTCGCACTCCTCAGTAGCGTTTTATTGCTCGGAGTGGCGGCGTGTGTGGCGGAAGATCTGCCCGATCCGTATGTCCATGCGGAGAATCCTCATATCGGGCCAGTGCCGGTGCCTGTGATGGAGCAGGTGTTCTGGGTGCAGCTGGAGATAGCACCAGAAGTGGACCTGAAGGTGGAGACGCCCGAAGGTGTGGCGTATCTGGATCGGACCAAACCGGGAACAGAACGTGAATTCAGCAGATTTTATTTTCGTGCCGCTCAGGGCATGAAGGATGCGGTGATTGCGTTTTCGTCCGCAGATGGTGCAGCGATTACTGTGCCTTTGACTGTAAAGACATACCGCGAGGATATTGAGGAGCAGATTCGGCGGGTGCCGGGAATGGATTTTTCCGCACGCAAGGCAGGCCGATCATATTACACAGATGGTATGATTGCCACCGCGCGTGAAAACATTGAAAAATACCCCGAACTTGCAGAAGACATCAAAGGTCGCAATCGCTATCAGGGCATGAGCGACGACGAGCTGTGGGAGGCACTCCCTTCATGGAACGTACCGCGCGATTGCTACAGTGCGTGGCCATGTCCCAAATGTGGGGCGGAGATATTTAAGAAGGATGCGTTTTACCCGTGGTCCCCAGGGATCGACTTCAAATGCACGTGCCCGATATGCGGCCAGAAATTCCCCACAAATGATTATCTGCATGATGATTTCACGAGCGGGGATTACCCGGATGACGGCTGGGGATATGATCCGGGCAGCGGCGATCGCAACAAAATGGCAGGCTGGATTGCAAACTGCAACCATCAGGCCATATGGAGTGGCAGCGGCGTTTATATCCGAAAACTCGCGTACAGATACCTGCTTTTTGGTGATGAAGAGGCCGCGCACAGTGCGGGAGTACTGCTTGCACGAATGGCCTATCTCTATCCGGGCCTGAACATGCGTTGGCAACAGGTTGTACCGCAATATTTGCGGCCCGGACGCGCATTGCTGGATGGAGATTGGGAGCGGACAGGTGTCATCGTGCCAGCGCTGCAGGCTTATGACGCAATCTGGGATTACATGGGGCAGGACGGAAAGCTCGTGGAGTTCCTGCGGACAAAAGACCCGACCATTGAGACCCCCGAAGATGCGAGGAAGCTTATTGATACGTATTTTGTGCAGCTTGCGGGCGTGGATTGGATGAACCGTGAGCTTTCCGGTGGCAGTCAGGGAGCGCGCGAAAAAGACCTCGCAGAGTTCATCGTGTGCGCAAATATGGGGCCTGTCTGCGATCGCTGGCTCGAAGAGCTTTTCACCCATGCCTTCAACAGCGGGATAGATAAAGGTGGTTTCGACGACGAGACGCAGATTAACACACTGAATCGCGAAGGCCCGACGCTGGTGTCGGCTTTCGACTACTCGATTATATATTTACGCAGCAAATCGGGGATGGCGGAGCTTCTTGGGCGCGTGGATGACCCGAAATGGAAATCGCGCTGTGACCTGTATAACGCTGAGCTCTACCCGAAGCTCAATGCAGAGTTTGACACGTGGCTCAATATGATCGCTGCCGGGCAATTCCCGCCGAGCTATGGCGACAGCCCATTCGGGACGAATCGCGGCGGCCAGACCGTGCGCTTGCCTGAGGGACCTGTGAATGCGGTCCGCAGTGCCTATGAGCGGGCATACAGGCGATTTCGCACTGATTCGCTGGCGCATGCGCTCTACAAAGCGGGAAAGAAGCCCCCGGAGCTGTTTGAGCCGGATGTGTGGGAAGATGTGGAAGCTCAGGTAGCGCAAGCCGGGCCGCCTGAGCCATTGCGCAGTCGCGTCATTGATGGGACAGGCTTTGTGTTCATGGAATCGCGGCCGGACGCAGAGGATATAAACAGTCGTGCCGCTATCGCTTTGCGCTATGGTTATGGGGCTGGGCACAACCACCAAGATACACTCAACATTGAAATGTGGGCGCATGGTGAGAGCGTCGCGCCCGAGCTCGGCTACCCGTGCTGGACGAATGCAATGGGAAACACGAGCTTTGTGGCGCATCATAATACTGGCATGATCGACCGTGTGGGGCAGTATAACGGCCCTACTGCTCACGGGACCCTGGAAATGTTTGGCGCAGGGGCGGATGTGGCTTTTGCGGACGTTTCGGGGGCGCCGACAGGATTTCCAAATCGCGTTTACAGGCGGGCACTGTGCCTTACCGATGCGCCTGGAGGAAATGTGTACCTGCTTGACGTACTGCGCATGGCGGGCGGGACGCGGCGGACCTATTGCTTCCATGGTTTCGGGCAGAAAGCATTTGAAAGCAATCTGCAGTTCGGTCCGAAGAGCGTTGATCCATTCCCGGTCGGAACGGTTGGACGCGGGCTGGAGAACAACCTGCTTGCCCCGCAGGAAGCTCGAAGCGATGGAGCCGTATGGGCCGACTGGACACATGACAAGAGCGCTTTGCACATGCGTCTGGATGTGCTCGCTGAAGCGGGGAGAGAGTATTTCACTGCGCGCTGTGGTAAGCCCGACATCCCCGCAATCCAATATCTGTTTGCGGAAGACGAGGCTGAAGACGGGGCCAGCGAGTTTGTAGCGTTCTGGCAGCCTTATGCAGATGCCCCATTTATTGAGAGCGTGGAGCGGCTTGACGTTGAGGGGGCTGAAGACTCAGAATTCCAGCCGGTGGCTGTGCGGGTGACCCTCACAGGCGGTCAGGTCGATACATTTATTTACACGTCCGATCCCGATACAGAACTGGTATTCGGCGATTTTGAGTTCATGGGGAGTTTCGGATACTGGTCGGAATTGAACGGGGAATTCCGGCGCATGCAGGTGGTGAACGGTTCGTTTTTCTGCAAAAATGGCGTGGGGCTGCAGAATGCGCTTCCATCGTTCACTGCTGAGGTAATCGCGGCTGAACCGGCGAAAAATACCCTCACACTGGATAAGGCAATTCCAGACGGTGGAATCATCGAAGGTCAGCTGCTCTATCTGAGCAATGGCCCGCACCGCACTGCATATCACGTCGAAAGCCTGTCGGATGATCGAAAAACCGTTCGCGTCCGGCATAATCCCATAATCTACCGCTCGAAAATCATGAGTTTCGCCGATGATGGCAGCCATCTGGTGGCCGAAATGACGCCGCGTCTTCCAGCCGCTGGCGGAGCCGAACCATACGGATATTATGACGGGGCGTTTGTCACTGGCGAAGATGGGCGCGCTCAGTATCGCGTCAAATCGGTGAATGGCGACAGTATTTCGCTGGACAGGGCAATAGACGCGTCTGATTTTCCGGATGTGGACGGCGATGGACGGCAGATGATATTCATCTATGATTTCGGCCCGGGCGAACAGGCCACAGTATATAACTCAGTTTATGCTGCTGCAGATGGCTCAGCCAGTTGCATTATTGGCAGCGTAGAGCAATGACTGTGTAGACAATGATTGGAGAATTTCGATGATTGGTAGTGGCGAGATAGTCCGCAGAGCATTTGAGCAGGGCCTGATGGTGCCCGCATTCAACATACCGTATCTCCCGATGATGGCGCCGGTGGTGCGCGGTGTGGTTGATGAGGATGCGTTCGCGTTCATTGAGGTAGCGCGGCTGGAATGGGTAAAATTTGAATCCGGTAGCGTGGCGCAGATTGCTGAGGAATTCAGGCGGTGCGCAGACCTCAACCATCTGCGTTTGCATCTGGATCACGTGCCGATCGTTGATGAAGATGATTTGCGGGTGGACTACGCGCCGATATTCGAGGAAGCCATCGCACTGGGCTATCATTCGCTGATGATAGATGGCTCACGTATTGACCTCGAGGGCAATATTGCGGCGACAAAGCAGATTTGCGACATGGCGCATGCGGCGAACATGCCATGTGAGGCGGAGCTTGGCGCGGTATTTGGCCACGAGCAGGGCACGCCGCCCCCGTACGAGGAGCTTTTCGCCACAGGGAAAGGCTTCACTGATGT
>CAYSRY010000028.1:0-1934 GCA_964433395.1 uncultured Armatimonadia bacterium | reverse complement strand
ACGAGGCTGTGCGCTTCGCTGACGAAACCGGGTGTGACTGGCTGTCTGTGGCCATCGGCAACGTGCATGGTGCGATCTCAAAAGGCGCGAAGGATAAGAAAAAAATACAGGCGCGCCTCGATCTGGAGCATTTGACACGGCTGCGCGATGCCCTCAACATTCCGCTGGTGCTTCATGGTGGTTCCGGGATTAAACAGGATAATGTGCTGGCCGCGTTGAAACGTGGAATTGCGAAGGTCAATGTCGCGACTGAGATTCGGCAGGCGTATGAACAGGCTCTTGCCGAGGGGGTCAAAGTGGCGGAGGATGCAGTTTATGACCGGACGCGCTGGCTGATTCGCGAATATTTCAGGGTCTCTGGCACATGTAGCGCACTCACAGCCGGTGAGTGAAGCGGAACGAACAGGCGCCGCGCAATTTGGGTGGAGCATTCAGTCTTCAGGGGGCTTTACGATGTCCCGTTACGCCACAGTAGGCGCGGTGTCACACGCGCGTGACATGCAATACGAAAAAGGCGAAGCCGACGAGTTTTTCAAATTCAATGAAAAATACCTCTGGCGTGCCGCCAAAGCCGGCTGCGACATCCTCGCATTTCCGGAGGTCTACTATCGTCCCAATGGCGATTACTATCAGGCCGCTGAAGAACTTGGCGGAGAATCGACCACTTGGGCAATGGAGATGGCCCGAAAATATAGCATGTACATCATCTGGCCGATTATTGAGCGCAAAGGCGATACGATATGGAATTCCTGCTTTCTATTTGATCGTGAAGGTGGACATGTCGGCACCTATCACAAAATGAATCCGACGATAGGCGAAATCGAAAACGGGGTGCGCCCTGGTGAAGAGGCGTCGGTTTTCGATATAGAATTTGGGCGCATCGGTATGGCGATTTGCTTTGATCTGAATTTCCGCAATATTTTCGAGGGGCTGCGCGACAATGGCGCAGAGGCGATTTTCTTCTGCTCGGCCTATCGCGGCGGGCATCAGCTTCTCTGGTGGGCGCAGGAACTCGGCTGCTACATCATCGCCGCCATCCGCGCGGAATTCGGGCGCATTGTGGACCTTACAGGGCAGCAACTCGAATTGTCCACATATGAATCGCTTGTTACGCACCGCATCAATATCAACCGGCGCCTGCTGCACATGGACTATAACTGGGACAAAATGGACGCGATGCTGGAGAAGTATGGCACTGATTTGACATTCGACTATGTGACGCAGGAAGCCAAGTATGCAATTGGCTCCGAACGCGAGGGGCTCGACATTGAGGCCGTGATTGACGAGTTCGGCCTTATGCGCCTGCCGGAGTACTGGGAGTGCTCGAACGCGAAGCGCGCCGAAGCTATTGCGAAACCCGCCGACATTGGCAAGGGGCCGGCGTCAGCGGGCTGTGCGCGATGCACCCAGTGCAACCGTTAGGACCTTGCGACGGCGCCTGACTCTTTGTCCGGATATTACCGCGACATTGGAGGACGCCTATGCGCATCGCACTTGCGGCACTGAATGGAGCTGGGACCGTAGCCCACGGAGTACGCAAAATCGTTGAAGCTATCAGCGATTGCGGGCACCGGGATGTGCAGTTGGTTTGCACGCCTGAGGCCTATCTTCCCGGGTTACGCGGGAGTGATTTCAGAGTACCCAAGTCTGATCAGATGGCTATTGAGGCTGGGGTGGAGCGCATTTCGGCAGCGTGCCGCGAGCATGCTGTGGCCGCGATTGTGGGCATGGAATGGTTGACTGAGCGAGGGCTTGAAAATCGCGCAGTCGTGTTTGCCCGCGATGGAGAGCTGCTTGGTTACCAGGCCAAGATTCAGGTGACGCCCGGTGGCGAGGAGGCAACCTACGTGGCGGGTGAGAAGCGCCGCGTATTCACTGTTGATGGGGTGACATTTGGCATCAGCATCTGCCACGAGGCGTGGCGCTACCCTGAG
>CAYSRY010000027.1:19260-20176 GCA_964433395.1 uncultured Armatimonadia bacterium | reverse complement strand
TCTTGACTCGCCTGTGACGAAGGCCGTATAGTGAAACCCTATACAGGTTGCGTTACACAAACTTGTATAATGTGGTACACCACGTCAGGTTTCATTGCTTCGCTGAAAACACGATATTGCAACAGATAAACCTGTCTCAGTCTCCTATAAGGAAAGTTGGCCATCATGACTGTTGCCCGACGCACTGATATCGAACTCACTGACAACGCACTCGCCGTCCTGGAGCGTCGATATCTGAAGAAAGATGCGATGGGACATCCAATTGAAAATCCCGAGGCTCTCTTTGCTCGCGTCGCCGAAAACATCGCGCTTGCAGAAGCCAACCACGGCGCCTCCGAGGCTGAGGTGGCGGAATGGGCTCAGGCTTTCTACGATGTGATGGCCAATCTCCAATTCATGCCCAACAGCCCCACTCTTATGAATGCGGGGCGCGAATTCCAGCAGTTGTCAGCATGTTTTGTTCTGCCGATCAACGACTCAATGGACAGCATCTTCAATGCTGTAAAGCAGACTGCCCTCATTCATAAAAGTGGCGGCGGCACTGGTTTCGCGTTCTCTCGCCTGCGCCCAAAAGATGATATCGTCAGTTCAACAATGGGCGTTTCGAGTGGCCCCGTCTCGTTCATGAATGTCTTTGACGCCGCCACCGAAGCCATCAAACAGGGCGGCACGCGCCGGGGGGCCAACATGGCCATTCTGCGCATTGATCACCCTGACATCATAGACTTCATCGAAGCCAAACAGGACAAATCGCGTCTGACGAATTTCAATATCTCCGTCGGCATCACTGAAGACTTCATGAAAGCGGTGGAGGCTGGCGAGGATTATGATCTGATCAACCCGCGCAGTGGCGAGGTCAGCGGCACGCTGAATGCTACCGAAGTGTTCGAGCGAATGGTGCAACTCGCGTGGGAGG
>CAYSRY010000027.1:0-19250 GCA_964433395.1 uncultured Armatimonadia bacterium | reverse complement strand
CCTACTGGGGCCTGCGCGACTACGGCACCGCGACGTGGGAGGGCGGCGACCCAGGGATCGTTTTCCTGGACCGCATTAACGCCGACAATCCCACCCCTGCGGCAGGTGAAATTGAGAGCACCAATCCGTGTGGCGAGCAGCCGTTGCTGCCATACGAATCCTGCAACCTCGGCTCCATCAATATTTCGAAGCTCGTCCAGGGCCCTATCGGTAAGGGTACGATAGACTGGGATATGTTCGGCGAGATCGTCGATGTGGCAGTCCGTTTCCTGGACAATGTCATCGACATGAACAACTTTCCTCTGCCCCAGATCAGCGATATGACCCGGGCCAATCGAAAAATCGGCCTCGGCATCATGGGCTTCACAGACAGCCTGATCAAGATGGGCATTCCGTACAACTCGCAACAGGCGGTCGATACGATCGAGCAGATAATGCACTTCATCCGGGAGCGTGGCCGCGACTACTCAGAGAAACTCGCCCGCGAGCGTGGTTGCTTCCCAAACTGGGAAGACAGCGTGTTCGGCCCTGCGCACGAGAATCGCAAACAACGCAACGCCACCATCACGACAATCGCGCCGACAGGCACCATTTCGATCATCTGCGGCACTTCCAGCGGCATCGAGCCACTGTTCGCAGTCGCTTTCTGCCGCAACGTGATGGACGGGACCAAGCTGAATGAAGTCAACCCGCTCTTTGAGCAGATCGCCCGGGAGCGCGGTTTCTATTCGGACGAGCTCATCGAAAAAACGGTGGATAATGGCACCGTCTGCGCAATAGATGAAGTTCCGGACGACATCAAGCAGCTCTTCGTCACCGCGCACGAGGTTTCGCCTGAGTGGCATATCCGGATTCAGTCAGCCGCCCAGCATTTCACCGACAACGCGGTGTCAAAGACTGTTAATTTTGAAAAAACTGCGACTTCTGAAGACGTTGCACATGTCTATCGTCTGGCTTACCAGCTCGGCTGCAAGGGCGTCACAATGTACCGCGACGGCAGCCGTGATGAACAGGTGCTGACGACCAAGAAGAGCTACGAATCCGCAGCGCCTCAAGCTGCTGCTGCCCCGCTCGAACCCCAGCCCCGGCCGGAAGCCATCTACGGTGTCACGCGCAGCATTCCGACAGGGTGCGGAAAGCTGTATATAACGGTGAACAGCGACAAGAACGGGAAGCCGTTTGAGGTATTCGGCAACATGGGCAAAGCCGGTGGCTGCGCATCTTCGCAGACCGAGGCCCTCGCCCGCCTGATCTCACTTGCATTGCGATCGGGGCTCCCTGCCGAGCTTGTGACCAAGCAGCTCAAGGGCATCAGTTGTCACATGCCCGCCTGGGAACGCGGTGGCGGCCGCGTCCTGTCATGTGCCGACGCGTTCGCCAAAGGCCTTGAGCGAGCGCTGCAGGACAATGGCCAACAGCTCAAAATGGAGTTCGGCGACGAACACCTAAAGCATCTTGGCGCATGTCCCGAGTGTGGCGGCAATCTGAGCTATGAGGGTGGCTGCGTGCAATGTCACTCATGCGGCTACAGCCAGTGCGACTGATCTCTTCGCTCTGATTATGAACATGCCAAGGGCCCGCCAGTTTGGCGGGCCCTTTCTGTGTGCGACGCCACAGGAGGAGAAACGCTGCTGAGCACGAAATTATCATTGTTGCTCCAGCCATCAAGTTTACGAGGTGACCCCATGTCGTTCGACCCTGGCATTGGCGCTCGCTACCAGGAAAACACAAAATATCTGCGCGATCAGATGCCGCCGCGTCCGGATACGTTCGGGCGAATTCCACCACTTAAGAAGTATGACAACCCACTGGCATATGTCGAGCTTCCCGAACCCGACAAAACCGATGGCCCGAAACTCTGGGCAACTATCGCAGCGCGGCGCTCCCAGCGACGCTTTACCGATGAGCCAATGTCACTCCAGCAGCTCTCGCAGCTTCTGTGGGCAACCGCAGGCATTACTCGCAAGTCAGATTCGCACGTGGGTCGCGCTGCTGCATCTGCCGGTGCGCTGTACCCAAACGAGACCTACGTCTTCGTGCACAATGTCGAGGATTGTCCAGTGGGCATATTCCATTACGAAGTGCTTGAGCATCGACTCGCGATGATCTCAGAAGGGGAATTTGGACAGGAGCTCGCTGACGCGTGCCTCGAACAGAAATTCTGCGCCACTGCGAATGTAGTTCTCTGCTGGGCAGCAGTTGTGGCCAGATGCGCTCAGAAATATGCGGATCGCGCTTATCGCTATATTTACATGGACGCCGGCCACATGGGTGCCAACGCCCAGTTGTCTGCTCAGGCACTGGGTTTCGGCAGCGTAAACGTCGGTGCATTTTTCGATGATGAAGTCAATCGTCTACTCGGCATCGATGGAACCGCAGAAACAGCCGTTTACCTCACTGCAGTCGGAACTATTGGCGATTCGCCGACGGAGTAGCCTTCATGGGCATGACAATACTGATTGTACTCGGTTATATAGTTTTCGGCCTGGTATTGATTGCCGGGCTTATCTGTGCATTGCTTGGCCTGCCGGGGACTGCAATCATCTGGTTTGATGGTCTTATCTTTGCAGCTATCACCGGCTGGGATCGTATACCGTGGTGGGTGCTGCTGATTACCGGGATACTCGCGATCATCGCCGAAGCCAGCGACGGTCTCATTGCGGCTCTGGGGACAAAAGCCGGCGGAGGAACCAATCAGACGAGCGTCGTCGTGGTCATCGGCACTGCAGTAGGGGCATTGCTCGGAGGAATGCTGCTCTCCGTACCACTTGCCCCGCTGGGCGTGTTTGCGCCGATCGTAGCTTCGCTCGCGGGGGCGTTAGCGCTTGGCTTTGCTTCTGCATACTACTATGAACGGCACCGCGGCAGAGAACATAAAGAAGCGCTGAAGGCAGGCTGGGGCGCATTCATGGGGAGGATGGCGGCGGGGCTGTTCAAAATGATCATCGGCGGTGTCATGACCACCGTCTTCGTATGGTCGATCATGGCGACCGCTGCGCAGGCTTCAGGCGGATAAGTCTACGGGATGAAAATTTTCAGCAGATTCTGAGTCGCAAGAGCAGTTTTAACGGGATTGGGACTCCATGGCCAGAGATTTGACGGAAATGGCATTATGACACATCGCGCGCCCCATTCAGTCAGCACCATCGGCACAGTGTCTACCATAGACCCCGGCGTGCTCACCACATCGTACTCAACGTGGAAACCTTTCATCACATAGCGTAGCTCCGCCCGCACCTGCTCCAGCAGGGCGGCTTCATCACCGCACAACACTACCTTAAGCGGAATATTGAGCGCAGCGCACAACGCACCTGCGAACGCAACAGCCCTTCCACCGGCTGGCTCACTCTGATATAGGACAGCCGCGGAATCCAGCGGAATGTAGTTGTATGCGCCGACGAGCATCGGGATCGGGCATGTGCGCAATATATGCTTCATGTTTGCGCCGATTCGATGTCCGGTTTCCACACGCGGGCGGCTGCTCTGCCCTACGACAAGCAGATCATAGGGCATGGCCAGTTCCGGGAGTCTTTCGCCCACCGTTCCATGAACACGTCGGCAGGTGAACGGAACGTCTGCATCCTGACATGCTTCGATGGCATAGTCGAACGCGCCGCCAACATCAAGCGGCTCACGCATATCTTCGACCAAATCCGCATCGGCCATGTGCACTGCCACAGCGCCAGGGGTCTCCAGCGCCTCAGGCATGATGTCAGCGTCGCGGTGGTCTTCATCGACATGCACCAGATGCACCCACGCCTGTGCCGCACTTGCGATGCTGACGGCCTGCTGCAGCGCACTTCGACTGCTGTGAAGATCGTCATACCCGACAATGATGTTAGAGGGCATCGGCATCCCTTACCTGTCGCCCGAGTTCAGTTCGCCGTCTATCTCGACAAGCGGCGTCTGATCAATGATGGGGTCCTCGGTGTCATCGCCGCCACTTTCTCGTTTTTCACGTGCCTCTCTGGCATCCATCTCAGCGATAATCCTGGCAGTCTCCGCAGCTTCCTCTTCGGCTTTACGGCGTGCCGCGTCGTACTCCTCACGGGTTTTCGCGACATTTTCCAGTCCGACGATTTCCTGACCAGCAACCCCGGTCTCCTCTGCAATCGCCCGATCTACCATGAAGCCAATCATGCCCCGTTTGCCCAGTGTGCGCAGGAATTCGGTAAGAGACACTTCGACTTCTCGCTTGTTCAGTTTGTATTTTTTTGCGAGGATCTCGACGACGTCCCCCACATCATTCAGGCCGTCGCACGCCATCCAGACTGTAGTTCCCAATTCATCGAGCTCCAGCGGCTTCTGCTGTGGCACCATGAAAAGCCAGCCGAGCAGTTTGCCGGCTATGTCATCTCGCCGCGGCAGAATGACGACGACATTGCCGTCATCATTTTCTTTCCACTGCAATGAGGGATTGCGCACGGGCCGCGCGCTCATCGCCTGGTCGCGGGTGAGCTTCGGCTCGTCCTTCTTCAGTCTCAGTACAGATAATATCCTGTCGAATAATGGATTGGCTCCCACATCAATACAAACCTTCCTGTGGCGTCATTTTTCGTGTGTTTCTGATGCTCGCTCCTATTTTACCACATGCAGCGAATCATCGTACCCTTCGCTTAGCTCAATTATCGCGACTTCGGGCGGGCATCTGAAGCGTGCCCGCGTCCCGGAACCTACCCCGCGGTTAACATATGCCACAGTCTTCGCCCCCACCCGCATCAACCCCTGCGAGCGGTCGCGTCGCCGCCAGACTGGTGCCCACGGCACCCCGATCAGCGGCAGTTGCAGTTGTCCTCCATGCGTGTGTCCACAGAGAATCAAATCAGCCCATTCTGCGGCTGGATGGTCAAAAATGTCGGGGCTATGCGAGAGCAGAATATTCAGGTCACCCCGGGGCGCATTTTCGAGCGCGGTATCAAGGTCATCGTATCCCGATGAGACATCGCCCGTCCCCGCGATGACCACAGTGCTGCGGTCAACCGTGATAACTCGATGCTCGTTGAAGAGCAGGTCTATGCCTATCCCTTCGAGCTTGAAAGACCACTCAGGGATCGTGGTCACCTCGCAGTGGCACCTGGTAATCGATAACTCCAGCGACTCATCCATGTCATGATTTCCGGGCACGGCGTATACACCATATTCGGCCTCAAGTGGCGCAAGAGTTTTGACGGCCGCATCAGCATTGCATGAATTGTGGCCAATATCACCCGTAATGCAGAGGACATCCGGGGCAGACGCCATCACCGCATGGACCGCGCGTTCGGCCATCTCGCGTGAGAAGTCCGTATCTTTCACATGCGTATCTGTGAGATGGCCGATCTTCAGGCCCTGCAGCTCATCAGGCAAATCGGGAATCTGCACTTCCACATGGTGTGTGACAAGCTGAGAAGGTTCGACATACCGTACGTAGTACATAAATGCTATGGCAAGCAGCAGAGCCAGCCACAGAACGATGCTTGCAAATATCATTATTTCTTATCTTCCTGCATTGATTCTTTGATTGATGCTTCAGTCTCGGTCAGTTCCTTGTTCTGGCCGACGAGGCCTTCCGCTACAGGCGGGATGCTGTTCATTTGTGAGATAGCCACTCCCCACAATATCAACGTTACGACGCCAGACACCACCACCCACACAATATTGGAGCTGTTCATCGGGCTGAAAACAAACTCCTGCGACGCAGTGTTCACGTCGACCACATCGCCCGCGTAGTGCAGTTTGGAAAGCGTCAGAGAGATGAACGTGCCGGCGACTGCAGCCACGATGACAAGTATTCGCCGCCACGTGACGCGTGGCTCCTCCCCAGCAGCACTGCTGCGGATAGAGACCATCAGGCCGATCACTATCACCACTGCGGACGCAACGGCCACAAGCACAGGCAGATCCTGCACTGCGTTCACCTCTTATGAGCTTCTGAAGATGCCTGCGGCATCCCCAAACTGCTTCTGTGTGTCTACTTTGAAAAATCCGCACACCGCGGCACCTGCAAAGCCAAAGCCGTTCAGCGTGCCAAAATTGTTTTGGACGACACCTGCGCCCGCGATAATCAGTGGCACATATTCCCGCGAGTGATCCGTACTCGGGGTCGATGGATCGCATCCATGATCGGCTGTGATGATCACTACATCCTCAGGCCCCATCCGCGCCATGAATCCGCCCAACCAGTTGTCAAAAGCGTTCAGTGCCGCAGCATAGCCGCTTACGTCATTGCGATGGCCATACAGCATGTCAAAATCGACGAGGTTAGCGAAAACCATATCACATTCGTCACTGCGCCATGCAGCATCAATGGTTTTCATACCATCTGCATTGCTCGTTGTATGCTCGGATCTGCAAAAGCCCCGGCCAGCGTAGATTTCGCCAATCTTCCCGACAGCGCAGATCTTCACCCCTGCATCCGCAAGCGCATCAAGCGCGAGCGGCACCGGTGGCTCGAGTGGAAAATCCTTCCGGCGTGGCGTCCGGATGAATCCTCCGTGGGAGCCTGTGAAAGGGCGAGCGATAATGCGGGCCACGCCATGCTGACCGCTGCAGATATGTCGGGCAATCAGGCAATACCTGTAGAGCTCGGCCGTGCTCACAACATCTTCGTGGGCCGCAATCTGCAGAACGCTGTCAGCAGAAGTATAGACTATGAGCTTTCCAGTCGCGATATGCGCAGGCCCAAGTTCCTCGAGTATTTCGGTACCTGAGGCCGGCCTGTTTCCAATAATCCCTCGACCCCAGCCATCAATAAGCCGTCGAGTCAGTTCCTCGGGGAATCCTTCGGGGTAAGTCGGGAACGGCTGGGATATAATCTGGCCCATCAATTCCCAGTGGCCAGTAATAGTATCTTTGCCGACCGAAAGAGGACGAAGGCGAGCAATCGCGCCGTTACCAGCCACCCGCGACAGGCAATTCACTCCATCTACGTTTCCAAGGCCCAGTCGGAGCATCTCCGGAATAGCGAGCTTTCCACTCTCGGCGATGTGGCAGAGGGTGTGACTTCCCACGTCGCCATAACTGGCCGCGTCGGGAGCTTCACCAATCCCGAGACTGTCGCACACTATCAGCGCCAGTCGGCCCGGGGTCCTCTTCACCGCACCCCCACAGAGACCTCATAGCCATCGGCGCGCAGCTCATCGGCCATGTCCGTCGCCTGACTACGACTTGAAAACGCACCCACATTGACGCGCCTATATGTCTTCCCGTTCACGACCGACTTGCTGATATAAGGCTGATAGCCTTTGTCTTGCAGCTCTTTGACCACTCGATCAGAATTCTCGGTATTCAGGAAAGACCCGGCAATCACTACGAAACGCCCCTCATCGTCTGCAGGCGCCTGGTCAGCACTCCGCTCTTTCGGCTCTGCGTCAGAAGCGTCCGCGGTCTCATCGTCTGCAATATCTTCCGTGTCCGAGCGTGTACTGCGAAAATCAACATCGCCATCCTCAGAAGAGTTGAGCTCTCTTGCGGCGCGCGCGATTTCAGCGTCGGATCCCTGGCGTTCAGAGACAACAATCTCTGCTTCGTCCGGTCCTTCTTTCACTTCCGTGCCGTCATCCGGATTAGTGTCCTCAACCTGCGCGACGATCTCAGGCGCTCCACCTCGGAGCTCACTCTCTGACATGAAACGGCCAAGATAGTTACGCCCTATATAGAACGAAATGCCGCCCAGAATAAAGCAAAGGATGAGAACCTTTGCCCAGAACAGCACGGCATCGTTGAGTGTCACTCTACCGGGTGAGCCAGCCATAGTCATCTCCAGCCAGCGGTTGCGCGATGTGGTGGGACATTCTTTGCTGTATCTGTTTATTTTACCACGGAGCAAGACACACACGCAACCACGGTTACGCCATGGCTATTGCCGCCACCGTCGAGTCACGGTCTGCACGCAAAAAAAATGGCTCTCCACCTTCGGAGAGCCACTCGCAGTTCGTGCTGACTATGGCACTCTACGGCGCTTGGCGGAATTTGTATATGCGATTGGCAATGCCATCCGCCACGTATACATTTCCGTTTTCATCGACGGCCACTCCGTCGGGGCACTGCATCTGTTGGTTACTCAGTCGGCAGACGAATATCCCCTCGGGTGTGAAGCGCTGGATATTCCGGTTGTCTGCGTCTGTAACGAAGACGGCCCCATCTGCTCCGGATGCAACGGTCCCCGGTCGCTCAAACTGGCCATCCCCACTCCCACGGCCTCCCCATTGGCACACAAAGCTTCCGGTCTCGGTAAATTTCTGCACGCGGTAGTTGCCCGGGTCGGTCACATACACGTTGCAATCCGCATCTGTCGCGATCCCTGACGGCCCGGCGAACTCCCCCGCTTCACTGCCAACGCTGCCCCACTGCCTCAGAAACTGCCCGGATGAATCGAAACTCTGCACGCGGTCATTGCCAGTATCGGCCACATAGACATTCCCGGCCCCATCCACTGCCACGGCTGAGGGGTGATCAAACTGTCCCGAACCACTTCCAGGACTGCCCCAACCGCATACGAAAATGCCGGCTGCAGTAAATTTCTGCACCGTCGCCCGCAGCTCATCAATGACATATATATTCCCCAGAGGCCCGACTGCTACGTCAAGCGGCCCGCGGAACTGTCCGTCGTCGTCACCCCAACTTCCCCACATCGAAATATAATCTCCCGCCGCGGTGAACATCTGCACACGACTGTTGTTAACATCAGCCACGCAGACAGCACCGCCAGCGGCGGCAGCTATGCCCAGTGGCATGTCAAATTCGCCAGCACCAGTACCATATGTTCCCCATGAAGTGTCCAATTCGTACGTTATCGGAAGCGCGGCCACAGTAACGGTCGTTTCGCCGCTGATACCGCTCTCATTTTCGGTAGCTCTGATGACGGCTGTCCCGGGGCTTACACCTGTTATCTCCCGCGTGGCAGCGTCCAATGCGACACACTCAGCCCCTGACATCAGTGTCCACGTGAAAGCTGCCACGTCAGGTACCAGGACGGCATCGCCCGCTGCATCATGGGCAGTTGCCGTCAGTGTCACACGTTCCCCTACGGAGATCTCGGCGGTCTGTGGCAAAACGCCGACACTGGTAATCGTAGTGGCAAGAGTAAGCCCCCACTGTCCATATGCTCCGGGCGTCACCTCAATCGCCGTTTCCGCCATCGCTTGCGCAACTCCAGTACCATCTGATGATGGATGAGCCGTTGCACGCAGGACTGCTGCGCCTGCGGGAACCCCATCAATACGTGCTTCAGTGTCGGGACGCGCAATCACTGCGCTGCATCCATCCAGCATAACGCCTTCTCGCCAGACCTCAATGCACAGTGAGTTGCTTGCCGCTGGCACAAGTGCGCTGCCTACCTCGCCCGCTCGCTCCGGCCATATCACTCGCACACCAACAGCTCCGGGTGCCCCAACGCCGTCATTCGGCCCCGCACATCCAGCGGTGAAAAGCACCGCGAGCAGTAGTCCTGCCGCTATCCATCTAATCAATGACGACACCGACATCACCTGTGATGGGCCATTCGTCCATTCCGGCGACACATCGGAGCACTTTTATCGCATCGCCGGCATCAGCGACACCATTTCGATTAACATCGGAGGCATCGGTAAACGGGGAGAGCCCCAGCGAGATGCGCAGGATTTTTATCGCATCGCCTGAGCTTGCCAGACCGTCGCCATCCATATCGCCACAGTAGCCGGAGGCGGCCATCCCGATTGTCCCGCCGAAAACCGCGGACAGCAGCAGACAGCAAACCACCACCGCTGCCACGCAGATTTTCCGCGCGGCACCAGTCATTCGGATTTTACGCACATTCGCAGTCATAGTGCACTGAGAACAACAATTCTCGTGCCAGCGCACTAACGCGAATAGAATTCGAACTTGTTGGGGGTTACAGGCTCCAGGCGTGGTACGTGGCCCAAAGCATGAATACACCGATAAGACCAAGCAGGAGGCCCTCAGCAAGCCGCACCCATTTCAGGGAAATGGGCGATTTGAGTTTTCCGGCCTTTTCAGAGGCGATGCGATGAATGACCACGACTGCCAACAGGGGCGCCACAAAAGCGAGGTTGTAGAGCAGAAGCATCGGCAAGGCCTGCGTCATATGACCTGGCAGGCTTGCGACATAGGTAATTATCGGAAGGTAAACCTGTCCGGTACAGCCGAATTCGATAAGCGTCACGACCACTGCAAGTGGCGCAGCCAACCAGACTGCGTGCTCAGCCCGCACAGTACGTCGAATCGCGTCGTGCACTGTGAGCAACCAACTCTTCGGCAGGCGCAGCAACGTCTCGGAATCACCCGTACGGAGTTGCTGTCCAAACTCCCAGAAAGCCAGCACAGACACGCCAACGGCCACTGCCGCAATGCCTGGATACAAAATTCGCCTGCCCCAATACGCACCAAAAGCCATACTTGAGAGCTTCCACAACCCAAGGCCGATGAGGAGGTAGGCGGCGAAACATCCGGCGGCGAAAAGCAAGCCGACCAGCAGCCCCTTTCGCCGCAGCCCTGCAAGCGTGAGGTAGGAAAGCAGGAAAATAATCGTGGAAATGGCGCACGGGTTGATGCCATCTACGAGCCCCGCCAGTGCTACGACGTACCAGCGATACTCTTTGAACTGCTCAGCGACACGCGCACTTCCGGTACTCAGCCAATCCCATGACGCGCCGAGGCGTTCATAGGGTCTGCGCCCCTTGTCGTCCACCGCATCAACGCCCGCCAGCTCGACTTCCTCCACGCCATGCCACGACTGCACGGGCCCATAGAGCGCCGGCTGCATCTGCAACTTGACCTGATCTTCAATTCCATAGCTGCGCCCCAGAATCTCCTGCAGCGGCGGCACATTCGTTACTTTAGGGTCGATCCAGAGGAATTTGAGCTTGGGGTTCGCGCGTTCAAGCGCCTCGACATGCTGGTTCGCAGGCTGGCAGGAGGGGCAGTGTGTCAAAACGTACACGAAGTCAGCATCGGGGAGAGCGTTGCGGATGCGGGTGGCTTCCCAGTCCTCGTCCTTCGCCTGGTAGCCCGGTATTACTGCGTTCGGATGCCCCATGAAATGTCCCCAGAGGATGGCCAACAGCACTGCGGCCAGCGCAACGATCAACGCCACTCTGAATTGGGGACTACTTTTCATGGATGCGCTCGCAGTCAGGAACAATTGCGCTATCAGGTGCGGCTGCGGTACCAGACATGGTCACCGCAGCCGCTTCATATGCAATCGCGGTTACTCGCTCAACTTCTGCTGAATGAGTTGGTTGACCATGCCCGGATTGGCCTGGCCACGCGTCTCCTTCATAACATATCCAACAATTGCGCCCAGGGCTTTGCCCTTGCCGCCCCGATAATCTGCCACAGCATTCGGATTGGCTTCGATGGCTGCCGCAACGATTGCGGCAAGCTCGCCTTCGTCGCTGATCTGGGAGAGGCCTCTGGCCTCAATGATCGCCTGAGGATCTCCGCCTTTTTCAAACAGCTCGGGGAAAACATCCTTTGCGATCTTGTTGCTGATTGTATTGTCCTTGATCAAGCCAATGAGCTTCCCGATTTCCGCAGGTTTGACCGCTGCGTCGGCGATTGCGATACCGCTTTCATTCAGCAGGTGTGTGAGGTCACCCATCACCCAGTTACTTGCAGCTTTCGCATCGTCGCAGGCCTTCACAACATCCTCGAAGTAGTCGGCCACGGCCTTATCATCAGTGAGAATCTGCGCATCATATTCAGGCAGACCGTACTCTTCGATGAAGCGCTTTTCACGCGCCATGGGCAATTCGGGAATCGTCATGCGGATCGATTCAATCCACTCTGGTTCCGGCGCCAGTGGCACCAGGTCTGGTTCAGGGAAATACATGTAGTCATCTGCGGATTCTTTGCTCCGCATAATGGTTGTCTTCTGCTCTGTTTCATTCCAGCGGCGCGTCTCCTGGTGCATCTCGCTACCATTCTCCAGGCACCAGTACTGTCGCTGAATCTCGTACTCGACTGCGGCGTGCACGACTTTGAATGATGCCAGATTTTTTATCTCGACTTTGGGAGTTGCAAGCCCGTTTTCCTTGTCGACGAGATTTACCGTCGGCTCGCAGCGCATCTGGCCTTCTTCCATGTTCGCCGTCGAGACGCCGATATAGCGCAGCAGGCGCTGTAACTGCACGAGGTACTCGCGAACCTGATCGGCGGATGTGAAATCCGGTTCGGTCACAACCTCCATCAGAGGAGTTCCGCTGCGATTATACTCAACCAGGCTGCGCCCATCTGAAAGATGCGTATTCTTGCCGGTATCCTCTTCCATGTGGGCACGGCGGATGCGCACAGAAAATGGCTCGCCATTGACAGTCAGATCCATGTGGCCGTCATATGTCTGTGGCTCGTCATATTGCGTCACCTGAAAGTTTTTCGCCAGATCCGGGTAGAAATAATTCTTCCGGTAGAAGCGACAGTATTCAGAGACCTTGGTCCCGAGAGCCAGACCGGCCTTGATGACCATGCCCACAGCCTCTCGATTCGGCACAGGCAGCGCACCCGGCATTCCTGTACAGACGGGGCAGACATTCGCATTAGGCTCTGACCCAAACTGGACGGGGCATGAACAGAACATTTTTGATTTGGTCAGCAACTGGACATGTACTTCCAGGCCTACCATCGGACGATATGCCATCATCTATCACTCCGAGCATATGGAGAGTTGCGCCATCGGTGTTGAACGCCCACCGCAAAAGCGTGGTTCCCGGCACGCATCAACGCCCCAGCACACTGTGTGCGAGGCCATCAACTCAAAATAATGCGTGCTGGCACCATTTGGCAGCGCCAGCGTCCAGTTGAATTTTACCAGTATGCAGCGCAGGAAGCAAGACCACTGTCTCTCTGCACACCAACATAAGGCAGCTCTGCGACATCATTCCGCGTGAGTTGTCAGATCGTCATATCGATCCAGGACGATCTGCCTAATCGACTATCAGGAATTTCAGTGTCGCCGCCGGTTTATCATCTATTTCTATGTCGACCTGATATTCGCCGGACCGAAAGCTTGATCCGCTTTTTGGTGTCAACGCATTCAAAATCTGCCGCTTGCCAGACGCGCGGACGATTCTTCCAGAAAGGCTCTTCTCTCCACGTCGCCAGCGGATTTTCAACTGCCGCTCGCTGCCCCCGAGGTCCATGTCAATATACAGGCTCACACTCTTTGTTGTTGACGGGAACATCGCGCTGACACCTGCGGGGTGATTGCTTCCATCTAAGCCTTGACAGAGCACCGCTTGCCGCAACATTTTTGGCATATGTATCTGCCACTCATCGGTACTCGCAAGCAATGCCGCTTCGCTGCTGTCAGTTTCAGGCGCATGCGGCGTCGCTGTAGGTAACTTGGGCGCAGCCGTCACAAGCACTTCGGATGGGGTCGGAGGCCCACTCACAATTGGTGCCTCGCGGAGCGGCAGTGATGAGGCAATCTGTAACGGATCGGCGCGGCCTGGTCCGAGAAGCTGGCCATCGCCCATCACCGTTACGACCTCTCCCGCATTTACCAGAATTTCTCTGCCACCACGAAGCCCGAGCGTTGCAGTCCCGGCAAGTACCCCAAGCATCGTTTCTCCTACCCGCGTCACGCGCACAGCCACGCTGCTGCCGCCAGTCAATACGGTACAAATAGGAGTCCGCACAGTTGCCGGCCCCTCAACATAAGCCTCGCCCGTGTTCAGTGCCACGTCGTCACTCAGTATTGTTTCACATTCGGTGTGCGGCCCAAGGAGCAGTCGCGTCGCCGTACCGAGCTGCAAAATCGCGAGGCTGTCACCTGTCTGCATGCGCGTCGATTGCACAATATCAACGACTTTAACCCCAGACAAGGCCTGGCCATTCACGCTCACATCCAGATTCTTCTGTCCGCCACAAGTCACCAGTCGCGCCTTGTTATCCTCTGAAAATTCTGCCATAACATCCGTTGGCGCTGCGGCCAATGTCACTCCCGACAATCCTCCGTAGAGCTGGCGCGAAAACAGCCATTCAGTCAGGGTTCGGGCTGGCATTGGCCAACCGGCACTTCGGCGGCTCTGCCTCTCATATGCCGTATAGAAATCCGCATACGCTCGTGCCGGGTCACTCACCAGCAGAGGACCGTACAGAGACGACAATGCGCGAAGTTGCTTGAGGGCGGGGGTTTTCGCGCACGCATCCAATCCTGCCGGCGTATCTCCCAGCGCCCACAACGAAGCTGCAGCCGGGTCCACGGGCTGCCCTTGTGTGTGTTGGTAACTGCCATAGGCAAGGACAAAGAAATACGCAGCGGCTTCGGCGAAGCTGTCGAATGGTTCGCTTGCGCTGCGAATATTTTCAGACAGGAGAGGGCGTGAGGCGCCGATTTCGGCGCAGGTTGACGGATGCCATTGAAGCGGGCGCATGCGCTCGGGCAACAACCCGAAGAGAACGAGGTGCCCGATCTGGTGCAGCACGTGCAGGTCCGAGCCGCCCATCCACACCATTCCGCTGCCCGGGGCCGGCATCGCCATTCCATTCGGTGCTGCGACACTTGCCTGCAGGCCAGCCACCATTTTCGCGGTCGCCTGTAACTGCTCTTCAGGGAGAGGAAGTTTGCGCACAAATGCCGCAATCTGCGGCTGCGCCGTCACTAGATAGCCCTCATCCGCAGCGTGCACCGGCACGACTGCCAATACGAAGCCAGACACGGAAGCGATCTGCACGAGCACTGCGCAGACCTCCCAGAATCGTACGCCACGACCTCGCGGGCCAGATACTTTCATAACACATTAAATTATATCGCCCGATGCCCGCCTGCGCAAACATCATCATCAAACTGCATGCTTTCTGATTATGTCGGTCAGTTGGACAGCCATCTGCCCATCGCTTGTCCCCGGCAACCCAAGGAACTTCACGAGGCCAGCGACCTCAATCTCAGCCTTCCGGGCATTACGCGCAAAAGACTGGAGTTTCAACGTATCACCAACTTTCAGCTTCGCCACTACGCCCATTGGCAATGCAGCGTGAGAGAGCACAGCTCGCACGCTGACTGGCGCTCCTGCCACTTGCGACAAAGAAACCTCCGCACCTTCGCTCGCCACGTGGTCTTCGTCCGCCAGACAGCGCTGGATTGTCGATGATGGAAATACCATCGAAACATTTCCGCGACACGCGCCAACCTCAATCCGATAGCTCGCGCACAGCACCCAGACATCCTCCTCCAGGCAATCGACTGCCGTCGGTGACAGGTATATCTCCTGCGGTTCTCGGGCGATCGACAGTGAGCGGGCTGCAACCTGTGCTGTTGCCAGAAATTCTTTGAAGAAAAGCCGCAGCAGTCGCACTTCGAGTGGTGTCAAATCATCGCGCACCGTCGAATCTGAAGTGCCACGGCCGCCCAGCATCATGTCAATCACTGCATAGCCAGCCGCACGATCAATGTGGACCAACGCTTTCGGAAGATGCGCCACCTGTCCAAACGATGCGAGCGCAGCGTCATGGGGAACCATCTGCAGATATTGGTGTGACTTCATCCGATCCACACTCAGCAGCTTCAACCCCACCTCGCCGTTCAGATATACTTTGAGCGTACGGTCTAATGCGGCTGCTACCCGTTCACAGTCCCGCACTACTATCTGCACTTGCGCCGCAGACAGACGGTACGCCTGTCGAAAATCGTACAGTGTCACCTCGACATTGGTCTTTGAACTGGTCGCTGCATATTGGTCAAGCGTCGCGCTGAGTTTCTCCAGCTCTTCCTGCGAAACTATGTCGCCAGCTGAGCCACTCAGGGCGGCTCGAAGCAGTCCGTTGCGCATTCCACATCACCCGCTCATTCATCAATTATCCAACTCTGCCAGAACCTGCTCAAGCTCTTCACGCAGGATGCCCAAAGCCTTGGACTTGAACGATCCCTTCGTGGATTCCAAAACAGAGGCGCTCATCTCAATTGCGCTCTTCAATCGTTCCAGGCGCGGACAATTGAGCATGCGACATGCATAGTCACGCTCAGTCTGCGCGAGCATCCCACCGAATACTTGCGTGAGATCCTGAAGTGCATCTGCAATGTTCTTGAGTGACAGCGCTGTGAACTCGTACGTATCAAGTGCTCCGGCATCAATTCGCTGGCGCGCCGAACAGGTATGCAGTTCAAACGATTTCTCACAGTTTGTGAGCAGACTGTCTATGTGGCTCAGCGAGCGTCTCGCGCGCTGATACTCTGTGATATCACGCATCCGACGATACAACTGCTCAGGCTCCGGGGGTTTTGTGAGATACCCCAGCACCGGGCGTTGGAACACTCGTGAGGAAACGCGCGTCTGCGTCGGTCCAAGCATCAGGATGATTGGAAGTGCTGCTGCTCTGCAATCAAATCCATCCTCAATATCAAGCTCCGGCCTTTCAGCCATTGCCGCCGAAACCAGCAGACCGTCATACTCGACAATCCCCAGCATCTGCAGAACCCCTGCTGGGTCATACGCACAATCGCATGAATATCCCTGCAGGCTGAGCAGCCTGGATGTCGAGACGACAAGCTCCTGTTCATCATCTGCAATAAGGACACGTGCAGAACTTGGTGTCATTACCATACTGTCCCCCTCCGTAGCGCGACTGCGCGAAAAAAGACGAGCCCATCCTCGTTCCCAATAACCGCGTCGCACCCCGGCAGATTCGCGAATCCTGAACCTCTGACCGCGTCGTTGCATCATATTCAGCAATCCCAATCAAAAAAAAGAGGCACAATCATAGTCACCCCCGTTAACAATAACAGCGAGTGACTAGATTGTGCCTTCGACTTGCGGGTCTTGCACCCGGACGCCAAGGCCGCCCCTGATTCAGGTTCGTATATCCTGATTTGTCTATCGGCAGCACGGGATGAGCGCTTTAGCTGTTTTTTCTGAAGCAGATACAGCACGCTATCATACGAGCTCGCACTCATGTAACAAAAAAAACATCAACTATTACAATTTTGCGGCGCATAAATGATTATCGAAGCTAATAAGGATACAGGGAATTCAACACTTATCAACTTTATAAATGAGCGTCACCATAAAACCAGCACTGCCAACTGGCATATCATGCAGTGTCACCTCAGAAGTTTCCACTGCAATATCATTCATATCAACTTTCATACGGAAATAGCCTGCCTGTCGATTTGTATTGTCTGCGTTGCGTGGTATAATTGCCCAGACTTACTGCATGCTTTGAGTGCTTTGCACTCCACGAAGGGCTGTCGCCCATGTCGCTGTTACTCCGAATGCTGGTTTTTGTTCGTCGCTATCGCTGGTTGCTCGCGTGGGCGCTTTTGCTTGTCTTCACTGGTACTGCATTGACGATGACCATACCGTATCTGATTGGTATGGTAGTCGACAATGTCGCTGGGTTTGAAAAACTCGCGAAAATGGGCAATCTGCCACCGAATGTGCTGGATACATACCGCGCTGATGCGTGGCACTTCCTGATCATAGTTGTCGGGGCAATTGTCGGCGCGACCACTCTCGCCAACATAATCATCTACCCACAGGAGATGACGCTGCTGTTCGTTGGCAACCGCGTTGTCTATGACATCCGGCGGCGTCTCTTCAGGCACCTCCAACACCTCTCCATGCGCTATTTTGACAGCAACCCGCATGGCCGGATCATGTCGCGCGTGCTCTACGATGTCGAAGCTGTTCAGGGCCTCGTCAGCACGCAGTTGATTCAGATCATCACGCAGATCATCACGCTCACAGTCGCAATAGCCGTACTTTTCATTATCAGTCCACGACTCGCAATCATCGCAGTTGGGGTCCTTCCGCTCTATGTCATCAATTTCCAGGTCATAAGGCGACGGATCCGCCATTCAGCATCAGAGGCACGTGAGCAGTACTCCCAAATCTACACGAGTCTCTCTGAGAGCATCTCCGGCATAAAAATCGTAAAGTCATTTACCCGCGAAAGCTCGGAGGCACGAGGCTTCGCGCGCGAAGTACGCGAAAGCATCGGCCTCAACATGCGTCTGGGACACTGGCGAGTAGTGCTTGGCATAGGAGCCCAAGTCATCACACATCTTGCCAATATGGGCATTCTGCTTTATGGCGGTTATCTTGTCCTCTACACCGGCGAGATCACGATGGGTCAACTTATCGCGTTTCGCGCATATCAGCAGATGCTCTATGGGCCGGTAATCATGCTCGTGAACATTAACACTCAGATCCAAACCGTTCTCGCCGCTGTGGAACGCATTTTTGAGACTCTGGACACCTCGCCAGACATTCAGGAAGATCGCGAACCAATCAAACTTGGCAAAATCGATGGGCGCGTTGAAGTTGAGCACCTGGACTTCGGCTACGAACCAGGCGAGCTCGTACTCGACGATATTAACTTTGTCGCGGAGCCCGGAACCGTCACTGCCCTTGTCGGCCCCAGCGGGAGCGGAAAAACTACGCTCGTGCATTTCATCCCGCGCTTCTATGACCCGCAAAATGGACGGGTACTCATCGATGGACACGACCTCAAGAATGTGAGCCTGAACTCCCTGAGGCGCAACATCGGAATGGTCATGCAGGAAGATTTCCTTTTCAGCGGCACATTGCGAGAGAACATCAAATATGGGCGCCCCGGCGCGACCGATGAAGAGGTCATACAGGCTTCGATGGCCGCAAACTGCCATGACTTTATCATGGACTTCCCCGATGGTTACGAGACCATGGTGGGTGAGCGAGGCACACGTTTGTCCGGTGGTCAGCGCCAGCGCATCTCAATTGCACGAGCGCTGCTGCGTAATCCGCGAATCCTTATCCTCGACGAGGCGACAAGCGCACTGGACTCAGAATCTGAGTCGCTCATTCAAGACGCTCTTGAGGTGCTGATGGAGAACCGGACCACGTTCAGCATCGCCCACCGATTGTCCACAGTTATGAATGCTGACCAGATCCTCGTTCTCGACAAGGGCCGCATCGTCGAGCGTGGTAAACACGCAGAGCTCGCCACCGCTGGTGGCGTATACGAGATGCTCTGCGATGTACAGTTCAAACAGGCCGCTGAGAAGATGAAAGAACACGAAGAAGAGCTCCGCAGAAGCCAGGAAGAAGAAGCCTCGAAGAAGGAACCGGGCACAGCAGAGCAGAAAATGACCGAGGGTGAAAAAAAAGCGGCCAAGGACGACAAACCAGATCAGAAAGACAGCAACACTGACGAGAAACAATAAATGCTGTGAAAAAAATCGCTCTGAGTGTGATGTAATGCTGATTGACTTTCACGCCCATCTGCATGATTACGGTAATGACGACTACCACGCCGACGCGGTATATCAAGAGGCCCGCCGCATAGGCATCGACTAC
>CAYSRY010000026.1:0-20519 GCA_964433395.1 uncultured Armatimonadia bacterium | reverse complement strand
GCAGAATACGCATATTTGCCCCTTTTGGCAGGCGTCGCTGTTGTCGAAGGATTGCGCGTATTGACTGGCAGAACCTTCGGTACAAAGTGGCCCAATGACGTTGTTTTCGCAGGTGACAAAATCTGTGGCATACTGTGCCAGGCTGACATCAATGCCGGGTACGCTGTTGTTGGCATCGGCATCAACGTGCTTGGCGATGGCGATGCGTTGACTGCATCAGCCGCAACTGTGGAAAGTGCCACTGGGCAGCAGATTACGCGCGAAGAATTGCTCATCTCCATACTGAGAGATTTCGGCAGGCGCTACCGAGCTGCGCGAAATCAGGGATGGGATGCAGTATTGGCTGCCTATCGGCGCACAGACACTATAGTCGGTCGCGATTTGGAGTTCACCATCGGCAATCAGCACGGCGCTGGCAGGGCCACCGCCATAGATGACAATGGCGGACTGGTCATTGAGACTGAAGATGGTAGCATCACAGCTCACGCTGGCGAGATTCATCTTCGAAAGTGATACACAACCATCACTACTATGCGCGTACCATCTACCAGAATTTGGCTACCTGTGATTGTGTGCGCCATATTGGCTGCCGCACAGTCTGTTTGTGTGCCTTCTGCCTCAGATAGCTCGGGCGCGCTGTTGCAGGGCGCTCAGTGGATCGCCGCAGGCAATTATGCTGAAGCCGAAGCCTCATTCTCTGAGGCTGCACGGGAAGACGCGCTCTGTGCTGTGGCGCGCGTAGGGCAGGGTGCTGCATTGCTGTTCCAACAACGCCCAGATGAGGCCGCTGTTGCGTTCGATAGTGCTGTCGCTATCGATCCCCACTGCGTGTCTGGCGTGCTTGGCAAAGGGGCGGCTCTCTACTCTCTCGGCCGTATCCAGGATGCCATGTCCTCCTACAGACAGACGCTTGGCTATGAGACTGCTTGTAGCCCACAGATTCGCGCTGCTGTCGCCGAACTTGCTTGCATGGAAGGCTTCTATCGAGCCGCCGAGCTTGAGGCGACAAGCGCGCTCAAAGCTGAGCCATCCTGCGAACTCGCAATTCAGGTGCTTGCCTCCAGCTATATTGCACAGGGCCGACCGGCGGCGGCCATCAAAGCGCTTACCGCACCTGTCCGGGACGTGACTACTGCCTATCCAGGGCTGACGGCACGGTCGCCACTGTTTGCGCCAGGAGTTGCCTACTATATTGACCATGGCCTCGACGACAGCCTCAGGCTTGCAGGATTGACAGATTTCGGAATTCGGCCGACGCAGACGGTTGCGCAAGCCATAGGCGAGACTGGTGATGTGCCCGAAAATGATGCGACAGGTCTGCGCATTGATTGGCCACGGGCTGGCTCACGTGTCAGCGGTGGGGTCGAAGTCAGCGTCACTGTCCCCGACGATCTCAAAGTGGACTATATTGCATTGTTGCTGGATGACCGCTTTGTTGGTGTGAGCAATTCGACGCCCTACCGCGTTTACATTGACACCACAGGATGTGGCGACGGATTGCGGCAAATCCGGTGCCAGGCATATGGTGAGAGTGAACGGGTGCTGGCAAGTTGCGCAGTGACCGTCACCGTCGTCAATGGTGCGCGCACTGTGGCAGCTTCTGAATTGGCTGCGCGAGCCGAGATCGAGCGTTTCCTGCAGGAGTGCCTGCTCATCCAGCCCGAACCTGTATTCCGCGCTCAGTTGTGCGGGTATGCTCTCCAGATGGCTGGACGTACCGAAGAGGCTCTTGACGCATTCGAGTATGGCTTCTCATACAACCCACGCCTTCCCGGTCTCAGGGCAGATTTACTGCTTGCGTATCACGATTTGGGGCTGCTGACTGACCACCCGCAGGAAATCCATCGGCTTCCCGCAGGCGGCAGAAGGGTCGCTCTGACGTTTGACGACGGACCGCACCCTGTATTGACACCTGTCATACTGGATCTTCTTGATCGCTATAATGCGAAGGCTACATTCCTCCTGGTCGGCAAGCAGGCTGAGACATACCCCGAGCTTGTGCGTGAAATTGTCGCACGGGGACATGAGGTCGGCGCGCATTCCTACAGCCATCGCAATCTCACAACTTTGAGCGGCCTCGAAGTGGAGCGCGAACTCGTCATGACGCGTCAGGTCATTCGCCGTGCATCAGGACAGTTCACGACGCTCTTCCGGCCACCGGGCGGACACTACAACGCCACTGTGCGCAACGCTGCTCAGGCAACCGGTTTCACGACGGTTTTCTGGCAGGAGAATATCGGGGCCTATAGCGACGTGTCTGGAGCAGAGGGAGCAGCGCGCATGCTTCAGAAGATTCATGAAAGCAACATTGTGCTGCTGCACAGTGGCTATGATGCTACACCAGAACTCCTGCCTTATTTGCTGCCGGAGTTGCAGAAACAAGGTTACCGCATGGACACTATTTCGTCGATGACTCCACATGAACCGTTCGTTTTGCCCGGCATTGCTGCCGCCAACTCTCCGGGGTGGAAACTGAATTGAGCACCATATCTCCTTGTTTCCGTCCATGGCTTCTGGCCGTATTGTTGTTTGCTGCTGCGTGTTCCAGCTCTGCACAAGTTGCAGTTGATGCGATAGTGGGCGCTTCCGAAGACGAAAACGCGGGACCAGCCCCTTTGCTGCTCAATGGGAATGCTGTTCTTGACTATAACGCTTCCGAATTTGTTGATGCGGGCATTGTAGATTTCTCCTACCTGCATGGAGAAATTGCTGGCGAAAGGGGCTTTCTTCTCGCCGGAACCAATGGGCATTTCTATTTTGAGGATGGCAGCCGCGCCCGTTTCTGGGGCATAAACGTTGCAAAAGACTCGGTCTTCCAATCAAAAGATCGCATAGACCGGGCAGTCGCTGCAATCTCTCGCGCCGGATTCAACCTCGTGCGTATACACCATATCGACGATGTCGGCGGCCTGCTGCCGACTGATAGCACAGGAACGCTCGAGCGCATTGATACCAATCAACTTGATTGCGTTGACTATTGGATCTACAGGTGTAAAGAAGCCGGCATCTATGTATACTTGGATCTGCTCGACTTCCGCACATTCACCGAGGCAGAGGGCGTTGTCAACGCTTCCGAGCTGGGACGGGCCGCAAAGCCTTATGCGGTTTTCGATAATACCCTCATTGAGCTTCAACAGCGGTATGCGCGAGCTCTTCTGATCGACCACGTCAACCCGTATACCGGGCTCGCATATGCTGATGACCCGGCAATTGCACTGCTTGAGCTTTGTGATGAAAATGGCCTGTACTTCGCACGAAATCGCTGGGGCGATCTTGTCGAACCATATGCCAGTCAGCTCAGGCAGAGATGGAATGAGTGGCTTCGTCAGCGATACGGAAATGACGCAATGCTTGCCGAGGCATGGACCGATACGGCGGGTGAGAGAGGCATCCTGCCTGGTGAAAAGCTCAGCGAGGGCTCGGTCTGGCTGTTTCCGGAGGCGCACATGCCTTCCCGCTTTCCAGCCGCCAAAGACGGCGAGAGTACGCGACTGCAGCGAGGTCGCGCGGCTGACAGACGGCTCTTCATCCACGACATCCATGCCGAATACCTGCGTCGCATGCGCACTTATCTCACGCGTCGTGGCGTGAAAGTGCCGATTACTGCTGTGCTTGATTTCAATCACGTTGCAGACATGGCAACTGTCGCTGGTGAGCTCGATTTTATGGGCGCTAATTTCTACTATGATCATCCGCTGTGGAAAGCGGGAAATGAGTGGCATTTGCCGGCATTTCACGTGGATCTCAACCCGATTGCCGATGGCTCCACCGAGACATTTGTGCCGCGCATGCTCGTAAGCCGTATATGGAATAAGCCCTCAGTAATTCGTGAATGGAATGTTTGTTGGCCGAATCGTAACCGCGCAACTGGCATGGTCGAAGGCGCTGTATATGGTGCTCTTCAGGACATTGACGCTATGATCCTGTTTACCTACGACCTGCTGGAGAACAAGCAGCGCGTTGAATTTTTTGATGTCCGCAGTGATCCAACCCGATGGGGGCTCATGGGTGTTTGCGCCAAACTTTTCATTCAACGCGATGTCAGCCCGGCCGATCACACGACGGCGATGGCATTCTCGGAAGTGGACAAGTTCTACCCGACGTGGCAGAAAATGCCAACCGATGCGTACAAACTTGGTTGGGTTTCCCAGTTCAGTACGCTCTTTTTCAACGATAGGGTGCCCAAAGATGGTCCCGACCTTCTCCTTGCTTCTGGGCGGTCTGCCAGTGGCATTTACAACCGCGATAACACTATAATCTGCAGCAATTGGCCCACTGAGGATCTGCTTGATCATAAGCGCGACAGTAGCATCGAGCAGAAGATGGGCTATTCGGTTGCGACGATTCCTGGCGATTACGGTTTCTACAATTTCTCCGGGACCATGTATGACGCGAAAGCGCGAGAGAGAATCCAGACAGACCCCGCATTCATGGTGGCTGATGCTGAGGCACAGGGATTGCGGCCTATTGGGGTCGATGGATCCGGACAGGCATGCGTCGGGTTTCGCGATATGGAACGCAACATTTATGCTTTTCGACGTCTCACCGCTCATCAGAAGCTACGGGTTGCCCTTGATGCGTTGGGAAACACCTATGGTGCGAATGTGTCCCACAATTTCGTTGATGACGAGCAGTACGTCTCTGATACCGGAGAAATTATCCGCGATGTCCGCTTGGGGGTGCTCGCTGTAAACGCCCCTGAGGTTCTTGCGGTGGCGGGCAGACTCGATCGTGCAGGTGAACTCAGCAAGGCGCGTCTGCGCGTCAAAACCGCGAGCGAGACCGGCGTGGTCGTCTGGACAAGTCTGGATCGACGCTCCCCTGAAAAGTCAAGCCACTGGATGTTAAAAATGGCAACTGTGGCAGAAAATACCGGGCAAAGCATGAAAGTGCACTACTCGAATGCTGAGAAGACGGTTTACGCGTTGACGGAGCTCGGTCATAAGCCGATTACGACGAAAGCGATGTATTCCGCTACCCCGACCGTCGTTTCCATCAATAATACGCCCATTATTTCTGTTTACCTCAGAGAAGGAACCTGGGAATTGCTCTACGAGGATGGAAGCTATTATTTCTCATGCGACACATCTGGTGTTAAAGTGGAGTTGCCCAGTCTCGCCGGGACGGTGGCTGTCAATCTCGTAGCCGACGAACTCAATGGCCCCAAGGCTGTGCAGCAACCGGTCTCGTACGGTCAGGCGTTCGATTTACTCCGCATTTGCCGCAATGACTGACAGTTGTAACCTGCATAGCATTGAATCGGCGGCTGTTCTGGTCGTCATGGCCTGAGCGCCGTCTTGATAGGGAGGATATTCATGTCTTATACGAAGTACGACAATGTCTCACCGCTCGATTTTCGTTACTATGATGATAAGTTGCGTGCAATCCTTGACGACTACGTCACAGAGAACGCCCGGGTGCGCAGCGAAGCTATGGTTGAAGCTGCTGCGGTCCAGGCGCTTGCAGACCGGGGCGTATGCTCACAGGCGGTCGCTGATGAAGTCTCTGAAGCTGCGCGCAATATTGACCCGCTTGAGGTCGCTACCGAAGAGGCACGGATCCACCATAATATTCGCGCTCTCGTCAACACTCTCCGCAGCAAAGTCAGTGACGATGCGAAGCCATATGTGCACCTCTGCCTGACCAGCTTTGATGTTGTTGACAGTGCTGTCGCCTGGCGCCTGCAGAATGTCGCGCGGAAAGCCATAATTCCTCAGATCGGCGAGCTGCAGCAGGTCCTTATCGCCCTTGCAGAACGAGAGGCCGATCAGATACAGATGGGGCGTACACACGGTCAGCATGCTGTACCAATCACATTTGGTTTTGCCCTTGTTGGCTTTATCAGCCGTCTGACTGGGCGTATAGAAGCGCTCAAAACTGCAGCCGATAATCTGCGTGGCAAAATCAGTGGGGCAGTTGGAGCCTATAATGCCAGCAGCCTCTTCTTCAACGATGCTGATGTCTTCGAAGCGGAGGCACTCGCGAAAATCGGGCTCAAGCCGTCACCTACCTCAACTCAGGTTGTTGAGGCCGAATACATAACTGACTATTTCCATGTGCTGATTACGACGTTCGGAGTGCTGGCTGACATTGCTGATGACATGCGCCATCTGCAGCGCACTGAGATCGCTGAGGTAGGTGAGGAGTTCCAGGCTGAGCAGGTGGGCTCATCCACAATGCCCCACAAGCGCAACCCGTGGAATTTTGAAAACGTGAAGAGCATGTGGAAGGCATTCATGCCGCACATGGTGACAATCTACATGGACCAATTGTGCGAGCACCAGCGCGATCTGACCAATTCCGCATCGTCCCGCTTCAGTCCGGAGATTATCGTCGCGCTGCTCAACAGTGTGCAGCGACTCAAACGCATTATGTCAAAGCTTGTCACCGATGAGAAGCGGATGGAGAGCAATTTCGACATGACGTCCGGCATGGTGGCTGCGGAGCCCGCATACATTCTTCTTGCCGCCCATGGTCACCCCGACGCTCACGAAGTAATGCGTCAGTTGACGCTGGAAGCTCAGGCCACTGGTCGGCCATTGTGGGACGTATTCTCCCAGTGCGAGGAAGTGGCGCCGTATCTTGCGGATTTCACTGACGAGCAGAAAGCCATGCTTCGTGATCCGAAAGTCTACACCGGACTTGCCGCCGAAAAGACGCGCAAAATGTGCAGGCAGTGCAAGGAACGCTTGGATGCCGTGCTGAATGACATAGCGTAACCAGTCTGTCTTCTGTTGATTGGCTTCAGGGAGGCGCATTCATGTCGCTGATTGGGTGTGACATTGGAAGTACTGGCGTCAAAGCCGTCGCATTCACCCCAGCTGGGAATATTATTGCACAGGCGTACCGGGAGTATCCGGAGCACTGTCCTAGGCCGGGATGGATCGAACTCAATCCCGCTGACGTCTGGTGCGGGATAGTGGCTGTGCTCAATGAAGTCGCTACCGCGGTCAAAGACGATGTGCCTCAAAGCCTCTGCATGTCCAGTATGGGTGAGGCTGTGACGCCTGTCGACGTCAGTGGCAACTTCCTCTACAACACGATTATGTCGGCTGATGGGCGCGCGATGGCTCAGGCTGAGTCGTGGCGCAATACTCTCGGCGAAGAGCGCGTTTTCGACATTACCGGGATGCCGCTGCACCCGAGCTTCACTATCAACAAGCTCATGTGGCTGCGCGACAATATGCCTGAGGTACATGCGCAAACTGCAAAATACCTCATGTGGCCTGACATGGTGCTGCTCAAACTCGGGCACACTCCGCGCCTCAATCATGCACTTGCCGGACGCACGATGGCACTCGACATCCGCGCGAAGCAGTGGTCAACCGAAATGCTGGAGACCGCTGGCATCGACGTTGGCCTGCTTGCCGAGCCTATTCAACCCGGAGCAATCATTGGGGAAATGGGGCAGATGGGGGGGGCGCTAACTGGCTTCCCTGCCGACTGTCTCCTCACTGCGGGCGGGCATGATCAGCCGATGAATGCTCTCGGCGCCGGCGTCATTCGTCAGGGGCAGGCCGTCGATGGAATGGGCACCGTCGAATGCATTACAACTGCATTCGATGAGCCTGTCCTCACGGAGCAGATGCGCCAGTCCAATTACTGCTGCTATCCGCATGTTGTTCCTGACATGTATTGCACGCTTGGCTACAATTACACATCTGGCCGCCTGCTTCGCTGGTATCGCGACAATTTCGCGCATTACGACGCAACTGTTGCCGCCCAGAGTCAGCGTGACATTTATGACGTTATCCTCGAAGATCTGCCGGCCGGTCCGACTGGAATATTGGTATTGCCATATCTCGCTGGCGCGGCGACGCCGCACATGGATGCTCAGGCCAGCGGTGCCATTCTCGGGCTTACGCTCGCAGCGGATCGCAAAACCATGGTCAAAGCGCTTATTGAGGGGACCTGTTACGAGCTCAATCTCAACCTTAAGCGCATGGCTGCTGGTGGAGTGAATATCAACCGCCTCCGCGCCACAGGCGGTGGCAGTAAAAGTCCGCTGTGGCTGCAGGTCAAAGCAGATGTCACCGGTCGCGAAGTAGTCACTCTCAATGTTATCGAGAGCGGTTGCCAAGCTGGGGCCATGCTGGGAGGTATTGCCCTCGGTTTGTACAACAACCTTCAGGATGCTGCAGCGCAGCTCGTGCATGAGCGAGACATATTCTATCCCAATTTCGAAATGCACGAGAAATACAACGAGTTGTATGCGGTATACGAAGACGCGTGGCCAGCTATTGCCGAGCTTTCACACAGATTGCGAACATAGTGGAGGCTGCACAGATGAACGGGTTCGCCCTGACAGCGGTACTTGTCGCGATGCTCGCGTGGGGTATTGGCCCGATTTTTGACAAACTGGCATTCAACTCCATGCCGTGCATGTCCCCATATGCTGCGGTGCTTGTGCGCATGATTTTTTCGCTTATCTGCATTGCAGTAATCGCCCTCGTATCTGGTGCGCACAATGATATCCGGCAGATGGAGGCGAGAACTGTTGTGTATCTCGCTTTCAGCGGGCTGCTTGCTGGTGTGCTTGCTCAAGTGGCGTACTATTTCGCGGTCGATGCCGGTCAGATCTCAAAGATCGTGCTGTTCACTGCGGCCTATCCGCTTGTGACGCTCATTGCGGCGGCTGTTGCACTTCGCGAACCGATTACATGGCAAAAACTCGTTGCTGGCACCCTGATTGTCGCCGGGCTTGTCGTCTTGGCGATGCAGAAAAGCGCCAACTGATTCACTGAGGCTGACAGCGATCTTATCCGTGTTCAGTGATAGCGAACCGCACATCACATATGCGTGATGTGCGGCGTTTGTTAGAACAACGAAGGCCCGAAAGCGTATGGTGAGACGATGACAGCAGCTGCACTTATTGCGAGTATTGGCGCACTGCTTCTGTGGGGCACCAGTGGGATTTTCGACAAACTCACGCTGAACTCAATGCCAGGCAAGTCGCCGCTCACAGCTGTATTCATCCGCATGGCAATCGCTTCTGTATTGCTGATGCTGATCGGGTGCTTCACTGGCCTTTGGGATAATATCGCTCACATGCCCGCAATGACCGCAACATATCTTGTAGTCAGTGCTCTATTAGCAGCAGTGTTGGGCCAAGTTGCATATTTCTATGCCGTCAGCCATGATGAAGCATCAAGAGTGGTAGTTTTCTGCTCAGCATATCCTCTCGTAACAGTGTTGGCTGCCGCTGCCATATTGGGAGAGGCGCTCACCTACGCAAAGCTGATTGGGGCGCTGTTGGTAATCGCGGGGTTGATCCTTTTGGCTGGTCCGAGGCGGCGTCGCCCATAGCCATCACAACAGTTGCCTGAAGACAATAAAATCTTGGCGATCTGGACTGGTAAATGTGGATAAACGCGTTGTGGTGGCATCAATAGTTGCGGTCTTTTTCTGGGGAGTCGCCGCCGTTGTAGACAAGCTGGCGTTCAACTCGATGCCGGAGATGTCTCCAGTTACCGCGCAATGGATAAGATTCATGGTAGCAACAATGTCACTTGCGGTTATCGGTGCGTTCCGGAATACGTTCACGGAAATTCGCACAGTGTCCGCAAAAGCATATATGTACCTCATTATAGGTGCGCTCGGTGGGCTTGCCCTCGGCAGCGCCGCATATTTCTATGCACTGAAGCATGGCGAGGCATCCACTGTAGTAGTCTTCACTTCAGGCTATCCGGTTATCATGGTGTTTCTGGCCGTGCCATTTCTGAAAGAGAAGATGTCGTGGCAGAAGCTTGGAGGGATGGCGCTTGTCGTTGCCGGTCTCTTAATCGTTTCAAACGGTGGCGGATAGTTCGCTCGAATGCTCATTCATGCGACGGATTGGATAACTCAATAGCTCGCTGGTAAGCAGCGTTTTTCGGCAGCAGCCCCAGCGCGGCGATCACTTTTGCCCCTGCCTTCACGGGCATGCCATTGGCAAGCATCTCGGAAAGCGCAGTATCGATTGCCTCGGCCGTTACCATTGTTTGCTCCTGTGCGCTATCGGTCGCTTTGGCATTCTCTATGACGATAACGAACTCACCACGCGGCTCGTGCGCAGTGAAATGGAGGGCGGCTTCGCCAAGCGTCCCGCGCACAAACTCCTCAAATTTTTTCGTGAGCTCTCGGCAGACAGCGCATCTCCGTGTTACCGCTGAGCCCGCCAGCAACCCCAGGGTATGAACCACGCGGCTTGGTGCTTCGTAGATGACCACCGTGTGCGGGCGTGTGAGGATCGTGCGGATGAACTCTTCCTTTTCGCCCTTCTTGCGGGGTGGATACCCCCAGAACTCAAAACGATCAGCATTGAGCCCTGATGCGCTCAGTGCTGTTGTGATTGCGCTGGGGCCTGGGATGGGGGACACGACTATACCAGCTTCAACTGCGCTTGCAACGAGTGCCGCTCCGGGGTCTGAGATCGTCGGGGTGCCTGCATCGCTGACGTATGCCACGGTATCGCCAGAAAGCAGCCGCTTGACTAGCCTCGCTGTCTTGCGGTCGTCACTGTCACCATGAAAACTCTCAGTTGGTTTGGAGATGCCAAAATGTGACAGCAATTGAGAAGCGCGCCTGGTATCCTCGGCGGCGACCAAATCTGCCTGCCGCAGAGCATCAAGCGCGCGTTCTGTAATATCGCCAAGATTCCCAAGAGGGGTAGCTACGATGAGCAGCGTTCCGCTGATGTCACTAATGCTGGACACTTCTCGTTGACCGCCCCTTCGCGGGCCGTCGTCCTGTCAGTCACAGGGCCAGCAGCCTGAAATGTCACAGATCGGCGGCATACATCGCTTGAAGGCATTCCGCTCGACGCGTGTGATGACCTTCTGCACAGTAGCAATGTCTACGCCCTCGCCGATCACTTCATCCGGTGTTTTTTCGAGGTCAAAGAGGTTATACAATATCCAGTCGGCCATTTCATAGGTCAGGCCAAGCTCGCCCTCATCTGTCTGTCCGTCCCAGAGGTCGGCGGATGGAGCCTTATCCAAAATTGGTTGCGGCACCCCTATGTACGCCGACAATTGCCGCACCTGCGCCTTATACAAATGCCCGATGGGGGCGATGCCTGCGGCCATGTCGCCCCACATCGTCGTATAACCAAGCAAGCCCTCAGTGCGATTGCCCGTTCCGATGACCATGGCATTGTGAATATTTGCCATATCATAGATTATGCTCATGCGTTCGCGTGCCATCTTGTTCGCACGGCGCAACCGGTCTGCGTCAGGGAAGCGGTCGAAGTATGTGTCAATCATCGGTGTTATCTCAATGACATCGAAGGCAATTCCCAAGTCGTCCGTGCACAGCTGTGCATGTGCCTGACTGGCAGGATTACTCGTATTGTAGGGCATATTGAAGGCATGAATCCGGTCTGCCCCGATTGCACGTTCGGTTAGGTAAATCGCTGCCGCTGAGTCAATCCCACCAGACAGAGCTATCACAGCACCATCAAGATGTGCTGCCTCAATCGAAGTCTGTATGAAATTTGCAATGGTCTCACATGCGGATTGGGCATTCAATTGCAGAGCTTCAAGCATTTGATCTCACCCCACGGCGATTAGCATGGTACTGATCTGCACTACTGAGTTGGCGGAACTGTGAATGGCATGCTGCCACCGCCAGCTTCACTTTGGCTGGCCATGAATTCATCTATCCAGTTTTGCTCTTGCTTGGCCAGATCGGGTTTCCCAAGCTCTGTGAATTTTGATTGGAGTTGCATATGCATGTACAGATTCCCTTGGGTGAAGGCTTGTGCCCAATCTGATGCAGATTTATAGGAGGAGGTCGCAGCCGCCTTGTCACCATTTGCGGCAAGCATATCCGCAAGCTTCATGTGTGCAATTGGCGAGCGGGAACCCTCTTGCATTTCGGTTATTTTCCGCAGAAGCTGTATTGCTTTGTCCTTCTGGTTGGCTGCTTCATAAAGAGTGACGAGTTCGAATGCTGCTGCTGCGTTCTGATCATCGCTGGCGACTGCGGTCTCAAGCTGTGGCATTGCCTTTGCAGTATCTCCCTCATCAATAGCCTTATAGGCTTGCAGTTCAGGGTCAATGATTTCGACCCGTGCAGCATCGTCTAAAGACTTTTCATATTCTTGCCACGCCTGATTCCGCGCCTTGGTCAGCGCTTCTTCGCGGTATTTTTCTTTTTGAGCTTCAAAGTCTTTGGGAATGTTTTGTCGGCGAGCAACAACATTCAGTATGTGGAAGCCAAAGTCTGTCTCGATGACTTCTGAAATCTTCCCGGGCTCAGTAGAAAACGCGGCTTGTTCAAATGCTGGCACCATCTGCCCCTTCTTGAACCAGCCGAGATCGCCGCCGTTGGATGCACTGCCGGGATCGCCGCTGTACTGCTTGGCCAGTGCCGCAAAATCGGCGCCTTCGGTCAATTGCTTCTTAAGATCATCTGCTTTTGCTTTCGCTTTAGCCTTTGCCTCATCATCAGACATCGCTGGTGTTGAAGTGGTGGCCGCATCCGACGCATTTTTGGGTGTTGCCGCTTGCTTGATTGAATCTGGCGTGATCAGAATGTGTCGGGCGTTCACTTCTGTATATGAGTCTTTCAGCTGCTCATCCGTGAGGTTGACTTGTTGCTCAACGTTGGCGCGAAGACGATCAAACTGTAGTTGCATCTTGATCTGGTCGTCTGCCGGAAGACTGGCACGCATGTTATCTTTCAACTGCGAAAGCGAGATCTGTTTCCGCTGCAGATAATCCCGAAGTGATTTGGTGTCGGGATAGCGATTGTTGATAGTAGCCTCAACCAGACGATCTTTTTCAGCTTCGATATCAGACTTTGAAACGCGAATTCGCTCGCGCTTGATGGCTTCCAGTTTTACCTGGCGGTCAATGATGCCACTGAGCACGCTGCTCTTCACATAGCGCATCTGAGTGGGATCAAGTTCTTGCCCGACGCGCTTCTCGGCCATGGAAAGTTCGAGGTTGTATTCGGCACGGCTGATTGGCTTGCCGTTCACCGTAGCTACATTGGCAGTCAATCCGCTACCCGATGACGTGGCTTGCAATTGGCTTGCAGCTCGCGAGGAAGACCCGAACGAGAAAAATGTGCCGATGAGGAGAGCGATGATCAACAGCGCAAACAAAATCATGGACGGTGTGAGAAACTTGATATGGCGGTTCTTCTTGCCGAGCTTGACGGGGCGACTGAAGAACTTGCGCATTCGCATGATCGACATTATTTACCAGGCTCCTTGCGACGGTTGGGCGGAACACGTTACATACGACGTGCCGCGGGAGTGTCACGAGAGTGTCCAGTTGCGTTGGCTCACTGGGTTTGTTGATAGGGTGACAAAGTCGTCAATTCGCTCTCGGGAGGCTTTAGTCCTTCTTCGAGAGCTTCACTTTCATCGAGCAGAAGCGCCCGCACATTGAGCAGGCGTCCGGATCCAGACTGCCGCGAATGCCGCGAACGTCAGCTACACGCCCCGGGTCGATTGACAAGTGGCGCATTTTTTCCCAATTCAGGTCCGCTCGGGCTTGGCTCATTTTCTCATCCCAGGCGCGAGCACCGGTTACACCTTTCACCATGTCTGCGGAGTGTGCGGCTATGCGGCTGGCAATAACACCGTCCCAGACATCGCGATCCGTTGGCAGACCGAGGTGCTCAGCCGGGGTAACATAGCAAAGAAAATCCCCGCCGGCTGCGGCGCAAATTGCCCCACCGATAGCGCCGGTGATGTGGTCATAGCCTGGGGCGATGTCGGTCGTCAGCGGGCCAAGTACATAGAAGGGCGCGCCGTGGCACAACTGCTTCTCCAGCATGACGTTCCCGACAATCTGATCCAGTGGCATGTGCCCAGGGCCTTCAACGAAGGCCTGGACGCCCGCAGCGCGGGCCCGCAATACAAGCTCACCGAGAATGCGCATCTCAGAAACCTGCCCAGCATCGGTAGCATCCGCGGTGGCACCCGGGCGCAGACCGTCACCCAGGCTGATCAGCGTACCATGCGTCTTGCAGATTTCCAGAACCTGGTCATAGTACTCGTAAAGCGGATTCTCATTGCCCGTCAGATCCATCCAGTGTGCCAGCATGGATCCACCACGGCTGACAATTCCACATATGCGCTCATCGCCGCGCAGGGCAGCAACGCTCTCACGCGTGACACCACAGTGCAGTGTCAGGAAATCGACACCATCGGCGGCGTGCTTCGCAACAGTGTCCAGAATTGCGGTTGCTGTGATGTCCTCAATGGCTCCGTCCTCGCCGAGGTCTGCAATAACTTGATATATGGGCACTGTGCCCATCGCGACGGGACACGCGGCTCGGATGGTTTTCCGGATTGCATCGAGGTCGCCACCAGTAGACAGGTCCATGACCGCGTCTGCGCCTGCCGCAATAGCAACCTCAACCTTATGGACTTCCTCATCCACAGATGAAAAGTCCGGGGAGGTGCCTATATTCGCGTTTACCTTTGTTCGCAGACCCTTACCAACGCCCAGTGGCTTTGATGGGCCACCTAACGAACCCATCACGACTATTGTGCCGTCGCGCAACCCCTCATAGATGCTGCTTGGTGTACATTGCTCATCATTGGCGACTGCCTCAACAGTGGCTTCTGAGATCTTCTCATAGTCCTGCAGTGGTACGTTCATCTATATCCACTTCCATGCAAAAGTGGTTGAACGGCCCGCTGGTGTTACTCCTGCGCGAGCCGTCCACACTCCGCCTGATTTTGTAGCATTATACCGTCCGCTGTATGCATTGGCAAGTTGCCCGGTAACCTACTCTGACGGCTCATCCTCGGGTAATGGGGCCAGTTTGCCTGCGCGCGAGAGTTCGGCCGCATGCTGCAGGCGCCCGATGACTGTGTCCCGATCCAGCAATTCCAATAAATGGAACAGGCTGGGGCCCACTGTAGTTCCCGTGATTGCCGCGCGGCACCGGTGAATGACTTGCCCTGCACCGACACCTGCTTCCTCTGCCTGAGCACGAACCGCGGCCTCGATGGCATCCGCGTCCCATGAAGCGAGCGCTCGGAAGATATCTGCCGTCTGCTCAAGTATTGCCGGGGTCTCCTCTTTGTTCAGCCATTTTTGGCGAGCACGGTTCTCAAATTCGTAGTCATCACTGAAAAAGTATCGCGCCCAGACAGTGAAAGTCGTCAACAATTTTGCGCGATCTTTCATCAGATCGACTACTTGAGCCAGCCATGCCCACTTTTCATCCGACAGTTCGGCCTCCATGAGGCCTGCCTCAACCAGAAGCGGATGAACGCGGTGGGCGAGATCGTCCCCATCGAGCATCTTCATATGCTCGCCATTGACCCACTCAGCCTTCTGCAGATCAAACACTGAAGGTGCCTTGCTGCAGCCGTTCAGGTCAAATTTCTGCGCAATTTCTTCCGCTGTCATGATTTCTTGATTGGATCCGTCAGACCAGCCCAGCAGGGCTAGGAAATTGACCATCGCCTCCGGCAGATAGCCCAACTCCTTATAATCCATGACGCTGACCGCACCGTGGCGCTTTGACAGTTTGCTCCGATCCTCGCCCAGAATCAGCGGCAGATGAGCGTACTGAGGGTGCGGAAGCCCCAGAGCTTCCTGCAGTTGCAGGTGAATCTGCGTGTTTGTCAAATGGCCTGCGCCGCGGATGATGTGAGTGATCTTCATAGCCGCGTCATCGCAGACGACCGCGAAATGATAGGTCGGATAGCCTGATGTTTTCACGATGACGGGGTCGCCGACAAGATTATTCTCATAGACTACGTCCCCCTGAATTGTATCATGGATGACCGTGTTGCCTGTCTCTTTCATTCGAAAGCGGACGCACGGTTTACGCCCTGCCGTCTTGTGATTCTCGATTTCGGCGTCAGACAGGTGGGCGCACTTGCCATCATATTTTGGCGCAAGCCCTCGGGCGCGCATGATTTCGCGCCTCTCCTCAACTTCCTCCGGCGTGCAGTAGCAGTAGTAGGCCTTATCCTCAGCAAGCAACTGCTGCACTTTCTCGTTATAAAGATCGAGGCGCTCTGATTGGATGTATGGACCGTATGGACCGCCGATGTCCGGCCCCTCGTCCCAAGTGATGCCGAGCCATGACAGGCCGCCATAGATAATATCCATTGCTTCAGGAGTTGAGCGGACTTCGTCAGTGTCTTCGACCCGCAGAATCACTTTTCCGCCTCGGCTGCGCGCATAGAGCCAGTTGAATAAGGCTGTGTGCGCATTGCCAACGTGCATGCTACCTGTCGGGGATGGGGCAAATCTGGTTCGGATTTCCTCTGACATTTATTACACTCGCTTTCCCGGCTTACAATGCGGTGTTGCCGGCGTTACAATCGAAGAAAACACTGCACGAGTTGTTTGGCACCCGCGCAGTGGATGGCGTCTCACGAACTACGATGATGGTCTATTCGGTTGCGTCGCTTATGCCTATGCTGTGAGCGTCACTCTCACCAGACACAAAACCCCTGACATACGGCAGAAGCTCTTTGCGGTAGCCGGCATGCTCCGCATCGCGTATAACAGACCAGTGCTTACCATCACCGTACTCAAAACATGAAAAAAGACTGAGTACCGAGGCCAGCTGCGCTCGGGTAGTGCGGCGCAGGATGTTTAGTTGTGCCCACAGTTGGTTGAATGTCTGCCCTTGCTCATCCAGCACAAACAAAATCAATTCACGCAGGGATACGGGCCGGTTTGCAGTGCGTTGGCGCAACTCAAACAGGCTCTTGATGGTGCCCTTGCGAATATATGTCTGCGAATCGGTTTTCCCTCCGCACGAGAGTGTGTACAAACCGGCCTCGTCAGTTTGCCGGATGGTCAGGAGGCCGCCGGAAATTGGAAGACGTGTATGGTAGTACCAGGCCTGCAGACCTCCCAGAAGTCCGGTTTCGCGACAAAGCCACACGCTGAGCAGTAGGCCGTCATCAGTCTTAAGGTCAATGGCTGACACAGATGGTTCGTCTGAAAAGAATCCAAGGTCGCAAGCGCGCAGTCTCATCGTCCCAGCCATGTAGTGATGATACAGAACTGGATATTGTGTCTCTGTGGAAACCGTCTCATCTGTTGTCGACGCAACCAGATATTCGCCGATGTCATCATAGAATGGATCGGCAGCGGATTCAGCCGCTGCCGGATGCAGACCTTCAGCTGCCAATAGAACATCATCGCTCTGCAGCATTCCATTTTTGTCAAATTCCGCTTGCCACTCTTCCACCTGCAATGGGAGTGGAATTGTACGGATATTTGCAGGCAATACTGAGTGTTTCAGATACCTTCCCACTTGCAGTTGCAGCAGACCGGGAACGCTCATCAGGAAGCGCTCAACTGCTTGGGCGGCCGCAGCATACTTGCGCTGATTCGGCGTGATCCCGAGCACATCGCTCAACAACTGTGCAAGCGTGAATGACGCTTTATGCGAAGCAATGAGCTCAAGTAGCACCGAGATTTCAATCGCTGAAAGATCATACGTCTTGGCTTGGTCAATGGGTTTGGACAGTAGCGCGCTCATATCTACTATTTTTTGCGCAAGTGGCGCGGTCTCGGGACTCTGGCGATGTAGCGCGTTGACAAGCCTCGATAGCTGAGCAGACAAAAAACAACGCTGCCCCGAAAGAAAAACGAACCGGTCTTCCACGTCATCAAACATCTGCCGCAAAAGCTCTGCTGGATTGTACTGGTCGCCTTGGTGAAGGCCTACCAGCAACCCTAAAACCTTGCTCGATACAGGCTCATTGACCGTCTCTATAATGTTGGCGGCAGTCTGGACCAGACTGCGTGATCCGAGCTTCTTCGAGGCGCAGAGCTCAATGAGTTCACCAACCGACGGATCGTCGGCAAGATCGTTCAGATAGAGTATACGCTCCCGAGACAATCCGTGGTATGGCGTGAACAGCCAGTTCGGGGTATACAGATAGCCATCGCCAAGTTCGGCGAGTTCGCCAGTGCTCAATAGCCGATCGACAAGTGTATCTGGTGCCGACTGCTGCCGACTTCCGATGGCCGAAAGCTCGGCAACCAATGCCGGGCGCTCGATAGGCTTGCCGTATGCCTTCAGAATGGTCGAAGCTGCGCCACTGAGAGGTTTTTGTCCGACTTCACCACGGTACGCCAGGTCGAAGTTGCCAAACAGCCCGAAAAATCGTGCATCTCCACCCAAAACCTCAGCAACAAAGCTGGGCGCCAGCTCCAATGGTGCTGGCAGCAACTTAGTCAGGCGATCAATGCGTGTAAGGCCGGGACGGTACAGAAGAATATCAAAGATCAGATCACATAGGTATTCTCTCGAAACTTTTTCCTCATTCAACATGCGGCTGCTAACCCCCGATTCTTGGAGCATTATGTCGGATTGGCAGTCTCTGGCCGTAAGTTAATGAAGAGCACTGAATTATATCACAGAAAGGGGGCTTTCGCCAAATGCGAGAGTACCCGCCGGTATTACTCCATTCAGGCACATAATCCGTCATAGGCGACACCGAGAACGAATATGCGCAATCTACAAGCTACAATCAAGGACTATGACATACCTCAAACACGAATGCGGCGAAAGTAGATACAGAACAGCGATGCGCGATTCCACCGAACTAATACCGAAACTCCAATGTTGCGTTTGCCTGAGAACGTGTGCCGACCTGGACACCCGCTGGGATATGGCGGCCTGGCAAGGTTGTGACGAAAGACTTCCTACGAGTCACGGTTATTGTCCAGAGTGCTACGAGCGTGAGATGGAGAAGCTGAAGCAAATCACTCCATTTGGTGAATGTCGCACTATAGACGCCGATTGAGCGATATGTATAACCGATCGGCGAATACTGCAAAATAATTCGCGTTCACGCCTCGCGTGAAGCTGCGTCAACTGCCATGTGGAGCCCCTGGCACCATATGGATTTCTCATGGCACCAGACGCCCTCATGTGAGTAGCTCCCCGTTCAGATCGTGGATTTCGGCGCTTGTGATCACCACGTCGCAGAACTCGCCAATTTCCGGCTCCGGGCCCTCGCCCGGCATTGTCACTTTTACCTCGCAGTCAATCTCCGGAGCGTCACGGTAGGATCGCCCAAACCAGACATTGCGGTCTTCTGCTTTGCGCTCTACGAGTATTCGCATTTTCCGTCCGATAAACTCCATATTCCTGCTGTGGGCAATCGGTTCCTGCGTCCGCATAAGCTCCTCAAAGCGATCCAGGGCCAAGCGTACATCGACTTGCTCCGGCATTGTCGCAGCTGGGGTGCCTTCTTCCGGCGAATATGCAAATGCCGAAACGCGGTCAAGGCGCGCCTCTGTGACGAAATCAAGCAACAACTCGAAATCCTCATCGGTCTCACCGGGAAAGCCGAGTATGAAAGTGGTTCTGACGGCTATGTCCGGCAATATGGTGCGGGCGCGCTCAAGCATGTTGAGATATGCTTCGGGCGTGCCCGGTCGGCCCATACGCTTCAGCACCGAAGGAGAGGCGTGCTGAAGCGGAACATCAAGGTATGGAACCATTCCAGGATAGGCCGCCATGGCCTCCAGAAGCTCATCGGAGATCCCTTGCGGATACGTGTATAGTACCCGGGACCACCCCCCTTGGTTCAGGGGACCTAATTCGCGCAGCAGGGAGGCCAGATTCGGCCGCTGGGGCAGCTCATGGCCCCATGCAGTGGTATCTTGGGCAATCAGTATGGCCTCTTTAGCACCCCCAGACCAAACTTGTACAATCTCGGACCTCAGGTCCGCGGACCTCCGGGAGCGATATCGACCTCGAATCGCGGGAATTGTGCAGAACGAACAGCGATGATCGCACCCCTCAGCAATTCGGATATAGGCAAGCCATTCGGGCGCACTGCGCCATCTTGGCATGTCTGACGTGAGTTCATACCCGGTGGCGGCTTCGACAAAACTGCCCAGACCCGTCTCGGTCTGACGGATTATGTTCACGATATCAGGTTCTGAGCCAATCTGTACCCAGGAATCGACCTCAGGGAGTTCTGAGACGAGGCTTGAGCCATAGCGCTGCGGAAGACAGCCGGTGCAGATGACTGCCTTCAATTGGCCATCGGCCTTGAGTTCGGCCATGTCCAATAGGGCATCAATTGCTTCCTCCTGTGCTGGTTCAATGAATGCACAGGTGTTGACTATAGCGATGTCAGCGTCCGTGACGTCCTCAACGATGGGATAGCCAGCCTGTGCGAGCAGGCCAAGCATTACTTCGGAGTCGACAAGGTTTTTCGGACAGCCGAGTGATATGAGAGCTATGCGGGACTTGACGGTTGAATTCATGGAGACAGGATAGCAGGCAGAGCCCGGAATCGCAATATTATCGCGATTTTTACGCGCTTCCTTTGGATAGAATAACGCCTTCCGAGCACCGTGCTCGGAAGGCCTGGTGGACACGGAATTTGAGACGGCAAAGCGGCTATTTATTCTGGAAAATCAGGCAGTAATGGTGGTGGTAATTGGGGACGAATGTCGTCGGGTACCCCCAGATTCCAAGTTTCTTGGAATCCTGACACCAGATTCTCTCGCCCTGGAAGCTCAGGGTCTGAGATATGCGTCGCTGAAGGTCCCACGCCAGAGGCTTGACTTCAC
>CAYSRY010000025.1:0-20694 GCA_964433395.1 uncultured Armatimonadia bacterium | reverse complement strand
GAAGTTACGAGGAGCGCGGGCTTTGAGGCTGTTTTGTGGTAGGTCGTCATTCCCTCCACCATACTACCTCTCTCTTCGGGAGGTTTTTTTCTATGTCTGCACAAGCATCTTCACTCCAGCTTGTTGTTTGTCATGACAAAAAATGACCGCTGTCTCTAGAGACAGCGGTCTGTGCTTAAATTGCATTGGGCTTCAGGAATAGCAGAATTGGTCCTGGAGCGTGTCCGTTAGCTGGTTGCCCAGAACCCTTCATGAAACACGACAATGCCTTGTGGAACGTTTGTATTGAATGGTAGTGCTAGAAAAACTTCTTGTGGAATTCCCTCATGCACTAACTCTGGATAATTCCTGAAACCGAAGCGCTTGTAGTAGTTCGGATCACCAACAAGGGCACAACCTTGCCCGCCCAGTTCTTTCAGAGAGGACAAACCTCGGTTGATGAGTGAGGTCCCAATGCCTCGTCTCTGATATTCTGGCAATACGGAAACTGGCCCTAGACCGTACCAATCTTCGGTGCTATCGGAAATCATTATAGGCGAAAAAGCAATATGCCCGACAATACGCCCATCAATCTCAGCCACCAGTGAGAGGGTCAACGCATCTGCTTCACGTAACGCTTTTATGATGAATTGTTCTGTGTTGTTACTGATTGGATGATCTGTAAAAGCTACTATTGTGACTTCAGTTATTGCCTCAAAATCTGCAACAGTTTCTTCTCTGATAATCATATCAAACTCCAATTGTCTGGTTGCCCATCATGTAGAATATAGATGGTCTAATACACGAGTATACAGCATTATATAGATTGAGTTATGAATATCATAAATGAGATTTCCGGCAGTCTATATCCCTCGCTGTGAGAGCAGACTACATGCGTGGAGGAGCCTATGGACGCGGTACCGAGTTCGCAACAATTTGCTGACGCATTCATGCGCATGAGCGTGACTGACTTGCAGCTAAAAATGCTTGCGATTCACTATCAGGCGACTGGGCACATTCTCACTGCGGGCCAGTTAGCTCGCGCGGTTGGCTACTCACACCACGCGCCCGCTTGTGCCAGCTATGGAGCACTCAGCAGGAAACTCAGTAAAGAATTGCGTTGGTACCCGCCGACAGATTCGAATGTACGTGTGGCTGCCCTCGTGACTTTTAGCCGACCAGCTGGGCATTGGCGTTGGCATATGCGCCCGCAAGTGGCGACAGCTCTGGAAAAACTCGGCTGGGTGAGCCCGATGGCCGATGCTCTCCCGGATGAAACCAGCGATGCAACAACATATGTCGAGGGAGCAGTCACACGAACTACCATTAACGCCTACGAGCGAAACCCGGCCGCTCGCATAAAATGTGTTGAACACCACGGCTACGCCTGTGCTGTATGTGGTATTCTCCTCGCTGACTTTTACGGTGAAATTGGAGAACGCTACATCCATGTGCATCATTTGCGACCGTTATCAGAACTTGGTGCTGAGTACCAGATAGACCCTGTGAACGATTTGCGTCCGGTTTGCCCCAATTGTCATGCAATGCTTCACAGACGGACCCCTCCATACACCATAGATGAAATTCGCAGAGAAATATCGGATAAGGTAAGGACATTGTACAATACGCGAATATAGCATGAGGGCAAAATCTGCATGGCATTGATCGTCCCCGTTACCTTCCACAGCGGTTTCTGTATTGCCTGCCCTTTCTGCACATGCATCCGCTTCAACCCGCCGCTGTCGACAGCACAACTTCTGCGGACGCGCCAGGTCCAATGCCTATAGCATCATCAATAAACAGGTCACATTTGCATATCTAGGCAGTACCCATTTCCCATTCCGCCATCTTCACTGTTTCTTCATATTAACGTACTATATTAAAATGCAGAACTGTTGCTGGGAGAATGTGTGACTGCCGTGCGTTCGGCTCAGAAAACAAACGGCCAAATGAAGGAAAACAATATGAGATATTCTTTCCTGCCATTTTCCAAGCCGGCCATTAGTGAAGCGGAGATCCAGGCCGTCTCCGAAGTCCTGCGCTCTGGCTGGATCACCACCGGACCGAAAACAGCCGAGTTCGAAGAGGCTTTTTGTGGATACTGCAATGCCGAAGGGGCAGTCGCGTTGTGTTCTGCTACTGCTGGGATGCATCTTCTGCTTGCTGCTCTGGGCATTGGGCCTGGGGATGAAGTGATTACCCCTTCGATGACGTGGGTCTCCACGGTGAACCTGATTGTCCTTGCAGGGGCCACTCCCGTTTTTGCCGATGTTGACCGTGACACCCTCATGGTCTCGGCAGAAACCATTGAACCACTCATCACAGAACACACACGACTGGTTATACCGGTGCACTTCGCGGGCGCTTCAGTTGATATGGAACCTCTGCGGCAACTCGCCTCAGACAAAAATATACATCTGGTTGAGGATGCTGCCCATGCTGCCGGTACGGAATACTGTGGCGAAAAAATTGGCCAGCGTGGCAGCGCCATATTTTCGTTTCACCCCATCAAAAACATGACCTGCGGCGAGGGCGGCATGTTTTGCTCTGATGATCCAGCTCTCGTTGAACGAATTCGTCGCCTGAAGTTCCATGGTCTCGGCGTGGATGCCTATGACCGCACCATGCAGGGGCGCAGCCCCCAGGCAGAAGTATTGGAGCCGGGATTCAAGTACAACATGACCGATATGGCAGCCGTCCTCGGCATAGGGCAATTGGGCCGTCTCGATGAGTTCATCGAAAAACGGTCGCTTCTGGCGCGCCACTACCAGGCGCTGCTATCTGATGTCGATGAGATTCTGCCTCTTGCAATGCCTTCCTACTCCATGCGCCATGCTTGGCACCTGTTTGTGGTCCGCTTGGATACCGATCGAACAGGTATGAACAGGGGAGCTTTCATGGCGGAGTTGAAAAAGAGGAATATCGGCACTGGTATCCACTTCAGAGCGGTGCATACGCAGAAATACTACCGCGAAACACTGGGCTTGCCTGAGGGAGTCTTACCAGCTACGGAATGGAATTCGGAACGCATATGTTCATTGCCTCTGTTCCCTGACATGACACTGGAGGACGTGGATACGGTGGTTGCAGCGATCAAAGAGGTGCTCGCATGAATGTGCCGGAGCTTTCTGTGGTCATTCCGGTCTATAACGAAGAAGAAGCTCTGCCGGAACTCATCGACCGATGCCTCACAGCCTGCAAGCAGACCAGCCGCGCCTTTGAGATAATTCTGGTGGATGATGGCAGTAGTGACGCCTCGCGCAACATCATCTGTAATGCCGCTGACAAACACTCCGAGGTCGTCGCTGTGATTCTGAACCGGAACTACGGCCAACACTCGGCAGTATTTGCCGGTTTGCAGCAGAGTAAAGGTGAAATTGTCATTACCTTGGACGCAGACCTCCAGAATCCGCCCGAGGAAATCCCCAAACTGGTGCACGAAATGGACCGCGGCGTCGATGTGGTTGGCACGGTACGCCAAAATCGGCAGGATACATTCTTCCGCCGTGCCGCTTCCGCTCTGGTCAACCGCATGGTCCAGCAAGCCACCGGGGTCATGATGCATGATTATGGTTGTATGCTCAGAGCCTACCGGCGTTCCATAGTCAATGCAATGCTGCAGTGTAGAGAGCGTTCTACGTTTATTCCAATATTGGCAAATAGCTTTGCCGGAAGCACCGCCGAAATCCCGGTTACACATGCCCCACGTGAAAAAGGGGAATCCAAATACAGTCTGCTGAAGCTGTTTTCACTTCAGTTTGATTTACTCACTTCGATGTCCACGTTCCCTTTGCGCATGCTCTCGTTCATGGGGGTGGTGATTTCCGGGTGCGGTGTTGGCTTCGGCATCCTGCTCATGCTCTTGCGTTTTGTGTATGGTGCCGTGTGGGCAGCCGAGGGTGTGTTCACACTCTTTGCCGTGCTCTTTGTCTTCATAGGAGCTCACTTTGTTGGCCTTGGCCTGCTGGGCGAATATATCGGTCGCATCTATCATGACGTCAGGGGCAGGCCTCGGTTCTTCATCCAGGAAATCCGCGGTGCAGATGCGGATCTGACCGAGAACACCTGCGCCACTCAGTCCGCGACACGGGTTACAAATCCGATGCTGTAAACTTACATTGAGGAGAAGCGCATGAAAGCTGTTGTAGTTGCTTATCATAATATCGGCTGCGTTGGAATAAGGGCGCTCATTGCTCAGGGATTTGACATTCAGGCAGTTTTCACCCACGCAGACGATCCAAATGAGAATACATGGTTTGAGTCAGTAGCAGAGTTGGCGGCGGCCAACGATATACCGGTCTATGCGCCTGAAGACATCAACCATCCACTATGGTTGGAGCGTATCAGGAAAATGGAGCCGGATATCCTCTTCTCGTTCTACTACCGCAATATGTTGGGGGAAGAGCTTCTCAACATGCCGCCGGCGGGGTGTCTCAATCTTCATGGCTCCCTGTTGCCCCGCTATCGTGGCAGGTGTCCGGTGAATTGGGTGCTCATCAATGGGGAAAGTGAAACAGGTGTCACCCTGCACTACATGACACCGCGGCCTGATGATGGTGATATTGTCGGACAGAAGCAAGTGGCCATTGATGATGACGACACGGCTCTGACGCTGCATGAGAAACTTGCTTTTGCAGCTGGTGAACTGTTGGAAGAGCTATTGCCGAAAATCCTCGCGAACACGGCTGAGCGCACTCAACAGCAGCAATCAGAGGCAAGCTACTTTGGCGGACGCAGACCCGATGACGGTGTAATCGACTGGAACCAGAATGCCAGCACGATACGCAATCTTGTGCGGGCTGTAACCCGACCATATCCCGGCGCATTTTCCTACTTGGGAGGCCGCAAGTGCATTATCTGGCAGGTCGATGAAGTGCCGACGCCAAAGAAGGCCGCTCCCGGTACTGTGCTCTCAACTGATCCCCTGACCATTGCATGTGGTGACGGTGCGCTCGAAGTACGGTTCGGCCAGACGGAAAACGACCTGTACATGAGTGGCAGACAGCTTGCCCTCGAACTCAACCTGGCCGTGGGCATGAGGTTTGGACGCCGGGCTGAAATGATGGTGCACGAAAAGCGCAGAAAACATGTGCTCATTCTTGGAGTAAATGGTTTCATCGGCAATCATCTGAGCGAGAAATTGCTCAATAGCGGTCAGTACGAAGTACATGGCATGGATCTACATTCAAATACAATTGAGCGGCTGCTGGACCACCCCCACTTCCATTTCAAGGAAGGCGATATCTCGATCATGCGTGAGTGGATCGAATATCATGTCGCCAAATGTGACATTGTACTTCCACTGGTGGCCATAGCAACGCCCATAGAGTATGTCCGAAACCCATTGCGGGTGTTTGAGCTCGATTTCGAGGAAAACTTGCGGATTGTTCGATATTGCGTCAAATACCGCAAGCGTCTTGTCTTCCCTTCCACTTCCGAAGTCTATGGCATGTGCCAGGATCCGGAGTTTGACGAGCAAAGCTCGAACCTCACATTGGGACCCATCCACAAACAGCGATGGATCTACTCCTGCAGTAAACAGATGCTTGACAGGGTGATTTGGGCCTATGGTGCCAATCATGGACTTCCATTCACACTATTCCGCCCCTTCAATTGGGTTGGCCCACGCCTCGATTCTCTGGCATCAGCAAGAATCGGCAGTTCACGGGTGATCACGCAGTTCATTATGAACCTCGTGGACGGGTCACCTATCCGGCTGGTTGACGGCGGCAGCCAGAAACGGTGTTTCACTGATGTCAAAGATGGCATCGACTGCCTTTTCAGGATTATCGAGAATGAAGGCGGTCGCTGCAACGGCCGCATTTTCAATATCGGAAATCCGGACAATGAGTTCAGCATCAAAGAGCTTGCTGAAATACTACTGGAGAAATTCTCTGCCCATCCACTCCGGTCGCATTTTCCTCCTGATAGCGGCGTTCAGCACATTGAGGCACGGGCATTCTACGGATCAGGCTACCAGGATGTGCAACACAGGCGGCCAGCTATCCGTGAGGCACAGAAAATCCTGGGATGGAAGCCCACTGTGCCATTTGAGCAGTCTGTCGAGGAGACATTGGATTATTTCCTGCATGATCTCATTGAGAGGTCAGCTGGTGACCTATGATTTATGTAGGCCTGAGAGTTGATGTCGACACCCTGCGAGGCACGCGGACAGGGGTCCCAAACCTGATCAACGTTTTGGCTCGTGATCAGATCCGGGCCAGCTTTTTCTTCTCTGTCGGGCCTGACAACATGGGTCGCCATTTGTGGCGCCTTATACGCCCCTCGTTTCTGACCAAAATGCTCCGGACGCGGGCATCAAGTCTCTATGGCTGGGATATTCTTCTCCGCGGAACATTCTGCCCCGGCCCGGTGATTGGGGAACAGTGCCGCAGTCAGATACAGGAGACGCTCAAAGCCGGGCATGAAGTCGGTCTCCATGCGTGGGATCATCATCGTTGGCAGACGCACCTTGAACGACTGGACAAAGCTGCTATAGCCGCTGAAATAACGCGCGGATACGACTTGCTGTCAGAGATTCTGGGGAAAGCTCCAGATTGTTTTGCCGCGCCTGCATGGCGGGTTACACCCGAAGCACTTCTGGCACTTGAGCAATTCCCTTTCCGGTTTGAGTCCGCGTGCCGTGGGTATTCGGTATTCAGGCCGGTCGTTGACGGCCAACCGCTCAACCATGTCCAAGTGCCCACCACCCTGCCGACCTATGACGAGCTCATAAGTTTGGAGTGTACCCCGGAAACATACAATGAGCACCTTCTCGCGATGATCCGGTCCGAGCGCCTTAATGTGTTGACAATCCACGCTGAAGCAGAAGGGATCAGTTGCCTCCCATTGTTCAGGGAGTTTCTCGACAAAGCCAGACAGCGCGACATCGTTTTTGTACCCCTTGGCGACATTTTGTCTCAGACAGGGGAAATTGTAGAAGCAGGTATCCAGAAGTCGATCACACCCGGAAGAGATGGATGGCTTGCTTATCAGGCTGAGTATCCGAACACATCAATTCACGAGGCAAGCCACTGATGATGAGTAAACTGAAAATGTTGCAGCCGACCAATGGCAGAACTCTATATGCCTTCCTCGTTCTGGCATTTTTTGCACTTGCCTATCTATTGCCGCTTGGCGTTCGTGACCTTCTCGTTCCCGACGAAACACGCTATGGAGAAATCCCCCGCGAGATGATCGTGGACGGGGACTGGGTGGCGCCACATCTCAACGGCGTAAGGTATTTTGAGAAACCTGCGTTAGGCTACTGGGTGCATGCTGGCTCCATTCTGCTTTTCGGCCAGAATAACTTCGCCGTGCGCTTTCCATCTGTTCTGGCTGCCGGATTGTCAGCCTTACTGATATTCGTTCTAATCCGCCGGATGTCCCGGAATGCAGGTGAACAAACCGGACTGACAGCTATTCTGGCTTCTCTTGTTTTCCTGTCTTGTTTTGAGGTATTCGCGGTTGGTAACACAGCTGTGCTTGATAACATCTTTGCATTTTTCCTGACCGCGACCATAGCCGCCTTCTATTTCGCCTCAGAAGCACAACCGCGGTCTGCGCAGGAGAAGCGCTTTTTACTGCTGGCAGGCCTGGCGTGCGGTCTGGCTTTTATGACCAAAGGCTTTCTGGCTTTTGTAGTGCCGGTCGTGGTCATTGCTCCCTACCTTGTCTGGCAACATCGATCCCGCGATGTGCTTCGCATGAGCTGGCTGCCGCTTCTTACTGCAGTATTAGTCGCATTGCCTTGGGGGATCATGATCCACTTGCAGCAGCCTGATTTCTGGAATTTCTTCTTCTGGAATGAGCATGTGCGCCGCTTTATGGCAGACGACGCTCAACACAAACAGCCTTTCTGGTTCTTCATCATGCTCGCACCGGTAATCTTCTTTCCATGGACTTTTGTTATCCCAGCCGCAGTCGCAGGCGTAAAAGAGCGGTTGACCAATCAGGGGCCGTTGGTCCGGCTCATCAAATTCTCCATATGCTGGTTGGTGCTGCCATTCCTGTTTTTCTCATGTGCGAGCGGCAAACTGCTCACCTACATTCTGCCTTGCTTCCCGCCATTTGCTATTCTCGTGGCCATCGGCCTCACATATATCCTCAATAAGAAAGAACGCAGGACCTCGTTCCATTGGGGTGTTCTTGGAAGCGCACTCTTTTTCGCTCTGTTGTTGCTTGCATTCGTCTATGTTCAGTTTTTCGCTGATGGCGATTCCCGTCCTTACAGCGCCATGGCACAAGTCGTTATGGTCATAAGTGCATTTACTTTTCCCATTTTTCTGTGCTTCGGAGCTTTCTGGAGCCAGAACGGGAATGGTAAAATCCTTCTGCTGGGCATGACGCCGCTGCTGCTGTTTTTCTCTGTTCACTTTGTGATCCCTGACGAGAGTATTGAAAAGAAAGCGCCGGGGCCATTCTTGGAGCGCCATGCACAGGACATTGCCAGAGACACCATCATCATTTCCGACGACAAAACAGTTGGGGCTGCCTGCTGGTATCTGCAGCGCAGTGATGTTTACGTGCTTGGTAGACCTGGAGAACTTGAATATGGGTTAGGCCATGAGGACGCAGCCGGGAGATTACTTGACGCAAAATCAGCAACGGATCTCATCAATCGGAACCGGGGCAGAGCCGTCCTCATAGTTAGTCAGAAAAGCATCTCAGAATACCGGAATGAGATTCCCAAGCCCGTTTCCCAGGATGACAGCGGCCTCAAAGGGTATGTGTTCTGGGAGTATTAGAATAGTTGTATATATTGGTTTATAATATCGCTTGGGCTTCCTGATCTTTATCGTGAAGATGCTCTGTGATACATGTCGGATTACGACTGAAACCTACTGCTACCCGTGCATGACCTCTTATTCCTGGCAATGGCGAGATGCGGGTGCACGGTGGAAAATACTAAGGGTTAACAATGGCCAGATATCTGCCAATGATCATTTTCGGCGTACTGCTCAACGCTGCGGCTCAATTGGCGCTCAAGCAGGGGATGCGCAACATCGGCTATTTCGACTTTCGCTGGGAAAACTTTGGCCGTATTTTCCTTGCCGTCGCTGGCAGTCCGCACATTCTGGCCGGTTTGGCGTGTTACGTTTTCAGTGTGGTTGTCTGGCTGTTGGTGCTGTCCCGGGTAGAAGTCAGCTATGCCTATCCGCTTCTTTCCATCGGCTACATTGTTACTGCCTTTGCCGCGTGGCGCTTCTTTGGAGAATCAATTGACGTTACGCGCTGGGCAGGTATTGTGGTGATATGCCTCGGCGTCTGGCTCGTCACCCGATCTGGATAAACACCAGATCGCAAATGCCTCGCGGTGGCAGAATGCAGTTTGCCAGCATATAGGGCGACAGCGGTCTCTGGGAGCGCGCTGCTATGAGAATTCTGTGCGTCGATGACGAATACTCGCTGCAGGAACAGCTGCAGCAGATTCTGGAGAGCCAGCGTTATATCGTCGAAACTGCGATGAACGGCGAAGAGGCACTCGACAAATTGTTTGACGCCCCATTCGATTTGATCATCCTCGATATTATGATGCCTGGAATGGACGGATTAGCTGTTTTGGAGCAAGCCAGAAAAGCGGGAATCGCTACTCCAGTGCTCATCCTCACAGCAAAAGGCGATGTGCAGGACAGGGTCAGGGGGCTTGACCTCGGAGCGGATGACTACTTGGCAAAACCATTTTCATTGGACGAGCTGCTGGCCCGCGTACGAGCATTGCTCAGACGCGCTGGCAGTCAGGCTGAGAGCGTACTACATGTTGCTGACCTGCTGCTTGACACGGTAAGTCGCAGTGTGACCAGAAGTGGAAACATTGTCGAGCTGACGCCCAGAGAGTTTGCTATTCTCGAATTCCTTCTCTACAACAAAAACAGAGCCGTGTCGCGCTTCAGCCTTGCCGAGCATGTCTGGGGAGATGATTTCGACCCTTTCAGCATGTCGAACTTCATTGATGTGCATGTGAAAAACCTGCGCAGCAAAGTTGGGGATGCCGGACATGGTGTAATCATCCGGACGATCCGCGGTGTAGGATACATTATCAGAGATGCTGCAGAATGACTGTAAAATCGCGGATTACTCTTTTCGTTGCCGCAGCTGGTTTTACTGCCAGCTTGTTGTTTTCTGTTGTCGTGTTTTTCGAGATGATAGAACAACCTTTTCGGCTTCTAGACAATGTCCTGAAAGAGGAAGCATATCGAATAGCGGAAACGATTGAGGCACAGCAAGGGCGAACGGAAGCTGCCCCTCCTGATTCCGCTGCACATGAGTTGTATCCCTATTGGATCGAAATTCGCGAGCAAAGCACCGACGCTATGCTTTACCAGTCTCACCTCGCCGAAGCGATCAGGCTTTCCCCAGTTGCCCCCGGCTCCAGTGCAATCGTCAGTGTGATGCCCCCGCCGGAGCTGGAGAAAAGCCAGCAGAACAGCAGGCGGGAAATGACGTTTCGAGTCAAAACATTCCGGGTGCCGGTGGAGACAAAAATCCTCGTTGTACAAATTGCTCGGCCAATGGGAAAATTGGAAGAAGAAATAAAAGATCTGATTTTTGGCATTGTCTCAGCGCTCATTTTCTCAACTCTGGCCCTGATCGCCATCAGTCATGTCGCAGCGGGCAAGATATTGCAGCCGATTGGCGCGATGAAGGATTTGGCTCAATATATCAGCGAGAATAATCTTGGACAGCGGATACCGGTCAGCGAAGCACAGGATGAGTTCAGTGAACTTGCACGGACCATCAACCGCATGTTGGATCGGTTGCAGAATTCTTTTGTCAGACAACGAAATGTGTTGTTCGATACCTCTCATGAGCTCAAAACGCCGCTGGCAACTATGCGGCTGGCCATCGACGGCATCTCCGCCTCAGGCATGGAAAATATTCCATCCCTCACGAGTGAGAATATCCTCCGACTGAGAAATCAGGTTCTGCGCATGGAGCGCTTGGTTAAGGACCTGCTGAATCTATCGTCATTGGAGGCGTTGAGCAGCATTGATTCAGAACCGGTTCACATTACCGAGTTGTTGTCATCATTGGCAGCCGACTACCAGTTTGTGGCTGATGCACATGACATTAAAATGGATGTCCGCCTTCCGGAGCAGCTCATTGTTCAAGGCGATGCCGCGAAACTGCATCGTGCGTTTTCGAATATTATTGACAATGCTCTAAAGTACAATGTGGATGACGGACGGGTAGAAATCATTGGCCACAGGTCGGCTGATGACGTTTCAATAACCATAACCAACACGGGGCCAGGCGTTGCAAAAGAGGAAATAGGCAAGGTCTTTGAGCAGTTCTACCGGGTTGAGAAGTCACGATCACTTGAGCATGGTGGCTCTGGATTGGGGCTGGCGATCGTGAAGCGCATCATTGAGCTTCACGATGGGAGTGTGGAGTTGCAAAGTGAACCTGGCGCTCTCACCCGCGTAACCGTTTGTCTGCCACGGCACCCCGAGATCGGACAGTGCGCACCGATCGACAGATAGCACCAGTATGGTGTGCCGCAGGCTCAGTTTTTATTGTGCCGAGGCATGTTGACACACTAGACGATGCGGCCATCCTTTTGAAATGGCCGCATCGCACTGGTTGTTTATCCGGTAAGCGCCGTGTGCTGCCTACTCCAAGTCAAGCAGCTTCACTGCATTCTCCCGCGCAATCTTGTTGAACACTACCTCACTGATCTTTCTATTGTCGCGCCATTCGTAGAGCAGGTCGATCAAAGGCAGTGGCATGGTTACACTGCAGATATCGGTACCGAAGAACAGGCGATCCTGGAACTCTTCAAGGAATTTCGGGCCATATTCCGGATCACGGGCCAGGGCATTCCATGGATTTCCATCTGACAAATCACCCATCAGGTTCGGATACCTGCGGAGGAGTTTGGGCACTACCCCTTCCTCTTTGATTGGGCCACTCGGGCGGCAGCCGACTTGCCCGCCATTGGGACCGAACACTGAAGCCCTTTCGCCGGGGGTCTCCAGCCGGCCAATTTCCGACCAGAACACTGGCCCATGCCCAAATATCACGAGGTCCGGGAATTTTTGCAGTGTATGCTCCAGTTGCGGCAAGCCCGGATCATCGTATAGGCCAAAATCGTTGCCGACTACGCACGAACCGTCAAAAATCACTGGCAGCCCTACAGCTTCTGCATGTTTGAACAGGTTCTGCACCATTGGGTCCATCATCGGTACATTTGGCATGACTTCCCCAAGACCCTTACATCCCTTGTCCTTGTAATACCGAAGCACTCTATCCAGCGGTGCGTCAGCCGAATTCGTCAGGACACGCGGGTCAATGTTGCAGAATGGGATGAAGCGGTCGGGATACTGTTCGGCCATATCAAGAATATCCTCGTTCGCCTGAGGGAAGTAGATCTCCGGGCTCACAATAGGCAGCAGTACGCCTTTTTCAATCCCGGCTTCGTCATACCGCCCGATCAGCTGTTCCGGGTCACAGAATTGCACTACAAACGGTACTGGCTTCCGATACGCATGGGCGTGAATGTCTATGAACATCTCATGCCTCCCGATAAGCGTTTTTTGAGATTAGGCGTTACATGGAACTGCTTGATTGTTATCTTGCTATCTGCTATATGGGATCTGGCACTCAACTAATGCTTGGCAAATATGGTTAGAACATTTCACGTAAAGTGCCTGTTGGCTCAAATTCTTCCTCACCACATATTCCCCCTGCGTTGGCTCCTAGTTTGCCGAAATTTCTTTGATACTGTATATTGCCGTCGCAGATATCGCATTATACCGCACAATTATCTACTTTTCTGCTGGTCATTGGAGCTCATTGTATGTCCGATACCCCAATCACCACTCGCATCTATGGCCAGGGCGATAAGCACGTCGTCGTGCTCCACGGTGGCCCCGGTGCTGGGGGGTACATGGCGCCAGTTGCCAAGCGCCTCGCTGACAGATTTCATGTGCTTGAACCGCTTCAGCGTGGCAGTTCGGACGTCCCTCTCACTGTTGCCACTCACATTGTCGACCTCGACGAAGTCATCTCCCATTGCTGCCCCGGCGCTCGTCCTGCCATCATCGGCCATTCCTGGGGGGCCATGCTTGCACTTGCCTACGCCGCTGCGCATCCAGAGACCGCTGGTCCCCTTGTACTGATTGGCTGTGGCACATTTGATGCAGCTTCACGCGCCGAACTGAATGCCACCATCGGCAGGCGTATGACTGACGATGTCAAGCTCGCCATGAGCCGTCTCGAAATTGAGATCTCCGATCCTGCTGAACGCCTCAGTGCGATAGGAATGCTCATTCAACCCATATACTCATATCACCTGTCTGCACACATTGAAGCCTCATCTGCCGAATGTGATGGGCGCGCCCATGAAGAAACATGGCAGGACATGCTGCGACTACAGGAGAATGGAGTCTACCCGAATGCATTTTCCAGCATTTCCAGCCCAGCTATCATGTTCCACGGGGTCTACGATCCACATCCTGGTCGCATGATATACGATTGCCTGAAACGGCATATGCCACAGCTTGAATATACTGAATGGCAGGCTTGTGGACATGAACCATGGCGCGAAGAAGAGGTGCATGAGCATTTTTACCAGACGCTTCTCAGGTGGCTCAATGCGGTGCTGTAGCCAGACGACTGTCTCCAGCATCTCTTAGCCTGTCACGTACATTACTCAGCAGGAGCGAGCGCAATGTTCACAGTCCGGCCTGCCGTTGAATCTGATGTCACGCGTATAGCTGAGATTGTTGTTGCAGGGTGGCGACGTGCATATGTCGGGATCGTGCCGCAGGAATTCCTCGATAATATGTCTGTCGACGAGCGTGCATTGCGTTTCCGTGATGCATTCTTCGGTGATAACCCCGAAAGCTGCTTGGTCGCCGAAGACAGCAATACCGGCGAAGTGCTGGGGTTTTGCGGATATGGCCACGCCCGCGAAGCCGATGGGGCAGAGATATTCGGCCTTTACGTTGATCCCGAATGTTTGAGGCGTGGCATTGGCACTGCTCTTTTCAATGCCGCGGCGCATGTCCTTTCACTCTCCGGCTTCACAATGTTGATTGTCTGGACGCCATGCTCCAATCCATTCCGTGCCTTTTATGACAAGCGTGGTGGTCAGCCTCTGGCCGACCAGATGCTTTCCATCGGTGGATGTCCTGTCCAGTTGGTTGGTTACCACTGGAATTTGCCCCTGACTGATGGATGAGGCGTTCCGCCAATACTTAAATACCGTTGCGCTGATATTTTAATTATCGCTGCAGATTGATAGGACAATTGCTATCTATTGTCGAAATAAATAATTTGACAATACCGTAATACGCCTATGCATAGTCGCGATAGGGGGGAGACATGTCGGTCATTGAGCAGTCGTGTGCGTTGCTCATCGTTGATATGCAGAAAGACTTTGCAGAACCTGCACCGGACGGTTCTGTGAGTGGTGTGACTGCCGTTGCGCCGATGGCAGCACGTGCCCTTAGCTTCTTCAGAGAGCGCGAATGGCCTGTTTTTCACATCGTCCGCGAGTATCGCGTCGATGGAAGCGATATTGAGTGGGTTCGCCTCAGTACTTTTATGAATGAGTGCAAGTGCGTTGTCCCTGGCACTCGCGGGGCTGAAGTCATTGATGAACTCGCACCAACCGACGGTGAATACCGCATTGTCAAACCTCGCTTCAGCGCGTTTATGCAGACCGAACTGGATTTCATGTTGCGGAGGTTGGGGGTTGAGCATATTGTTATTTGTGGCATTCAATATCCCAACTGCATACGCACCACCGCCTATGATGGTATCTGCTTTGATTACCGTGTCACTGTGCTGACAGATGCCACGTGGGGAGCGACGCCGGCAATCTGCCAGGCTAACATTATAGATATGCGCAACATTGGTATTGATTGCATGACGTGTGATGAGCTCTTTCAGCCCTCTGAGGCCTAAACCTGCCAGCGAAGCCCCGCGTTTCGCCTGCTACATGGTAGTTCTCGTGTTCTCCGATTTGGATGATATCAGGAGTATGTTTTGATTGACACATAGCTGATATAAATGTTATAATCGAACTTGTGTTCTACCGCTGCGTATACCAAAGATTTGCGTACGCCAACGAGGGGGATGTCATGAACAATAATGAAACGGTGAACAGTCAGAGTAGTGACGTATCAACCGAGCCGCAAATCATCGAGTTTGGGCCGCATCGCGTCATCGGCATGCGGTATGCTGGGAAGAATGAGAATATGGAGATCAAGACGACGCTATGGGAAGGAGAGACTGGGTTTCTCAAACGCTGCAGCGAGATCCAGACACCAGCTGACTGCGATATTGCTTTCGGTATTTGCCGTTGTCTGCCGGGCGTGACCGACGGATCATTTGAGTACATTGCAGCGGTTCCGGCAGCGGCAGATGCTGACATTCCGGAAGGCATGGTTGAGGCGCATATTGCCGCTTGCCGTTATGTCGTCTTCGCGGCCGCAAGCCTCGATGAACTCGGTCAGACCTGGGACGCAATTGGACCATGGTTCGCCGAACACCCTGAGTGGGCTTCATTCTGCAATGAAACGAAATGTGATTGCGCGACGCATCCGGGATTTGAATTCTATCCACCGGAATTTGGCATCAATGGCAGGCTTTTTCTCTATGTGCCAATCCGCCCAGCGGAGTAGATGCTGGTATCATGTGCATTGTGGTCGTAAGTGGCCGGCTTGCAGGGATTTTGCTCTCCCATGTATAATCTATTCCAAAGCTCAAAAAATCTTCAACATCGGAAGGATACTTCTCTTTGCTTCGTGTGGACGGTAGGGAAAACAATCAGTTGCGGCGTTGCTCGTTGGCACGCAATGTCAACAGATACGCAGAAGGTTCTTGTCTTGTTTCTCTTGGGCATACTCGCGTTTACTGTACTGCAAGTGTAGAGGAACGCCAGCCTCCGTTCCTCACTGAGACCCAGCAGGGCTGGGTTACCGCTGAATATGGAATGCTTCCGCGCGCCACAACCGAAAGGCGGAGGCGCGAAGGCGGAAGCCAGATCGGGGGCCGTACCCACGAAATTCAACGCATCATCGGTCGCAGCTTGCGTGCGGTTGTCGACCTCGACAAGCTCGGCCCGCGCACGATTCGTCTCGATTGTGATGTTCTGCAAGCTGATGGCGGAACACGCACGGCAAGTGTCGTCGGTGCATTTGTCGCTCTTGCCGAGGCCTGCGCGGGGTTACAGGAACGAAATATCGTCAAAACCTGGCCGATTATGTGCGAAACCGCGGCCATCTCGGTTGGTGTTGTTGATGGTGAGGCGGTGCTCGACCTCTGCTACGCGGAAGACTCCCGTGCCATGGTTGACATGAACGTCGTCATGACAGCCAGGGGGGGACTCATCGAGGTGCAGGGGACAGGCGAGGGGCGGCCGTTCTCACGCGATGAGAATTCTGCAATGCTCGATCTTGCATGGAAAGGCATCGAAGAGCTCGTTCAGATGCAGCAGCAGGCCCTCAAAGGTGTTGGCCCATATGGAGACCCGAAGCAATGAGTGCCCCGGAGGCCTCTGGCGCACGGGCGCTGTTGGTCATTGCGTCATCAAACCTGGGCAAGGTTGCGGAAATGCGACGCCTGCTGGCCAGTCTCCACCTCGAAGTGCGCGGTCTCGATGATTTTCCTGACCTGCCCGAAATAGACGAGCCTGCCGATTCATTCGAAGGGAACGCGTGCCATAAAGCCATCAGCATCTCTGAACTCACTGGTTTGCCAGCTTTGGCCGATGACTCCGGCCTGCAGGTCGACGCACTTGATGGCAGGCCGGGCGTTTTGTCCAGCCGCTATGCACCAACCGATTCCGAACGCGTTATTCGCTTGCTCGACGAGCTCAAAGGTGTGCCCGGCGGGCAGCGCGGCGCGCATTTTGTCTGCGCTATGGCCCTTGCCTACGAGGGACAGGTGCGCGGGATGTGGAAAGGCGTCTGCTCCGGTTCAATTACGCGCAAGCCACAGGGAAATGCGGGATTCGGATATGATCCGATATTCTTCTGCCCAGAAACTGGACGCACTTTCGCCGAGATGTCAGCAGCAGAGAAGAACAGGGTTAGTCATCGCGGACGAGCACTGAATGCAGCGATAGCGGATCTGCCGGATATTCTGGCAGATATTTTCAATACATAGGGTAGCCAACACAGAGCGATGCAATAAGGCGGTCAACCACGCCGGACGTGATTCGAGGGCATTGACCGAGCATGATGGCGCATCAATCCGACAGAAAACTTACTATACTGCAGCTGATTACGCCACGACGCTACTCAGGTGCTGAGAGGGTTGTCACGTACCTCTCTGAAGCGCTCGCAGATCGTGGACATCGAGTGGTAGTTGGCTGCAAACACAATGACTTACTGCTCGAGGAATTGCGGTCACGCGATATCGAGGTGCGCGTGTTGCCAATTCGGGGAAAGCTCAATCTGGCTGCGCCATTTCATGTAGCGAAATTCGCGCATCAAATCGGCGCTGACATAATACATACGCACTTGAGCAGTGCCAGCTTGTGGGGGAGTCTGGGTGCCAGGAAAGCTGGCATTCCCTCTGTTGGGCATGTGCACTGTCTTAACCACAAACAGTGGTATGTCTACGCGAATCATATTCTGGCGGTTGGAGACGCTGTCAGAAGACACATTGCATCCCAAGGTGTGCCAGATTCCCGAATTTCGGTTATCTACAATGGCCTCGATAGTCGAAGATTTGAATGGCCAGTCGACACAGCGGGGGCGCGTAAACAACTCGGCCTTTCCGAAGGCCAGCCCGCGATTGGGGTCATCGCGCACCTGTCGCCACATAAGGGACATCTGTACCTTGTTGATGCGATGCAGGAGCTCAGTCGTCACTACCCGGCTCTCAGATGTTTTTTCATTGGTGCCGGAGCCAACGAGCGTATTTTACGCAGGACTATTGACGAGTATGGCCTCAATGACAATGTTCAGCTTCTCGGATACCGTCACGATGCGATTGAACTGTGCAAAGGACTGGATATTGTTGTTTTGCCATCACTGGCTGAAGGGCTGCCTATTGCGCTTATTGAGGCTGGCTTCTTGGGTAAACCTGCCGTCGGAAGCAATATCGCCGGCACGAATGAAGTAATAGTACATGGACAAACAGGACTGCTGGTGCCCCCAGGAGATGTTACTGCTCTTACGGCAGCCATAGCCAGGCTGATCGCCGCTCCGGATGAGGCCACAAAATTCGGTGCCGCAGCGCGGAAACGAATGGAGGCACTGTTCACGCTTGATGCGATGGCGCAGAATGTGGAGCAGTTGTACTTTCAGATATTAGATAAATCGATCTGAGAGGGGATAGCCAATATTGGCGCCGCCTCAGACATGCGAGGAAAGCTGCCACTGGAGTTCTATGACAACGCTGCGATTTTGATGCAAAAGGCTGATCATGAAGCAGTGGGTACTTTCGGCGAAATTCATACTGACTGTTGGAGCACTCAGCCTCGGAGCGGTCGTCTACTTCAGAGTACCTGAAGCCCGGCTCGTGCCGTGGGGGTTTTGGGGCTCTCTGCTGGTTGCACTCAGTGCGATTGAAGTGGCATGGTATCTCACAGAGCTGCAGACTATGCGCCGACCAAGACTCATGAAGAAGCTCGGCCTCGAACAAATTCGGCGCAGCAGCTACCGACCCTCAAGCTCATATTCTCCGCTCGGCACCACCTCACCTGATGGATACCTTGAGATAGCTGGCACTCATGACATTGAACGTGACATAATGCCCAAACTGATCAGCTCACTTACACGAGTCGGTGGTGATAATCGTTTCGATCTCATCATTGGGCCACCGGGAGCTGGCAAGACTGTTCTTCTTCACCGCATCGCGTCTGAACTGCTCCACAAAGGCTATTTTCTCTGCAGACCGTCAGGTGAGATTCCCGCCGAAGGTCTTGACCCCAGAGCATTGGCACAGCTTAGCGCTGGTATCCCAAGACTTTTCATTCTCGTCGACGATGTGGAGACGAGTGTCGGTATTCGAGCGCTGCTCGAAATTGTGTTGGGTGGAAAAGCTGCTGCCACGGTGGTTGGTACTTGCTCACAGCGTGCCTATGAGGCTATGCTGCGTGGCCCAGGAACAAGTGAAGTGTCACCCCGTGACATTGTTTCGTTAGCAACTGCCCATCATCTTAAAATGACCCCTCGTGAGGCTCAGGCGATACACGACCAGATCATACTCAAAGATGCTGAAGGGCTTAGTGTTACCACTGTGCAACGCCAGGCTGTGGCCGCAGGGGCTGCCGATCCTTTCAGTCTCGTTGTAAGTCTTCGCTATGGTTGCCGCCCCGCTTCATTCGCTGTCTCCGCTGTTGAGGATATAGAAGACGATATGCGGCAGGCACTCGTTGGCCTATGTCTGCTTGGATTGGCGGGGCGTCCACTCAGCTACAAGCTGGTCAACGCTGCACTCGAAGGCATAACTGATGATGTGGTACAGGCACTGAGTGGTCGCAACCTGATAGCACGGCGTGGCGATATCCTCTATCTGCCACACCCGTCCATAGCTCTTACGCTGCTGCTGTTTCCTGAGATGTTGCCTGACAATGTGCGCCACGGCGTAGTCTGTAGCGTTATTGAGCGTATCCTCGCATATGATCGAGGCATTGCTCATGCCATCATGCGTACGATTTTCTACCAGACTGATAGTGATTTTTTCGGACGCGTATGGCGCAGGTGCCGCGAGCTCTGTATTGTTGAAATCGAGAAATTATCGCCTGGCGAGGTCGTTGATGACCTGCTCCCGCTGCTTCTGCTCGCAGGGGAGTTACGTTTCGCCCTAAAACTGTGCAACGAGTATGCTGAGCACCAGACGCTTGGGAGACGAGCGCGATTTATGAAGGGGCTGTGCCTCTACAATATTCGTTCATATACTGCGGCTGCTGACATTTTTAGCGAATTCCTCTCCTCGAATGCTTATCGTGCGGCTGCTCATGTCAATTGCGCGCTTTGTGAAATCGCACAGGGGGATTACACAGAAGCCGGGCATTATCTGAAGGCGCTGGAAGCCATAGATGAGCGTCTTGCAGGGCTGCACTATCTCATGGGGTATTTGGCTGAACTTGAGGGCCAGGTTGACACTGCGGCAGCAGAGTATCGGGAAGCAAGAATACAGTATGGGTATGATAATGCTTCTCTTGAACGTCTTGCTACGCTTATGATGCTCACTGGAGCGGGCAAAGAGGCTATTAAGCTTTACGAAGCAGGGTTGCAGCTGGATCCCGATCATGTCGAATACTATGGTGGGTTGGCGATAGCCCACGATATCGACGGCAATGCCAGTCGCGCCATGGTGCAAAGTGCAAGAGCTATACAAGCGGGTATTGACCCTGCCATTGCGCGAAAAACAGTTGCTCAGGCGTATATGGACTTCGGCCTGTACAAACAGGCCGAGCGGGAATTGAGAAATAGCCTGACTTATGCTCCAGAGGATGTGGAGGCAATGCTCCTGACCGCGCGTTGCCTGTTTGCCGCCGAAAATTTTGCGTGGGCCAAGGCCGAACTTCAGAAAGCTGTTGAAACTGATCCTGATGCGATTGCCGCCAGATACGAGCTTGCGTCTTGTCTCAGAGATATGGATGAGTGCGACGAAGCGGAGGAAGTCGTCGCCACAATACTCGATGCAACTGTCGCCACACCCGAAGCGTATATTCTCGCGGCAACTGTGGCGGCGTGTAGAGGAGAGCGTGGCACACAGGCGGCTCGTGCTGCGCTTGCACTCGAAGCT
>CAYSRY010000024.1:15090-20696 GCA_964433395.1 uncultured Armatimonadia bacterium | reverse complement strand
ACCTCGCCCGCTGCAATGCGGTTTGCTACGTTCTCATCCAGGATCTGAATTCTGCTCATGAGTCTCCTGTCGGCATTTTTATTGTTCCATTATTACCTTTTCGCGACCAAGTAATGCACATTTCGAGCAAACGCCCCTGAATCCTCGGTATTCCATATGGCATTGTCGTTGCAGAAGGATACCAATGACACGTTGTTGAAGATATTAGTCTGTCCTAAAATCTGATGACAGGGATGAGTAACCATGATGGAAATGTTCGACGGGATTTTTCCCGCGCTGATAACTGCCTATGATGCCAACGGTGAAATTGATGTTCACGTCCAGCGGCGCGTTACCCGCTGGCAGTACGAGCAGGGCTGCAAAGGGTTTTTCGTTTGCGGCGGTACTGGCGAAGGCGTGCTCCTGACTGCGGAAGAGCGGATGGCCGTCCTTCAGGCCGTCGTTGACGAGGTAGGGGGCGAGGCTACGATCATCGCCCATGTCGGCGCAACGAGCCCGCGTGAAGCATACCGGCTGGCCGACCATGCCGCATCACTTGACGTTGACGCTATCGCAGCCATCCCAGGCAGCTACTTCAAACCAGGCACTGAGCAGCTCGTGGCACATTATCGTGAGCTTGCGGCCATCGCGCAACGGCCGACAATGCTTTATCACATTCCGACTATGACAGGTGTGAGCCTTGATCTTAACATAATCGCACGCCTTCGCGAGATACCACATATTCAGGGATTGAAGTTTACTGATTACAATCTGTTTCTGATGCAGGGAATGCGCGAACAGGAGGGCGAAGATTTCATCATTCTCTCCGGAGCGGATGAACTGATGGTGCCCTCACGTCTCATGGGCGCAAATGGTGCCATCGGCACTTGGTACAATCTTATTCCAGGCATTTTCATAGACGCATGTGCTGCTGCCCGTGCTGGAGATTGGGATGCTGCCGCCGAATACCAGCGTAAAGCCAACAAGGTCATTACCCGCTGGCTCTCTACAGGCTGCCTTGGTCTCGTAAAAGTTGGCCTTGATGAAATTGGCTTCCCCGTTGGGCCAGCTCGACGACCAATACCGGAGATCGATGCCACAACGCGCCGGGAATTCATTGCTGATTTGAAGGCCTGCAATCTACTATAGTGATGTCATGAATCCATCGGGTATAATGCTGGAGGTGCACATGCGTACTACTATTGTTATTGCAGTTCTTGCATTGTTGACATTTGCGATGGTGGCTGATGCAGCCATGGTGGGTTACGTCGCCTATGGAGGAGTTGAGGAGCCAGCCGTCAATCTGGATGACCCCTGGGTTCGCATGTTCAATGACGCGGGGCTCGATGTCACTCTCGTCAAAACAACGGAGCTCCTCGCGCCGGAAGTGCTGGAACCATGCAATGCTCTGTACATCCCCGATGTTATAGCATTCACTGAGAGTGAATTTGCCGCTATCCAGCGATACGTTGCCGCAGGGGGATGGCTGCTGCTGCAGGGAGGGTACAGCGCCACCGCAAAAGATAACAGCGGACAGCACAAGTTCGTCAAAGATCAGTATGCGTGGAAAATCATCTACCTTGATGATGGCGCATGCCGAACCGGTCTCCTGCCCGTGACTGGTGCTGGCTCAACACAAGAGCTGGTGGTTAAGCAATTGCGTATCGCGCGCGGCAACGCTCTCACCGAAAATACTCCGGCAGGGGTGCTTGATTTCCCGCTCCAGCCAAATGGCAAGCCCTATTCCTGTTTTGGGCTGCACTATTTCCCGCGCATTGGTGCCCGTGCGTTGGTGACTGGTATTCCACAGACTGAAGAGGAAAATGACCAACCATCTTCAGTCGCGTTTGCCGTTACCAATGACTATGGGGCAGGGCACAGCCTCTGGTTGACACTGCCCCTGGCTCAGATGGCCATTGATGGCGTCGATTTCGCATCTGATCTGGTGACACACGTCATCGCTGCGATTGCAGACAATGCGCCACCCAAAAGTTCCGTTCTGGCATCAGTCATCCCGTCTCCCGCAGAAGCTCTCGTCGATGCAAAAGCCTATGACCTCGCCTTCCGCGGCGGCAAAGGCTATTCCGACGATCCTGACTCCAGTATGTTGGGGTGGGGCGAGGCATCACGCTTACTCATGTACATGCGTGCATGGAAGATTTCAAAAGACACCTATTGGCTCGATAGGGTCGTAGACCATTTCGACCGCATGATTGCGAATTTGTCCGATCCGGACGAGGACGGCTATCTCGGCTGGCAGACCATAGAATACTCAGATGCTTTGGCATGGCCGAGTGCCGACAATGCGAATAAGGGAAGCGGCACCATCGGCCCGAAACTCTGTCGTGCGCGCGCAAATACTGATGTCACCGGCCATACTTACACTATTGAATTCACTGAGCCGACAAAGTATCAGGTCAGTGACGACGACCTTGCCGCACTCATTGCCCGTGGGGAACCATACTCAGCTGGCGAGACTATAACAGTTATCCCGGGGGTAAAAACAACTATCTCGGGTGCACCTGCGAAAGGTGACAAATTTCACATTCGCACCGAAGCCGTTCTGCCTCTCGAGTGGGCCGTACACGATGGCACGATTACATATCCGATTGCACTGTTCATTGAAACAGTACGTCGGGATCCTGGCTTGGGCTCGACCTATGCAGCCAAAGCTACTGAATACTCTGAGCTTCTGACGACGCATTTTCTCGAAAAATGGGAGTCGTGCTGGGTGGAAGCTGGCGATGCGGGTTTCCTCAAATGGGCGCCTGTTGTTGCCAACCCCTATCTGCGTTCACTTGACCCTGACGAAATACCCGAGGCGGTCCGCCCACAGCCGCACAATCAGTACCTGGCTCTCGGCCGGACCTACATGATAATGGCAGAAGTCGTGGAGAATGAACGGCTTGCTGCCCATTACCTTGACGTAGCTACTCGCATGGCGAAATTCTTCCATTCGAAGCTACGCCGGACTGGCGATGCCTGGACATTTGCTTACTGGGATTCTCCTGAGGAAGTGGCTGATGGGGCCGACGACTTTGGCCATGGGGGATTGTCATTAAGCTTTTGCATTGAGGCCGCGTCTCGTAACATCGTGTTCTCGGAAGAAGACATGCAAGCGTTCTCAAACACATTGCTTGATCAGATATGGGACGGTTCCTTAGAGGCGCCACAGTTCTCTGACAGGGTGGATGGCAGTGGCAAGATGCACGCAGCGACTATGGGGAATTACTGGTTTGAGCTATGCGCCCGGAATGATGAGGTCTGGAAGCTTGGTTGGGCAGTCCAAAGAGTGAATCCGGATAATGTCGGGTTCCTGACGCTCTATGCAGCTCGACCAGAAGTCGCTCTCGAGCCCCCGGCTGCTCCCTGATATCTCAGCTTACAGACATGACTTGGCTTGACGGAGTTGGTGTCCCAGCTCCGTCATTTTTTTTGCATCTTTCACGCCGGGGCGTTGCTCTATTCCGCTTGATACATCAATCCCATGTGGGTGCACGGTTTGCACTGCCTCAGCTATATTCGCCGGCGTGATGCCGCCTGCAAGCATTATGGGCAGGGGAGAGCGTTGCACGATCTGGGCAGCGGCTTGCCAGTCATTAACTGCTCCTGTGCCGCCGGTGCCGCTGCTGCTGACCGTGTCGAGGACTATGCGTTTTACTCCTGCATTTGCTGCGGCAGTGATGCGGGCGACAATCTCATCTATATAGGTCGCTTCTGCATCAGTTTTGCGAGGAATGCCAATCGCGAGCCACAGCTCCGTCGTTTCGGGAAGCTGCAGGGCGATTTTCTCCAGCGATGCCCCGGCTGATGGATGGAGTTGAATTGCCGCTGGCGAGCAGATTTCAGCAACACGAGAAATCCACTCAGCGTCTTCTGTCTCGACGACGCAGACTTGGGGTATAGAGGTCGCGCGTCCAAGGTAGCGCGCCACCTGAACGCTCACATTCCTGGGCGAGCGTGGAATCTCCACGATGCACCCGAAAAATGACGCGCCGACCTGCGCGGCGATCCGCAGGTCGGCGATTGTTGTTATTCCACAGATTTTCAGCTCTACGAGGTCCCGCATAGTGACATCTCGCTGTTCTATGATTACGGTGTGTCTTCCGTGCCCTCGCGTTTTGCCAGTGTCTGCTTGATCAGCAGGTGATTTATCGCATTCAGATATGCCGATGCGCTGGCCCGTACTATATCGGTTGCCGCAGCCCGGCCTTGCGCAGCATCTCCATTGCGCTGAACGCGGATGGTCACCTCACCAATCGCATCCTTGCCGCGTGTGACGGCACGCAGTGAGTAATCTTCCAGCGTCAGAGCGATACCGACGATGCTGTCGATCGCTCTGTAAGAAGCCTCAACCATACCATTGCCGGTGCCAGCCCCTTCGAACTTCTCGCCTTCTTTTTCCAGGATAACTCTGGCGCTTGATGGGTTCGCATCGTCTGCATGGGTTTCCAGGCTGACCAGTGTCCACGTCTCAAGACGCTCGGAAGTCGCCTGGCGCATGATAATGTGCAAGTCTTCATCATAGATTTGCTTCTTCTTGTCAGCCATCTCGATAAAACGCTTATAGACTGCGCCGAGCTGTTCGTCGCTTATCTCATAGCCGAGGTCATGCAGGCGGCTTCGGACGCCGTGTTTGCCCGAGCGAGGCCCCAATGTCAGTACCGTGTCATCCCAGCCCACGTCCTGCGGTTCCATGATTTCATAGGTCTGTCGGTCCATCAGCATACCATGCTGATGAATACCTGCCTCGTGCCGGAATGCATTCTGACCAACGATGGCTTTGTTCGGTTGCACCGCGAAACCAGTGAAGTTCGAGACCATTTTTGACGTCTTCACTATCTGTGAGGTCTCGATGTCTGTGTAAGCTCCATCGAAACTGTCTGACCGCGTCTTAATAGTCATGACGATCTCTTCGAGAGACGCGTTGCCTGCTCGCTCGCCCAATCCATTGACGGTGCACTCAACCTGACCTGCCCCTGCTTTGACTGCTGCCAGTGAGTTGGCCACAGAAAGACCGAGGTCATCATGGTTATGTACGCTGATGATGGTTTGATCGATATTTGGCACATTTTCGAACAGGAAGTTCATAGTTGCAGTCTCTATCCATGGCAGCGTGTAGCCGACAGTATCGGGGATATTTACAGTTGTAGCCCCTGCTTCGATGACCGCTTCAACTATGTCACGCAAATATGCCAGATTAGTGCGCATGGCATCTTCAGCTGAGAATTCGACATCGTCACACAGACTGCGTGCGAATTTGACGTTTTCGACCGCCATGTTCAGAACTTGGTCATAGGTCATCCGAAGTTTCTTTTCGACATGCAGAGGTGAGGTGCCGACGAATGTATGGATCCGTTTCTTCTCGGCATTTTTAATTGCGTTGTAGCATGACTCGATGTCTTCGGGTTTTGTCCGCGAGAGGCCACAGATTGTTGGGCCCTTCACCTCTTCGGCTATGCGCGACACCGATTCGAAGTCTTCAGGTGACGAATAAGGGAAGCCGGCCTCAATGACGTCCACGCGTAACTTCGCAAGCTGATGTGCGAGTTGCAGCTTCTCGCTCATGCTCATGCTGGCGCCCGGTGATTGTTCGCCATCGCGCAGGGTGGTGTCAAAGATGACGA
>CAYSRY010000024.1:6755-15080 GCA_964433395.1 uncultured Armatimonadia bacterium | reverse complement strand
ATTGTGATTCCTCCGATGTGCCGACTCTTGAGTCGGTCTGGTTCTGAGCGGTATCATTCGCGCAAAACAAAAAACCCCGCATCGCTTCCATACCCACAAATGGGTAACAGAAGAGACGCAGGGATAGTTATGCCCGCGCGGTACCACTCTTCTTAGGGAGCTATTGCTCCCTCACTCTGTAGGTGCGGCGCAGGTCAACCTGTCGCGACACCGTCTTCCTGTAACGGGGAAGAACCGTCAGTACCTACTGGAAGAACCGAATGCTTGTATCAGCAGTTCGGATACATCGTTCAGCCTGCAACTCCAGGGCGAGATTCAGCGGCGTTACGATAGCCATCTTCCAGCGAACGGGTCGGACATCGAAGATATCCAACTTCGTCCAACGGCCTCTCTCGGAACGTAACGTGACGCTTACTACTCCCTTTCACAGTCTTTACATATTGGACCGTAACTATACCGGGTTCTCATGTTTTTGTCAAGCGAAAAACATGCTTGCCACCACGGTGCTTGTCGTGACAACAACTACATCTTCTTACGCTATACGTAGTCCAGACCTGCATAGGCCCAGACGTTGTAAGGTAGGGCACGCCCGATTGCTTCTGCATCGTCCGCGTTGCCGTTGCGCAGCGTAACCAGTTCCTGCCGGTATGCGCTGGCGAAATCCAGTCGCCGGCAAAGCAGCCGGTGCATCGCCCAGTCTTTTGCTTCAATCACGACTTCATTCTTCGCATCAGGACCCTCGTAGAGGATGTAGTCCCCCGTTGGTGTCCACACACCGATCTTCAGGTCCGCCACTGCACCCATGTCGGCGCAGACACGCACAAACTGGCGCTGTGGATTGATGACCTGTCCCATAATCATCATATGCCGCGCGGCTTGCGAGAACCCCGCATCATAGGCAATCTCTCTGCAAGGGTGTTCCAGCGACAGGAGCCAATTCACTTTTCTTTTCTGTTGTTGTGCGAGCATTCCCAGAGTCGACAGGCAACGGTGCATTGCTTCTGCATCGCCTTTGTATGCCGCATCCTGTACGGTCACCGGGTAGTCATCTCCCCGCGTGGTTCTCAGGCCGGCAATGATGTATGCCTCAAGTTCGCCGATAGCCGGTGTCCTGATGTAATACGTTTCCTGTGGAAGCACATCAAAAATCTGACGGCTCATCGCATATTGCCAGTAATCCGCGTCATCACGGGCAGGAAAGCCGCCGTATTGGCCATAGGTGTCGCGGAAAGTGGCGAAGATCTGCTCACGATCGGTGTCCATCTCTGCGATGCCACCAATTGCACAGTCTGGTGCATGGCAACCACAAGGTTCCCATATGGCATCGGCCAGATAGATGAGATCGACATGTCCTGTTTTGGCATAAAAACGGTATCCGGGGCTGCGTTCTGCGCCTCGGTATACCATGAGTGTGTCTACCTCGGGGCGGAGGAATTCACGCGCCGCATTGATCATGCCAGCACCGACACCCTTCGACCTCATGTCTTCGCGCGTACCAACTGCATGCTCAAAAACTGTATTGATGATCGCCCCTGGAGCAACTTGAAATGCTCGTCGATCCATAGGGATCGCGCCCACGACTTCTTCGCCCATATATGCCATTGATGCTGTGTTCGTGGCCTCGCTCTGCCGCCACTGCTCCAATGTCAGAGGCGGAAATATGGCGTTGCGTATGCTCAACAGGTCTTTGGCGTCGTCTTTGGCATACTGCCGAAACGTGAACTCCGACATAGTGGGCCTCCAATGGGTAGTTTGACACTGCATGCTAATTCTTCTCAGATCAGTAATTACCCTCTCATATCTCCAATGTTCTTTCTCGCGACATCAGCACAAACCGCCCCGACTGTGGTAAGATGGTACTCATACTTATCTGCACAGGGGAATGTTGCCATGTATTGCAAACAGTCGGATGAAGAGCTTCGCCTTCGCGAAGACGACCTCATATTCATCGATTTTGACGGTACGATCAGCACTATCGACACAGGCATTGCCATGATTGATACACTCGATGGCGACGAGGCGTGGGAGTTGGAGTGGCGCTGGCGCCGTGGGGAGATTGATTCGATGCAGTGCATGGAGGGACAGTGGGGGCTCTGGAAACGCTCTGCAGTGGAACTCTATGAATTCATCGACAGCCTTGAGATCGATCCAGCCTTCGATTCTCTGGTACGGGGAGTAATGCGGGCCGGTGCAGGTCTGGTCGTGGTGAGTGATGGCCTGGATTTCTATGTTGACCGCATGCTTGCCAAAATTGGCTGGCAGACTTGTCCGGGCGAGCGCGTTATTGAGCGACCTGGCAAGTGCATTCCACGCTTCGCGAACCACGCTGAAGTCAGTGATGAGGGGGTTGTCTTGTCATTTCCGCACCGCGATCCAGAATGCTCGGATTGTGGCAACTGTAAGACTGCGCATCTGAAACGGTTGCGTAAACATTTTACGCGCATCTTCTATATTGGTGATGGGCACTCAGATCTGTGTGGAGCGCCCTATGCGGATGTCGTATTCGCCAAAGAAGCGTTGGCGGAGCATCTTGAAAAGCAGAAATGTCCATTCCACCGTTTTTCTACGTTACAGGATGTGTGCGACGTACTGCTCAGCCCGCCAGAATCCTGAGGCGCCTCAGCATTACCATGGGTGTGATTTATTGCGAACGCAGAGGGGATGCGGTACAATCCCTCTGTTAACTGTATTGCCGTACCCTACAGGCGCGCTTTTCCCCTTCGGTTGGAGATGTGCCCCGCCTGACTGTGTGAATACATGGAGTTGATATTGATGGATTCCAAACCGCTGAGCGAGACCACAATCAGTTCGCTGATTGTGCAAAGTTTCGCACGAGAATTTGGCGACGCGATTGAAAGCGATGTTGCAATTGTAGGCGCAGGGCCGTCAGGTTTGACAGCAGCGCGCTTGCTTGCCGCTGAAGGCTATAAAGTCAACGTTTTTGAGCACAAGCTCTCCGTTGGCGGTGGCATTTGGGGCGGCGCAATGCTCATGCCGCGAATCGTCGTTCAGGATGTCGCCAAACACCTGATGGAAGAGGTCGACGTAAAGCTTGAGGAGCACGATGGCTACTACGTCGCAAGTTCAGTCGAAACAGTCGCCAAATGCACGGCAGCCGCAATTGATGCCGGTGCCCGTATCTGGGTCGGTGTGCACGTTGAGGATGTCATGATCGACAGCGCTGATGCTGTTTGCGGCGTCGTCATAAACTGGGGAGCCGTAGCCGACAGCCGCATGCACGTTGATCCGCTCGCCCTGTCCTCGAAATGCGTTATCGATGGGACTGGCCATCCCGCAGAGATTGCCACTGGCGTTTTGCGGAAAATCCCCGGCGCGAAATTCAACACAGCGACCGGCGGCGTTCCAGGCGAACGGCCGATGCACGCTGAACTCGGCGAAGGCGCACTTGTTGGCAACACGAAGGAAATCTACCCCGGTCTCGTCGTCACCGGCATGGCCGCTAATGCAGTGCATGGCTCGCCCCGCATGGGCCCGATTTTCGGCGGAATGTTTCTCTCAGGCGTAGAGGCCGCTCGCGTGGCCAAAGGAATCTGCGACCGCGCCTGAAGATTTCGCTAAATACAGATTTTCCCCATTACACGTACAAAAACGGGGCTGCATTTATGCAGCCCCGTTTTTGTCACTCAATCCCAAACATGGCAGCGGCGGTGCCCCAGTATACGGCCTCGCGCTGCTCATCTGTTGCGCCCATGAGGTCCAGTACTTCCTCATACCGCGCGATAAGCTGGTCTACAGGGTGAACGTCACTTGCCCATACGAGGCGTGAGAGCATCGACTGCCACACGTCCTCGCCTTGTATAAGGAAGTACTCCTGCAGCTTTCGCGCATCCACTCTGAGCAGTGATGAGCCCGTCAGATCCCAGTAGACATTTCGCCAGGTCGCAATCACCGCGCAGGCTTCATCTATCCACGGGAAACCGAGGTGGGGCATGATGATTCTCAGGCTGGGGAACTCTCGTGCGATTGCGTCCAGACATATCGGGCGTTGATACCGCGAAGACGTGTGATGACCGCGTGGGTGGTGGAGTTGGCCGGTAATGCCGCAATGGAGGTTGATCGGCATTCCCAGCGCTTCGGCACGTGCATAGACAGGGAACAGGCTCTGGTCGTCGTAGAATGTTGCCGGAACGATTACCTTGAGTGCTTTGAACCCCATGGCATACAGCTCATCCACCTTCTGCGCGCCATCCAGCCCCAGTCGCACGTAGCCAAAGCCGATCATCATATCCGGGTATTGCTGCATTGCACGCAATACTCCCTCATTGTCATATTGGTTGAAAAGGGGACCACATGTGGACATGCCGACTTTTTCCACGCCGTGCGTCTGACATTCGGCAACATACGTCCCGAGGTCACCCTCTGTCACGTGGTAGTGCCGGTGTATATCAAAATATCGTCGCGTGCTCACTGCACGACCTCCCACATTACGAAGTCTCATCTATATGGGTATTCTCATTGTTAGTTCGCCAATATACGCGTATTTCCTCCGGAGAATGTGTGCTGCAGACAAAGCACAGCCCTCACCTGAACAGGTGAGGGCTGATTAGCTTTGTGACCGGATGTTGCTCTATTTGTTATTGGTTGCCTGATTCTCTCCGGCGTCAGGTGGAGCTGTTGGGCCGAAATTTATGTGCGTTTCAACTTTTGCTGCTTTGAGGATCTCTATGCGCTTCTCCTCAGCTACCTTCATGAGTTTCTCGCGCTCGAGTTTCTCGCGGAGTTGCGTTTCTATCTCCTCAAATGGTGGAACCTCCGACGGTTCGCGCTTCAGGCGCTTGACGATGTGAAAGCCCATTCGCGATTTGAATACTGCGCTCAGTTCGCCATCTTTCTTCAGAGCGAACGTCGCCTTCTGGAATGGGTCGTCGCCTTCGACAACATAGCCCCATTCGCCGCCTTTGTCCTTTGTATAGGGATCAATTGAATTTGCTCTCGCCGCTTCCTCGAAGCTTACCTCGCCCCGCCGTATCTGGTCGCGCAGCTCGTTGGCCTTCGTCTCATCTGCAACGCAAATGTGAGCCACCAATACTCTCTCGGGTTTGCGGAGGTTCTCGCGATTGCGCGTATAGTAATCCACAACCTGCTGATCAGTGACACTCACTTTGTCCGCGACCATCTCTTCAACCAGCATGCTCAGGTAGACACTTTCCTGAAACATGTCAGGGGTCATGTTATTCATAGTCAGCCATTGAACGAAGTTGTAGCCTGTCACGCCGGCTCGCTGGTCGATCTGGTTTTTCGCAGCCAGGCATCTTTTCTCAAGCGCGTCCATCGTGACTTGCGCGCCCGCTTCGTTCGCTGCCTGCTCAATTGCCGTCGCTACGATAAGATTTTCAAGTGTCGCCGGACCATGGCGTTTCAGGCATATATCGACGAGGTCCTTATAAGTGATATCTTTGCCATTCACAGTCGCTACGATCTCTGGCGTATCCGCCAGCACAGATGGGGTGACTGCGGCCAGCAATGCTGCGATCAGCAGTGCTGTGTAGAAACATACCTTCATTCTATTGCTCCTTATTGTACCTGGCTGAGGTGGCTACTGTAATGCTGCCCGGTTCGGGCCTTTGCACAGTCACCCATACTTTGTTGTTTGAATCCTTTGCCGCAGTTCCCAGTTCGGTCGAAAGCTTTGTGAGCCGTGCCGATATCTTTCCGGCTCTGTTCGCATCTGGGTAAATTGGCCCCATCCGGCTTCGTGGAATCCAGATCGGCTTTGCGAAAATGGCCCAGCCGTGATCCTCTGTATAGGTCAGATGGAAAAGCGCGCTTTCCATGCGCTCGCCTTCCTTTTGATCGAAGACGAAGTTGCCCATCGAATACAGGATCGGACTGCCCTTGTATACTTCCATTCCTTGGAGAACATGAGGGTGATGCCCTAACACAACATCGGCTCCGTTGTCTACCAGAAAGTGTGCGAGCTTCTTCTGACGTGTGGTGGGCCTGTTCTCGTATTCGTTGCCCCAGTGAACCGAGACAAAAAGAAAATCGCAGTTCTTTTTCGCAGTAGAGAGCCGTTGTGCGAGCAATTCGTAGCTATCCATTTTTGCATATGATCCGTGTTCAAAGCTCAGGTCTGTGAAGCCCATGAATCCCAGAGTGTAACCTCCGGCTTCTCTGTATGTAGGTTTCCACGCGGCCTCTTTCTCCTCCGGCCGTCGTGCGCCGCAGTATGCAATGCCATGCTTATCAAGGGTGTCTATAGTGCTTGTGATGCCGCGTTTGCCCGCGTTGAGTGAATGGTTGTTTGCCAGTGTCACCACGTCAAAGCCACCGTCAAGCAGTACTTTCACGTTTGAACGCGGCGCATCGAACATCATTCCCTGATTATATCCGTGCGTATCATCACTTGAAAGAGGACACTCCAGATTCGCGAATGCAATATCGGCGGAACGGGTCAGTTCGCGCACCTTAGCCAAAATGCTGCTGGTGCCATTTTTCTTGATCGTCCGCCACACACCACGATCCAACATGATGTCGCCCACTGCGATCACAGTGAACTTCCTTAGAGGTGGGGGAGTTGGTGGTGTCGATTTTGCCTGTGCGGGTCTGCTCTGCGTTGAAGTGCTGCCCCGTTCCGAAGCTTCTGCGGAGTTTTCGCGGCACCCACACAATAATAGCAACATAAATAATGCAATGCACACATATAGTGGCATCCATTGGCTTGCAGTTTTTCGCACAATGTGGATGGGGCTCGTCATATAATGCTCCAACTTATCAGACTATAACGCAACATATGCCAATGGTGTTCCGAGGCGACCTGCTACTGTAGAATCATAGAGTATACGTATCATACCGTCAAATCTGTAACCAGCAGATTTTCTCGGCCATGAGCATTCGGAGCTTAGGCGCGTGCTCAAAAATGGCCTTGTTCTCTTTTCGCCCATTACTACCATTGCAGTAATCCCAGCCACTCACTATAATTTACACAGAGTCCCAAATCTGGAACACAGTACGGATGACGTAGGGTCCCTTTGTGATGAAAGCGAAAGCTATCCTGCATTGATCACATTCCTCCCCCAACATCCCAGCACCTTATTCATTATCACACTCGCGTGCGTCTGCGCGATGGGAGCGCCTGCATGCGCGGGTCTGGCACTCTATGAGCCAGCCAATGGATGTTACGTCGGAGCTTATATAGAGTTAGACAATCGAGTTAATGGGGATGTTCGGGAATTTCAGCGTCTGGTAGGCAAAGAGCATGCTTCCTACTTTCGCTATGTAGGCTACGGACAGCCATTTCCATTTCGCTGGGTGAAAGATCTGCAGGCTCAGGGAATAGCTCCCCAGATAGCCTGGGAACCTAATCAGGGGCTTGATGCTGTCAAAGATAATGACTATCTCCAGATGGCGAATGCTGTATAAAATCATAAAAAAGACAGCCCCGAATGTTGCGATGGTCTGGTGCCCGTTCGCAACCCCTCAATCAACCATTGAGAAGTACTATCCTGGCGATGACTATGTTGACTGGGTTGGCGTCAACATTTACAGCGTGGTTCATCAAGATGGCGACATCAGCAAGCCGCCAACCGAAGATCCCGTGTCACTACTCCGATATGTCTATAATCTCTATGCCGATCGTAAGCCGATCGCTATCTGCGAGTATGCAGCCACGCATTTTTGTCGCGCAGAAAAGCGGGAAACCACAGACTTCGCCATCAACAACATGACAAAACTGTACTCTGCACTCTCAGGGAAATTTCCGCGGGTGAAGATGATTAACTGGTTCTCCGTTGACGCCATGTCTGATAATCTCGCTGACAACAACTACTCACTGACTGCAAATTCCACGATCCTCAATGCTTATGCGGGGATTGTCCGAGACGCCTATTTTCTCTCCCGCGTGCAGACCAATGCAGATACCGGCGAGGAGCCTGCAGAAAGTCTGCCCGTGCCGATTGTGTCACGACCTGTTCTTCCGCCTGCCGCTCCGCCTGAGACCGTTTATGAGTTAGCGATGGCTGACATAGGGCCTGCCGATATAAATGATGTCTGGATCTCAGTTATCGGCGCGCCACCTCAGGCAGTGAAGGGGGTTGTCGAGGTGACCATCGACGTTCCCAGCGATGTTAAGCCGTCCATGGTCACTGTCTACATAGATGGCGATGTCCGCTGGGTTACCAATGCAGCTCCATTCCGCTATGTCTGGAACTCCACTGCATCCAAGCCCGGTGAACATATAATCGAGGTTGAGGTGGATGATGAGCGGGGACGCACCGCCTATAGGAAAAAGGTCTCCGCTATTGTTGCAGAGGAATCGGCTAATTGAACGGCGAACCACACTAATTGTGAGCTTGCTGCTATCAA
>CAYSRY010000024.1:0-6745 GCA_964433395.1 uncultured Armatimonadia bacterium | reverse complement strand
AAGAGGGACAGCTTCTGTCAAAAGGTTCACATTGAGGCTGCCTCCATCCCAGGCGGTGCCTGAGACTCCCCGGAAGGGCTGGCAGAATGAACAGATTTACTCGCGGCTTTACCCTGATTGAACTCTTGGTAGTAATAGCCATAATTACCGTGTTGGCGGCGATTCTGTTCCCCGTTTTCGCTTCGGCCCGCAATCGGGCCTATACGGCAAGCTGCATCAGTAACCTCAAGCAATTGGGGAGTGCCGCGGCCATGTACGCGGGAGACTATGACGGTACCCTGGCAATTGGTCGGCAGCGTTCGACTGCTGGTGCGGAAGACGGCAACTGGTACTGGCGCTGGTTTGAATATGTGACTAATGTACAGATCTATGTCTGCCAAGGCGGCGAGCAGGAAGTCCAGGTGCGGTTCCCCTCCGGTGAGACAGGGCCCATCAGTTACGCGACCATTTGCGACGAAGTCTTTCCGGATCGAGTCTGCAAGATGGAGCAGATACGGCGCCCCGCCAACACTATGCTTCTCAGCGACAATCCGTGGTCGTGGGAGCGCTCCTGTCCGGCATCGCATGGTACGCGTTCAGGACACTTGCCGCTTGCGGATATGAGCAAGCAGTTCGATGAATTTCCGTGGCACAATGACACCATTAACATCTGCTTCATGGATGGGCACGTGAAGAGCGTGCAGGCGAGTCAGGTCGCTGGCGGCACGGGCGATCCGCTTTACATGGGCTATTGAGCTTGCCACACTGAACGCGATGATTTTCAAAAACAGTGTGCTCCATGACGGTCGCTGCAGACGATGAGTGCATGCTCACGTGGTGGCGACCATTTCTTTTTCTTATGATATGCTTCCTCGCCGTCTCTGAATGCAGAGGGGAGTACTGAAGTTATGGGTGCGGTCGAGATTACAGGGCTCACCAAGGAATTCAGTTCGACCACGGCGCTTGACAACGTTGATCTGCAGGTGCCAGATGGAGAATTCCTCGTACTTGTTGGGCCCTCTGGATGTGGCAAAACCACCTGCTTGCGCATCATCGCTGGCCTTGACAGTCCTACCTCGGGGCGCGTCATTATCGGCGGCAATGACGTCACTGATATTTCACCTCGTGATCGCGATATCGCAATGGTTTTTCAGAATTACGCCCTGTATCCGCATATGACTGTGTTCGATAATATGGCATTTGCCCTGAAGCTTCGTCATGTCGGGCGGGAAGACGTGGCCAACCGAGTGAGTGCGGTTGCCCGCATGCTGAATATTGAGCAGTATCTTATGCGCCGGCCGGCCGAGCTTTCTGGAGGCCAGCGGCAAAGAGTTGCTCTGGGCAGGGCTGTAGTTCGCGAACCTCAGTGTTTTCTGATGGATGAACCGCTCTCCAATCTCGATGCCAAACTGCGTGTCCAGACACGTGCAGAACTCATCCGCCTCCACAAACGTCTCGGCATCACAACCATATATGTCACGCACGATCAAGTCGAAGCCATGACGATGGGGGACAGGATTGCAGTAATGGATCAGGGCGTCATTCAGCAGTGTGACAGCCCGCTCGCCATATTCAACCGTCCGGTCAACCGCTTTGTCGCCGGTTTTATCGGTAATCCTCCGATGAATTTCATGGACGTGACAGTTGAGGAGATTAACGGCACTCTGTGGCTGTCTTCGGAACACCTGCGACTGCAGGCAGCGTCGGCCCACTGCGAGACGCTCTCTGAGTATAGAGGATGTACTGTAACACTGGGCATACGACCGACAGATATGTATGACGCATCACTGCCGGGCTTGCTGGCGCCCGAGGCATCCAATACAATTGAGGGGACTGTCGATGTGGTTGAGCCAATGGGGGCTACGGCGCTCGTCTACATGCAATTCGGTCGCCAGCCGGTGATGGCCAGTTTTGACAGCAGCACCTCAGCAGCCGAAGGACAGGTCATGCGAGTGTGCGTCGATACAGGGAAATGCCACTATTTTGATGCCGAAACAGGTTGCAGCCTCCTCTTTCAGGCTGCTTGCCAATATCACTAGTCGCCCCAGTCAGTGTGGAGCCAATGTCTGAACCGCGTGGTGTCAGTGTAGTTGAACATCTGGAAGAGCTGCGCATGAGGATTCTGCGTTGCCTGCTCTACATTGTCATCGGATCGGCTGTTGCCTGGAAATTCCGCGCGGATTTGATGGACGCACTGCAATATCCGGCTTTTGAGGGGGCGTCCCGGGCAGGACTGCAGGATTTCACATTCCATATTTTTGATCCCGCCGGCGGCCTCATTCTGATGATGCAGGTCGCACTGCTCGGCGGTGTCATTCTCGCTGCTGTCGGCATCATTATCGAGTGCTGGCTGTTTATCGCCCCAGCACTGACGGCAGCCGAGCGCCGCTATGCTTTTATCGTCATACCCGCGGCCCTGCTATCTTGCGACTCCCGCTGCTTTTGCATTTCTTATCCGTTTTAATGTTACGTTAGGCGTTGAACCACAGTTCATACTCAATCAGTACCTCAGATTCTTCAGCCGGATGTTGCTCGGCTTCGGCCTCGCATTTGAAATGCCGCTTGTGATCACATTTCTGGTGCGCGTCGGCCTCATGTCCAGTGCAGCACTTGTGCGCAGCTGGCGTTGGGCGATCGTCATAATTATAGTTATTGCGGCTCTCGTCACGCCGACGCCTGACCCGTTTAACATGACAGTACTGGCTTTGCCGATGCTCGCGCTCTATTTTCTCAGTGTGGGAATCGCGCTCCTGATTGACCGTCGCAAAGATCGCGTCCAGGCAGTTTCGGGTGGAGAGGGCGCACGAGCGCCTCTGGAAGCTGCAGGGCGCATCGGCCGCCGTCCGGCTGACATTGCTGCCGATCTGGAGCGTTCCTCTGAAGAAGATGAGGCCGCTGCGAGCTCTCATGTACCGCCGGACTCTGATGTGTCGAAAAGTGAGAAGTAATGGATCCGCTGAGATTCCTCAATGAAATAACCCATGAAAAAGAATATCGCGATCAGCTTGAGCATCTCCGCGTAATTCCCGCGCGACAGGCCGAATATGCAGATCTCGCACACGAGCTGCATCCGCGTGTGCAGAGGATTCTGGATAACCTTGGCATCAAACGTCTCTACAGTCACCAGGTCGAGGCAATTGATGCTGCACTTGATGGCGAGAATACTGTCGTCGTCACGGGGACTTCCAGTGGCAAAACATTCACATATCTGGTGCCGCTGGCGGAGAAACTTGCCCGTCGGCCTGCCAGCCGCGCGCTTCTTTTGTACCCGACGAAGGCTCTGGCACAGGACCAGTTGCGCAAACTTGCCGAATTCGGCGCAGGTGACGCATTTACCGCCGAGACGTACGATGGCGATACCCCGCGCTCTCTGCGTCGCCAGATTCGTCGTCAGGCGCAGGTCATCCTCACCAACCCAGACATGCTTCATATCGGCATATTGCCATATCACTCCACGTGGGCCAGTTTTTTCCGCAATCTGGAATATATCGTCCTTGATGAGGTGCACACATATCGCGGGATATTTGGTGCGCATACGGCGAATGTGATTCGGCGGTTACGGCGCATCGCGCGCCATTATGGAGCAGACCCGCAGTTCATCTGTTGCTCGGCAACAATCGGCAATCCTGAACACCTCGCACGCGAGCTTACCGGTGTCGATGCCCACCTCATAGATCGTGATGGCGCACCAGCCGGTCGCCGTGTCATGGGGTGGTGGAATCCGCCGCTTGCCAGTGAGCTTACCGGTGAACGGCGAAGTCCGAACAGCGAAGCGGCCAAGCTTATTGCAGCAATGGCGCGCGAGGATATTCGCAGCATCACATTTACATTGTCGCGTACCACCACCGAGCTCTTATTGCGTTATGCCCGCGATCTGCTTGCCGAAGATGGCCTGTCGTCGAAAATCATGGCATATCGTGGCGGCTATCTTCCAGAGCAGCGTCGCGATATCGAGCGTCGCCTTTTTGATGGTGAGCTTTTGGCTGTGGCCTCCACCACAGCACTTGAACTCGGTGTCGATATTGGCGGACTCGATGCCGTGCTCATGTTGGGTTATCCCGGCTCCATAGCAAGCGTCTGGCAGCAGGCTGGCCGGGCCGGGCGCTCCGGGCGCGATTCACTGGCCATTCTCATTGCCGTTGGCGGGGGCATTCATCAATACCTCATGAGGCATCCTGAATACCTGCTGACAACAGGCGTCGAGCAAGTAGCGATTGATCCGTATAATGAATTTGTCGTTGGTTCTCATCTGCTTTGTGCCGCCTATGAACTTCCCATTGAAGCCCATGAATGTGGGCAATTTGGCCCCAAAGCACCACAGATACTTGAGCTCCTCACGCAGGAACGCTACCTTATGCGCCGGAATGACAAGTGGTACTGGACTTTTCCGGAGCACTATCCTGCGGGCGCGGTGAGCATTCGTTCCATTTCCGGGGCTCCGTACAATGTCGTCATTCATGGCACGGATGAACTACTGGCCACAGAAGATGCGGACAGCGCAATGCGCACCCTGCATCAGGGCGCCATTTACATGCACGCCGGGGAGACATATCGTGTCGTTACGCTTGATCTTGAGAAGCGTACCGCCTCTGTTGTTAAAGACGAGGTACGCTACTATACCCGGCCGATGATCGCGTCTAAGGTTGAACCACGTACAGAGCTTGAGCACGTCGCGTCGGGGGCACTCGATATCAGCTATGGCATGGTCAGCATCACTTCGCAGGTCACCGGATATCGTCGCATCAGCCAAAGCCGCCATCGCGAACTGGAGGTTGTGGAACTGGATTTGCCATCGACGGAGTTCGAGACCACCGGCATATGGCTGAGTGATGAGAATGCACTCGAAATGTGTCTGGCCGGTGGCTTTGATATTGCCGGCTCTCTCCATGCGCTTGAGCATTCCATGATCGGGCTGCTCCCGCTTTTTGCCATGTGCGATCAGCGAGATGCTGCCGGCGCTTCTGAGCCAGTTCATCACCAGACCGGTCGGCCGACTATCTTTATTTATGATGGTTACCCGGGTGGTGTGGGAATCGCCCGCATGGTATACTTCAGGCTTGGAGAGTTGCTCACAGCATGTGCGGAGACGCTCGAAAGCTGTCCGTGTGAGGATGGATGCCCTGCCTGTGTGCAGTCCCCGTTCTGCGGCAGCAATAATGAGCCACTCGACAAATGTGGCGCTGCGGCACTGGCACGTCACTGGGCCTCGCTTGTCACCACCGTCGATGAGGCCGCTAACACACACAGGGAACCGTAGCTCAACATGTCTGTAGACCTGCACATACATTCCACGATTTCTGATGGCTCACAAACGCCCGAGCAGATTGTCGACGTAGCAGTTGCAAAGGGGCTCAGCGCCATCAGCATCACTGATCACGAGCATGTGGCGGCATATGAGCCTGCCGTGGCTGCGGCTGGCAGTCGCCTTACTGTGCTTCCAGGCATCGAGATAAGTACGCAGGTCAACAATACAGAGGTACATATTCTCGGCTATCTCTTTGACCATACTAACCCCGAGCTTTGCGAGGCAATGTCACGCGTGCGTGCAGATCGTTTTGAGCGTGCAGAAGCGATTGTGCAGCGTTTGCGGGAGCTGGGGGTCACTGTTAATTTTAATATTGTGCGCGAGATTGCCGGTGATGGCAGCATTGGCCGACCGCATATCGCCAAAGCCCTTGTTGAAGCAGGGTATGTGACCAGCCAGAAGGATGCTTTTCATCGCTATCTGCGCAATGGCGGCCCGGCATATGTACCACGGATGCGGCTTGAGCCTGAGGATGTTATTGAGCTCATTAAAGCCGCACAAGGCATTGCGATACTTGCACATCCAGGGCTATGCAACGACGATGATGCTGTCCGCCAGCTTATTGATATGGGGATTGATGGCCTTGAGGTCTGGCATGTGACGCATACAGATTTTCAGACGCGTAAATACACTGCCATGGCTGCTGAGAAGTGTCTGCTCATAACTGGCGGCACCGACAGCCACGGACCAGAGGGATCGACGCCTGTTGCAATTGGCAGTGTGGAGGTCCCTGATACTGTAGTTAAAGAACTATGCAAACAACATTCGATATATTTCAGCCATTCGTGAGCGGAAGGTGAGAATATGGAAACAGTCCTCCGACAGTCCCCGCAGAATCCAGACGTGACTGTATTGAGTATTGAAGGCGACGTGGGCAATGACTGTCCGGACATTGCTCGCCTTGATCCATTGTTGCAGAGAATTCCTTCAACTGAGGCTACCTATCTCGTTGTTGACCTCTCACGGATGGTCGCTGTAGGCTGGGCTGCTGTCGCGAAGTTGCTATGGGCTGCAGTTGCTATTCGCGATGCCGGGGGCGATTTGGCCCTGGCAGCGGTGCCACAGCATATATTGGACTATCTATGCTCATTGCGTATAGATGGTATGATCGACAGTTACGAGACCGTAAATGCGGCAGTTGCAGCGGTTCGTGGATAGCAACATGTTTGTATTGGATGTCGCTTCTTCGACATTGCATGAGGGGCTAATAAAATGGCGAAACGTACAATTGTCTGCTTCGGCGATTCTGTTACTCAAGGACTGCCAAGTGTGCCTGTTGAAGACACGTTCCCCGCATTACTTGAGCGGCGTCTGAATTTCAATATTGGTGATGATGAAGAGCCAATCACGGTTATCAACGCTGGAGTGGGTGGGCACACAAGTGCCGAGGGGCTGGCGCGTTTCGAGGATGATGTCGTTGCGCATCAACCGTTTCTGGTGCCTGTCGAGTTCGGCCTGAAT